>NZ_CP030053.1:6000000-6300000 GCF_004114955.1 Bradyrhizobium guangzhouense
GGTCACGGTCTCCGGCATCCAGCGCGTGCTGCAGCTGCTGCTCGCCGAGCGCATCTCGATCCGCGATCTCTCGACCATCCTCGAGGGCATCGCCGATTCGCTCGCCTTCTCGCGCAATCCCGCGACCATGGTCGAGCATGTCCGCGCGCGCCTCGCGCGGCAGATCTGCGCGCAAAACACCTCCTATGCCGGCTATCTGCCGCTGATCGCGCTGTCGGCGAAATGGGAGCAGGCCTTTGCCGAATCCATCATCGGCCAGGGCGAGGAGCGGAGCCTTGCGATGCAGCCCTCGAAACTGTCGGAGTTCATGACTGGCGTGCGCGAAGCCTTCGAGCGCGCCGCGCGCGAAGGCGAGGCGCCGGTACTGGTGACCTCTGCGGCAATTCGTCCCTTCGTCCGCTCCCTGGTCGAGCGGTTCCGGGCTCAGACGACGGTTCTGTCACAAGCCGAAATTCATCCTAGGGCGAGGTTGAAAACGGTCGGAAGCATCTGATTTGCCTTAAGAAGCCGTGTGTTTTTCGGCCACAGGCAAATGGTTTTTGGGTTCCTGGCGCCTTGCCGCCCAAACGCTGACGAGGCGCCTTACGAGCAAATTATACCTTTGAAATAATTGCGAAATCGAACGATCGAGCGCCGCTTTTAATCGCGATCTTTCACGTCCTATCACGCTCTTGTGATGGCCCCTTGGGAACGAATCCCCCCAATACTAGGTTGTTGGGCACCGGAAGCATGAACCTGCCTGAACAGGCTGGCGACTACTTCGGGTAGATGGCGGCAGGAGGCTTCCATGAACCACTCGATTTACAGCGCGGACCGCTCGACCCACCTCAAGGTGGTGGCCGTGGCGCTCGTTGCCGGCATCGCAGTTGCGGGCTTTGGCATCTCGGCGCGCACGGGATCGGATGAAGGCCTCACACAGACTGCTCGCGTCATCAAGGCCGGCAAGCCGGTCGTGGTCACCAGCTCGGACGCATCGCTCGTTCGCTAAGGAGATTTTGAGTTTCAGGAATTCACGCGGCTCTTTACCAGCCCCCCAAAGTCGCCACGTGGATATGTAGACGACCCCAACCCCAAGTCGACTACAGAAAGCGCCCGCCCCCCACGGGCGCTTTCTCATGTCTGGGGTACTCTGCGCGAACGCCCAATCAGCCTCGCGACCGGCATGCTCAATTAGCCTTTCGATCCGCCGGAGCCGTGTCGAAGCCGACACGCGGGAAGCGCAGGTTCACTTCTCCCACCGAGGGATCTTCGTGCCGGATCACCACCTCGTCGGCGGTCCAGGCGAGCAACTTTCCATTGACGGCGTTGCCATAGTCGTCCGGCGTCACACTGACCCAATCGCCGCGCCGGAGCCCGATGTTCTGGGCCTCGGGCCACCACTCGTCGGGCTCGCTCGGCCGGCTGGTCCGCGCGACCTCGATCGCCTGGTCGGGTGTCATCTCCGAGGATTTGCCGTGGCCGATGGCTGCTACTCTCTTGTACCAGGGATCGATCACGCTTGCGAAAGCGATCAGATCGTTGACCTCGGTGCCGCCATTTTGCCGCGCAAACCACAGCGGATGATAGGCCGACAGATCTGCGGCGGACGGTTCGTCCCCGAGGATGAACTTGCGGCCGTCGGAGAGGATTTCGGCGAGCCACGCGAGTTGCGCGTCAAGCCTCTGCAGGTAGAGCGGACGCTTGGAACGCAATTCGCCGGGGTCGAGGTTGACGCGAAACAGCGGACGCCGCTCGTCGATCAGCTCCTGGGGAATCCCGGGCATGTTGCCGATGGTCAGGCATACGGCGTTGAAGAACGAGCTCTTCTCGATCCACCAGCCGAAAGCCTTTGCCATGGCTTCCTGCCGTTTTGGATAGAGCGCGCCGCGCTGGCCCAATTTCTCGATCGCTTGAAGGATGTGCAGCGTGTCGCAGTAGAACTCTGCACCGATCTGGAGGATCGGGGTTTTTCGATAGCCTCCGGTCATCGGCGTGAGCTTGGGGCGCGGCGTCCAAACCGGGATGTCGACGGAGCTCCAGGTGATATTCTTCAGACCCAGGGCGAGCCGCACCTTCTCCGAGTAGGGCGAGAGCGCGTAATGGTGCAGAATGACATTGGACACTTGATCCTCCCCTCATGTTGTTCGGCCGACAGCCCGGCCGCTGGCTCTCTGTGCGAGAAATCCGCCGCTCCTTACTTTTTGGCCTGCATGTCGAAGCCGAGGAATTCGAACGGCGTGTCGCCATTGACCCATGCGTGCCAAGTGTGCGGCTGGAACAGGATAACGTCGTCCGGCTTGTAGGCGATCTCGCCGTACGCCTTGCCGTCCTTGTCGTTCAACGACATCGTGCCGGTGCCGCTGATGACGTAAAGAACGTAGGTCTGCTCCTCCGGTCCCTCGTGCAGCGCGATCGAGCCTCTGGCGTCGACATGCCCGCGCATCACGTTGATGCCTTTGCCGATGTCGATGCTGTTCGGCGGGACCTGATAGAGCGCCGCATAATCGAACCCCTTGTTCGGTCTGCCGCCAATGTCCGGAATCGACACGAGCTTCCCAGGCTCTTTCTTGACCGCGACCGCTTTGCCGCTGGGATCGAGTTCAATGCTCGTCAGATCGCCGGCGGACGCCGGAGCACCGATCGCGAGCGTTGCAACCACAGCCAATCCACAGATGAAACCACGCATTCCTTCCTCCCTGAACGAAGCTGAATTGTCGGATGAGCGCTATTCGGGCCGCCCTGGAGAGGATCGGCCCGCCGTCGAATGATGCTGCGCCGTCGCGCGAGATCCCCGACCTATCCGCCCGTTCGCGCTTCGAGGAAAATCTGGGTGAACGGCTTTGCCAGCACGGGTTCGAGCTTGGGCACGATCGCCTTGATGTCCGGCGTCACCATGTGGCCGTCGAGAGCGGCCTTGTCTTTCCAGCGCTCGAAGGTCAGGAAGCGACCCGGCTCACCGATGACTTCCATCAGCGTGTAGACCAGACAGCCCGGCTCCTTGGCCGACGTTTCGGCAAAGGGAACGAGCAAGGCGCGCAGCTCATCCGCCTTGTCCTTCTTGGACACGATTTCCGCGATCACGAAGTAGCCGCTCTGGCCTGCTGCTTCCGCCGACGAGGCGGAGAAAATTGCGGCCGCCAATCCAACCGCGGTCGTTCCCACGAAAGCACGCCGATCCACGTCCGACATGGCAATCCCTCCCTGATGTTTTCATTTGTAGATCCGGCCCAGCGGCCGGATGCCTCATTTAGATGAGACACAAATACTTTGCATACAATATAAACTGAGTCAAATGTTTGCCCTAAGATATGATGCCTCCGGATCAAATCGCGGCCCATACGACTTGGCTTCCACGAGGGCTAACGCTAGGATTTGGCGCGACGATTTGCTTTGCGAGCGGGCCAAGAATGACGACACGAACGATGAAAATGCGGCGCGACACACGAACCAATGCAGATCAGAGCTCCATCGCACCGGTCGAAATGCCTGGGCTCGACAATCATCTCTGCTTTGCGCTCTATGCCGCCAGCAATCACATGACGCGCCTGTTCGTGCCTTTTCTCAAAAAGCTCGGCGTCACCTATCCGCAATATCTGGTTCTCGTGGTGCTTTGGGAGCGCGGGGCGCGAGGTGTCGGAGACCTGGCCACGGCCCTGCAAATGGACCTCGGCTCGCTCTCGCCGATGCTCAAGCGGCTCGAGGCCAAGGGGTTGGTGACACGGCGCCGGCAGGCCGACGATGAGCGGCGGGTGCTCGTCGACCTGACGCCTCAAGGGGTGTCGCTGCGCAAGCGAACCGAACAGATGCTCGGCGAGTTCTACTGCTTCCTGAACATGCCGCTGGACGAGCTTTTCGACCTGAAGGACCGGCTGCGTCATTTCGTGAAATCGGCCGGCCCGACGGAGACGACGACCTCCTCCGTCAGATTGCCAGAGCCAACGCTCTAAATAGGTTCCTATCCGTCCGTCAATGGGCCTATGGGAATCCCGTCATCCGGCGAAGGCGGCGGTCTCGACGCCAGTCGCCGGAAGCACCACGACCTTCGCTCCCGGCGGCACGCGAGGATAGAGATCCATCACGTCCTGGTTCATCATGCGAATGCAGCCGGACGACATCGCCTGGCCGATAGACCATGGCTCGTTGGTGCCGTGAATCCTGTACAGTGTGTCCTTACCATCCTTGAACAAATAGAGCGCACGCGCGCCGAGCGGGTTCTGCGTGCCGCCCTCCATGCCTCGGGCCCACTTGGAGTATTTGCCAGGCTCGCGCGAAATCATGTCCTTGGTCGGCGTCCAACGCGGCCACTCGCGCTTCATCGCGACATTGGCGGTACCCGACCATGCCATGCCTTCCTTGCCAACGCCAACGCCATAGCGCAGCGCCTTGCCGCCTTCCTGCACCAAGTAGAGCAAGCGGTTCTTCGGATCCACGACAACGGTTCCGGCTGGCTGTCCGGTCGGATCGTCGACGAGCTGACGCATGTAACGGGTCTTCAGATCGCCGACGGGAACGGCCGCAACGGTGTAGGCGCCGTCCGAGACCGCGCCGTAGCGTAGGTCGAAGGTCGGTGCGTAGGTCGCCCCCGCGGCCTTGGGCATGATGTCCGAGTCGGAAACGCAGCCCGCCAGCGCGGCCGGCAGAAGCAGTGCCGCAGCACACACACACCATTGTTTTCGAAGCGTCATGCTTTATTCCTTCGGGAGGGCCTGCCTGAGCGCGGGCGCCAGTCTCGGTCCGGAGCTTAAGCCAGGCTTAAAAGTGCTCCGCGATCGCTCATTTCTTTGCCGCGCGGGCGCGCGCGTCGGCGGCGACGCGCTTGAAGCCTTCGTAGTTCAGGGCTTGCGTTACACGGTACTGACCGACGATGTAGGCGGGCGTGCCCATCAGCCCCAGCGAGTCCGCTTGGGCAAGGTTGCGTCGCAGGATCTTGGTGATCTCGTCGCCGTGGGCCTGAAGATCCGCATCCAGACGGTCCATATCGACTCCGGACTTCGCGATCGCTTCCCGCATCCGCTCGGCGGGTATCTTCGGCCCGGGAATTCCCATCATCGCGAGATGCGCGGCGTCGTAGCGGTTCTGATACTTCGCGGCCAGCGCCCACTGCGCACCCTTGATGGAATCCGGCGTGAGGATCGGCCAATCCTTGTAGACGAGGCGAATCTTGCCATCGGTCTTCACCAGCCGCTCGAGTTCGGGCTCCGCCTGTTTGCAGAAGGGACAGTTGTAATCGAAGAAGACCACGATCGTCAGATCGCCCTTCGGATTGCCCGCGGTGGGTGCGGCTGGATCGTAGAGAATGGCTTCGCGCGATATGTCCGCCTCGGTGGGTGCGTCGTCGGCGTGCGCGGGGCCGACCATGTAGCGGATGCCCGCGACGGCGATCATCTGGGAGAGCGTGCGTCTGGAGATATGCCGCAGCATGTTGTCTTCCTTGTTCCGGGAGTTGAGGTCAGTTGCCCGAGTTGGCTGCTGTCAGTTTTCCGAGCAGGGCGTTGGCATCGACGGCACCGATGATCTTGACCGCGGGATCGACGTTTCCATGCGTGCCAAACAGCAGGATCGTCGGCGGCCCGACGATGTCGAAGCGCTTCATAAGGGCTCGGCTTGCCTCGTTGACGACGGTTACGTCGGCACGAACCATTCTGAAATCCTGCAGCCGCGCACGTACTTCACGCGTGCGCAGGACGGCATCCATGACCCTGCATTCGACACACCACGCGGCGGAGAAGTCGAGCAAGAGGGGCTTTCCGTCCGTGCGGGCCGCGGCGAGTTCGTCGTGCAGCGCGGCGACCGATCGAATCGTTCGGACTGGTGCTTCGGATGCGGTCTCGCGAGGCACGAACCGATTGAGAATGCGGGTCGCGTCGAGGCAGTCGTCGCCTGCCGATCCGATCATCAGGACCGAACCGATCAGGAGCGCGATGCTCGCCAGGCCCATGGAAGCAAAGCGCCATCGGCCCTGCACCATCAGGAATTGAGTTCCGAAATAGACGGAGACGCCGGTCGCGAGCCCGCCCCAGAGCTGCAGCGTGGTTTGCTGCGACAAAACGCGAGAGAAAATCGAGATCGCGACGGCCAGCAGGATGAACCCGAAGGCATGCCTGACGCGGACGAGCCAGCGACCAGGCTTCGGCAGGAAGCGTGGTCCAAGCGCCCCGAAGACCAGAAGCGGCATTCCCATGCCGACGCCGAACACGAAAAGGGCAGCCATGCCACGCGCGACATCGCCGGTCCGCGCGACGTACAGCAGAGCGCTCGCAAGCGGAGGTGTCACGCAGGGGCCGGCGATCAGCGCCGATCCGAACCCGAGAACGGCGGCGGCGGCCAACGGCCCGCGACTGCCTTCGGAGGCCACGCCCGATATCCGCGCGACGAAGGAGGCCGGCAGCTGGATCTCGAACAGGCCGAACATGGATAGCGAGAGGACCACGAGAACGGCGCTCATTGCGCCGAGGGCGATCGGCGTCTGCAGCAGGATTTGCAGGTTCTCTCCAGACCCGGACCAGGCCGCGAACGCGCCGAGTGCCGCATAGGCCGAGGCCGACGCGCCGACGAACGTTGCCGCGAGAACGAGACCGCGACCGAACGAAAGATGGTCCTGCGACCTCGCCATCAGGCCAAAGAAGATCGGCACCAGCGGGAAGGTGCAGGGTGAGAACGACAACAGAACGCCGAACCCGAAGAACGAGACCAACATGCCGCCGAGCGTCACCCAGGAGGAGATGTCCCGGTCAGGGGTTGGCGTCGCGTTCGTCGAAAGGCTATCGTCCGGTGCGCCCGCGACGTCCGGCGCGTCCACGAATTCTGACGAGGATCCAGATGATGTCGCGCCGTTTTCGTTTCGATCTTTGATGGCCAGCGTCTGCAGGTCGATCGTCTTGGCGACGGGCGGGTAGCAGATTTGGTATTGTTCCGCACAGCCCTGATAAGTCACTGCGATCTCGCGCAGCCCTCGCAGGTCGGCAGATGGGATCTGGGCTTTCGCGGAATTCCGATAGATCTCCTGCGGCCCGAAATCGGGATCGTCCTTCGGTTCTCCCTGGGGAGTTTGGATCGCGACAGGGGTCCCGGGGGGCATTGCGTTCTTGGCGACGATCATTGCGCGGTAGAGATAGCTGCCCGGCCCTATCGCCCAGGTGAGCCACAGCCCGGCGTCGTCGCGCGAAACCTTCAATTGGAAGGCTGTGTCGGCCGGAGGCGGCGTTCCCGCCCCCGCCTGCGCGAGCGGTAACATGAGAACGAACAATAAGATCGATAGTCGCTGAAAGCCCGGCATGTTCGGCGCGCCCTGCGTTTTGTGAGCGGATGCCGCGGCTTGGATGGGCTACCTTAAGCCAGCCTTAAGGCTGGCGACCGAGAGGAACCTCGGAGGTGCTGATGCGCATACTTGTGGTCGAAGACGATCCCATCCTGGCCGACGGTCTGCGGGCGGGTCTGTCGTTGACGGGTGCGACGGTCGACGCGGTCGAAACTTGCGAGGACGCCGACCACGCGCTGGCGGCGTCGCACTACTCCGCGGTCGTGCTCGACATCATGCTGCCGGATGGAAGCGGTCTGGATCTGCTGCGCAGGCTCCGGGGTCGGCGGGACGCAACGCCCGTCCTGCTTCTGACCGCGCGTGACAGCGTCGGCGACAAGGTTTCGGGGCTGGATTCAGGGGCCGACGACTATCTGGCGAAACCATTCGATCTGGATGAACTGGCTGCGCGCTTGCGCGCCATTGTCCGCCGGGAAGGCGGTCGTGCGGCTCCGGCCATGACCCACGGCGCCATTGTGCTCTCGCCTGCTGATCTCTCCGTGACCGTCGCAGGTGAGCCGATCAACCTGTCGCGTCGCGAGTTCGCGATCCTGGCGGCGCTCATGGAGCGTCCGGAGCAGGTCCGGTCGCGCGCCGAACTTGAGGAGCGCCTCTACGGATGGCAAGAGGACGTCGAAAGCAACGCGGTCGAGGTTCACATCCATAATCTCCGCAACAAGATCGGCAAAGACGCGATCCAGACGCTGCGCGGCGTAGGCTATCGGATGGGGACGGGCCGATGAGGTCCCTGAGACTGAGATTGTTCGCGATGCTGCTCGCAGCCACCGGGATCGTCTGGTTAGCGGCGGTCGTCTGGATCTACGTCGGAACCAGGGACGAAGTTGAGCATGTTCTCGACACGCGCCTGCAGGAGGCCGCGCGCATGGTGGCCTCTCTGGCATCCAGCTTCGATGCTCTCCCCGGGGCCTCGACTTCCGCCGCGCTGCAGCCCCTCGGCAGCTACGAACGTCAACTGTCATGCCAGATCTGGTCTCTCGATGGCCGCATGGTCGCGAAATCGAGCGGCGCACCCGATCAGCAGCTCTCACCCGCCGCCTCAGGGTTCTCGGACCGGATCATCGACGGCGAACCCTGGCGCGTGTTCTCGGTCGAGGATGCCGATCACAATCTCCGCGTGATGGTGGGGGACCGTGTTGGGCTGCGGGAGCGGCTGGTGACCGACCTGATCAAGGGGCTCATGTGGCCGGCGCTGCTGATCGCGCCGCTGCTCGGCGCGGCGATCTGGACGAGCGTGGGGCAGGGTCTTCGTCCCTTGCGGCAGATGGCTCAGGACCTCGGCGCGCGCGAGCCGGACGACATGCGGCACGTCGAAACCGAACGTGCTCCGACCGAGGTCAGGCCGCTCGCGGTCGCCCTGAACGGGCTTCTCAGCAGAGTGGAAGCCGCGCGTCGGCATGAACGCGAAGTGACTGCCTTCGCGGCGCACGAACTGCGCACGCCGCTGGCAGGCCTGAAGACGCAGGCCCAGGTGGCCTTGGCCGCCGACGACCCGAAGGTCTTGCGCGGGGCGCTCGAACAGATCGTGACAGCCGTCGACAGGAGCTCGCGCCTGGTGCGCCAACTGCTGACGATCGCAAGGCTGGACTCCGAAGCGGTCGATGCACCCTTGGCGCCGGTCGCGGTCGGTCCGATTCTCGAGGAGATCGTCGCCGCCACGCCAAGGCACGAACGGACGACGGTGACGATCGACGCCAGCGTCCGGGCCTTGGTGCTGAATACGAACGCCGACTGCCTCCAGCTCGCGCTGCGGAACCTGCACGAAAACGCGATGCAATACACCAGCGAGGGACGGGTCGTCTGGATGGCCCGGGGCAATGCCATCGCCATCGAGGACGAAGGGCCGGGGATCCCCGCCGACGAACTCGATCAAATCGGAAAGCGCTTCTTCCGGGGTAGACTGAGGAGCCCGATCGGAAGTGGGCTGGGCCTTGCCATCGTCAAGCTCGCGCTCGCCAAGGTCGGAGCGAAGCTCACCATATCGAACCGCGAAGGGCGCAGCGGCACTCGGTCGGAGCTGACGTTCGACGTCTGATCAGCGACCGGTGCCGCGGCATGAACGATCGTCTGGGGCCTACACCCAGGTCTGCGCGCCGCCCCTGAGTTTCACGGGGATCGCGAGATAGCGCACCCCGTTGGCTTCGGCCGGCGGGAATTTGCCGGCGCGGATGTTGACCTGAATGGAAGGCAGTAGCAGCTTCGGTGCCGACAGTTTGGTGTCGCGCGCCTGCCGCATGGCCACGAACTCGTCTTCCGATACGCCGTCTTTGACGTGGACGTTGTTCTCGCGCTGCTCGCGTACCGTGGTCTCCCACGCGAAAGTATCACGGCCGGGGGCCTTGTAATCGTGACACATGAACAGCCGCGTTTCCGGCGACAGCGCCAGCAGCCGCTTGATCGAACGGTAAAGCCTGTGAGCATCGCCGCCGGGGAAGTCGGCGCGTGCGGTGCCGTAGTCGGGCATGAACAGAGTGTCGCCGACGAACACCGCATCCTCGATCTTGTAGGAGATGTCTGCCGGCGTGTGCCCCGGCGTATAGAGAACCTCGACCTCGAGTTCGCCGACCTTGAAGCGCTCGCCGTCGCGGAACAGATGATCGAAATCGCTGCCGTCGGTCTTCACGTCGGTGGCGTTGAAGATCGGCCGGAAGATGCGTTGGACATCCTTGATGTGCTCCCCGATGCCGATCTTCGCGCCAGTCTTTGCCTTGATGAACGGCGCGCCCGAGAGATGGTCGGCATGCGCGTGCGTCTCCAGCACCCATTCGATGATGTTGCCGGCATCTTCCGCAGCCTTCAGCATCGCCTCGACGGATCGCGTGTCCGCCTCACCCGAACTGTGGTCGTAGTCGAGCACCGGGTCGATGATGGCGGCCTTTTTGGTTGCGGGATCGCCGACCAGGTAGCTCACCGTGTTGGTCGGCTCGTCGAAGAATGATCGGATGATGGGTCGTGACATGTCTGGAACCTCCTGATGTCAGCGTCCGGTTGGTCTTGACGGATATATTAGCAATAGCTAAATAAGCAACATCTAAAGTAAGAGAGATGGACCGATGGCGTCCCTAACGTTTGATCCGGAAAACTTCGAGAAGCAGGCCGTCGAGGTTGCCGCCATCTTGCGGGCGCTGGCCAATGAGCGCCGGTTGATGATCCTGTGCAAGCTCGTTGAATGCGGCGAGGACAACGTGAGTTCCCTCGCTGAAGCCGTGGGCCTGTCGCAATCGGCCCTGTCCCAGCACCTTGCGAAAATGCGCGAGGAGGGGCTCGTCGCGTTCCGAAGGGAGAGCCAAACGCTCTGGTATCGCATTGCCGATCCGCGCATCGAGCAGCTCTTCGCCACGTTCTACAGGCTGTTTTGCGCGCCTGTCAGAGCGAAAAGCCGATAAGCCAACAGAAGGAGCCAGGAATGTCGTTACCCACCATCAATCCCGCACAAGCGCGTAATCTCGTCGAGAAGGGCGCGATCCTCATCGATATCCGCGAAGCCGATGAGCACGCCCGCGAACGGATCGTGGGCGCTCGGAACTTGCCTCTGTCGAAACTCGACCAGGCCGACCTAGCGGCGCATCAGGGCAAGCAGGTCATCTTCCACTGCAAGAGCGGCGCCCGCACACAGATCAATGCGTCCCGCCTCGCATCGAAGCTGGACCGAAGCTGCGAAGCCTTCATCGTGGCAGGCGGGCTCGACGCATGGCGCAAGGCGGGGCTGCCGGTTGAAAGCGAGTGCCGTTGAGCCACCGGCTCAACGCCAAACGCAGATCGGTGCCGGACTGATCGTCGCGGCGGTCGCCGCCTTGTTGCATGGCCGTCCTGATGTGAGCGCCCCGGCATTGCCGGATGACCGCCTGCCGTCGCTGCCTGATGGCAATTGAGGAACGCATGATGCTATCCCTGACCCAAGGCGCGCTTGGTGTCGCCTCCGGCTCGCTGGTCGGCTTCTCGCTCGGGCTGGTCGGAGGCGGCGGGTCGATTCTGGCCGTCCCGCTCCTGATCTATCTGGTCGGGGTGGCGGATCCTCATGTCGCGATCGGGACCAGCGCCATCGCGGTTGCGGCGAACGCTGCCGCCAACCTGGCGAACCATGTCCGCGCCGGCAACGTGAAGTGGCGCTGCGCCTCGGTGTTCGCGCTCGCCGGCATCGCCGGCGCCTTTCTTGGCTCCACTCTCGGCAAGATCATCGACGGTCAGAATCTTCTCGCCTTGTTCGCCATTGTCATGATGGTCGTGGGCGCGCTGATGCTGAGGGGCCGTTCCGGCGAGGGAGAGCCGTCGGTGAGGCTCAATCGGGAAAATCTTCCGAAGCTCGTGGGCTTGGGCCTCGCCACCGGCGCCTTGTCCGGCTTCTTCGGGATCGGCGGTGGCTTCCTGATCGTGCCCGCTCTGATCGCCGCCACCGGCATGCCGATCTTGTACGCGGTCGGCTCTTCTCTCCTGGCGGTCACCGCGTTCGGGCTGACAACTGCGGCCAACTACGCCGTGTCCGGCCTTGTGGATTGGTCTCTCGCGGGGCTGTTCATCGTCGGCGGCGTTGTTGGAGGGCTTCTCGGCGCCCGCTCCGCAACCTCCCTTGCTGGCCGCAAGGGCGCGTTGAACACCGTGTTTGCGGCGCTCATATTCGCGGTTGCGATCTACATGCTGGTACGGAGTCTCGGCCTGATGTGACGCTTTCCTCAGCGTTTGTTCCTCAGAGCGGTCTCGCCGAGGGATAAACTGCGGAGACGTTCCATTCTTCCAGGCGTCCGCCCCCGAGACGGGCTGCGGTGCAAAGCCCGCCAGATCCTCGCGTGCCTTTTCTCTCGGTGACAGAGAAATCAATCGTTCCCCCGCCCAAGTCAGGAGGGGCACGGCTAAAGCAGACGTCAAAACGACTTACCGCCGGCGGGGGAGCGGCGCTGGTGAAGGCAAGTCCCGTTGCCAGATCGTCCCGTTGTCGAACTGGATCAGCAGTCCGTCTGGCGAGTAGACTGCGCTCAGATTGAAGCTTGCTTTGCACTTGCGATCGGATATCGGCGGTGTAGCTGTCATCTGGCTACCGCCGGCTCGACCGGTATTGTTTTGCCGTAGGCCGTTCGTGCTCCCGATCTAGGCCGAGCAAACTTGAGACGGAGCAACAACCAGGCCCTCAATTCGTTTCCGGGCGGCTTCGATCAGCACTTTGATTCCTTGTGATTGCTCGATGAGCTGATGGACCGCCGGCTCTTGGCTGAAGTCCGACAGGACGATCCGGATGCATGCGTTGGCGGTATCGAAAATCCGCAAAATTCTGGCCATCTCGCCCGGCGTAAGGCTCTCGATCTGCATGCGGGATACGAAAGTCTCGACCTCCGCCGAGATTCGACGCAAGCGCTGCATTGCCACGGCCGCCGATGGTGCGGACCGTTGATTGAAGGGCACGACCTTGGACATGCGGCGTTTCCAATTATTAGCAATTGTACTTTTAGTATGCCGATGATCATATAACCCGCAACGACCGTGCTTATCGGAATTCGGTCAAACTGATCCCCTCAACAGCTCGGTGCAGACCCGTGCCATTTTCGAAGCTGAAGCAATCTGCTCATCTGAGACTGCAACGCGTTTCAAGCCCCGACGAATTCCGGGCCATCGGATTCCTGGATATTGAGCGCCACGCCTTGCTCGGGCCGTATTTTTACGGTCGCGCCATTACCGCGCTACCGGGCGCGCTGCTCATGCTCGAGCACACATCGCCTCGCGCCCTCTCGGGTTTGATGAACGCGATGGGTTGCACCGTCGTCGTGCCAATGAGCAACCCTACGCATGCCGTGTTCAACGGGAGAACATGGAGCGCGTCCGAAGTCGGATTGCTCAGAAGCGAGATTTTGCTCGATCTCCACGAGCCCGCTCCGAATACCTTCGCTGTCATCAGGTTCGCTTCCGACATGCAGAATCGCGGCTGGGAGGAGTCGGAAGGAAAATTGCATTTGTACGATGCGGGCGGCGAGCAGCTTGCGCGCCTGCAACACGTCATTCGATGCGCGTTCGCCTTGTCTTGCACGCCGATTGATCACCGGCAATTTGCATTCGTCGCGGAAACGCTGCGGGATGAATTGATGGATGCATTGGATAACCTGCTGGTCCTCGGGAGCGATCGACGTTCAAGCCAACGCGCCTTCGAAAGGCATCGCAAGCTGGTTGCGAAGCTCGATGAATTTGCGCATTCGCATCCGGAGATTCCTCTTTACAGCGAGGCCCTGGCCAGGGAGCTGGGAACGTCGGTTCGAACGCTGCAGCTGGCCGTCCAGGCAATTCACGGAGCGAGCCTGCATCAGCATCTCCGCAACAAAAGACTATGGTCGCTGCGCGCGCAACTCGCACGGGGCATGCCGGCAACGTCGGTTTCATCGGCGGCTTTCGCCAACGGTTTTTCGCACATGGGCGAGCTATCGCACCTCTACAAGGTCACGTTTGGAGAACTGCCGTCCGAGACGCTTCTGCGAAGCAAGGGCAGCTGAGCCGCTTGCGAAGCACGCCGGACAAGTGACCACAGGCGCACACCTGAAGCGCGCCGAGACTTGTGGGCTGCGCACCCCCGGCTCATCGGCGCGGCGCCCCATAGGTGGGCGGCGGCGCCTGCACCATCGGCGCGGCGGCGGCGAACAGGTCGTCCTTGCTGCCAGTCAGCGGCGGGTAGATGCGCTTGCGGTTGATGGTCTGCTTGGTTGCCTTGGCGGCCTGACCCGAGTTGCGCACCTCGCGACCCCAGCCTTCGGTGTAGAGCGCGCCCCAATCGCCGAGGTCGAGCACGGTGACGTACCAGTCGATCCGCAGCGGCAGCATCGGCTGGCCGACCAGATCAGCCACCACATTGTGGCCGGCGAAGCGGCCCATCGGGCGGGCGAACTGGCACGACATCACGGTCGGATGCAAGCCATCAACCACGCTGGAGGCGACGTCGCCGGCGGCGAACACGCCGGGCAGATCCGCAACCCGCATGAACGGATCGACCAAAAGGCGCCCGAGCCGATCGCGCGCGCCCGGAAAATTTTCGGCGAGCCGGCTCGCGCGCATGCCGGCGCACCAGATCACCGTCTGCGCCGGGATGAACTCGCCCGAGTTCAGGCGAACACCTGAAGCGTCGACCGATGCGACCTGCACGCCGAGCCGCGTCTCGACTTCGAGCGACGAAAGCGCCGTCTCGATGATGGGGCGTGCATGGTCGCCGATCGTAGCGCCGACCGCCGGATTGGGATCGACCAGGACGATGCGCCGGCTGCCATGGATACCCGCGCGCACCAAGCGCTCAGGCATTTCGGCGGCAACCTCGATGCCGGTGAAGCCGGCGCCCACAACCACGACAGTCGATCGTCCCGGCGACGGCGCGCTGCGTCCGAGCGAGATGAGATGACCCTCGAGACGAAGCGCCGCAGCATAGCTGTCGACGTCGAATGCGTGTTCGGCGAGGCCCGGAATATCGGGCCGCGTCACTTCACTGCCGAGGGCGAGCACGAGGCGGTCGTAACCCAGCTTCTCCTTGCCGCTGCTCGTGACCAGCGAGATGGCGCGGCGCACGGGGTCGATGGCTTCGACCTCGCCGATGCCATGCACGACGTCGACCGGATCGAGCAGCTGTGCAAGCGGCAGCGCGACCTCGCTGAGATCGACCTCGTAATTGCGCACGCGGATGTTGTGATAGGGGTTGCGGTCGATGAGGCGGATCTCGATGTCGCGGCCGGCATCACCGATCGCCTCGCGCAGGCGCGCGGCGCCGATGGCCGCCCACAGGCCCGCAAACCCGGCGCCGAGCACGACGATACGCGCCATGTCCGTTGACTTCGATGCTTCCAGGGATCCGGTGATCCGCCCCGCGCAGGCAGATATAGCTCATCCGGACGGATCGACCAAATACAGCCGCGATGCGCGGCTGCACAAAATCGGGAGGCTCAGGCCTCGCGCAGTTCCGACGGCGTCGCGCCAAAGCGCTTGCGGAAGGCGCGGTTGAAATAGGACAGATCGGAGAAGCCCGAGGAATGCGCGATGTCGCTGATCTTGCGCGCCCGTGCCCGGGGATCGCCGAGCAGTTTGCGCGCCAGCAGCAGTCGCTGCTCCAGCACGAATTCGGTGAAGGTGGTGCCGGCCTGCTCGAACAGCCGCTGTGCCTGGCGCGGGCTCAGGCCAGAGCGGGTCGCGACCTCGGACAGGCAGAGATCGTTGCGGCCGAGTGCCGCCATCACGTCGGCGCGCATGAGATCGAGACGGGCCGCCGCATGACCCCGGCCGCGCGCGAGCGCGGCATGCTCGGCATCGGTGCCGAGCAGGAGGCCGACGAGATCGACCATGTGCTGGGCGGTCAGGCGCTGGCCGACCGCGTCGAGATGCGGCGCCTGATGCGCGGCGAGCCCGTGATAGCGGAAGATGGTCTCGGCGACGGCGCCGTCGGACAGCACCTGCGACAGCTTGTCCTCGGCGCGCGGATTGATGTCGAGCAGCGCGCGGCGCGGCATGCGGATCGTGGTGAAGCGGTTCTCGTCGGTGTGACCGACGCTGCCGGTGATGCTCATGTCGGCCAGCACCATCTGCGCCGGCGCGAGCTCGACCGTATGGCCGTTCTGCCTGACGTTGACGAGGCCGGCATGGGCGGCGATCAGCACGAGATCGTCACTGCCGTCGGCAAGGCCGCTCTGCGTGCGCGAATATTGCGCGGAGGCCCCTTCGGGAATGGCGAGTGTGATGTTGTCGACCACGCTGACCTGCAACCGGCAATCGATGCTGTCGCCATGGCTCGGCCCGATCTCGAGGCCACAGGCCCCGAGCGCCCGCTCGCGCCATTGTTCGAACGCCGGCCCCTGCGGCAGGCCTGAATATTGGTGGACAAGAATGCCCGGCGGCTTGGCTGCATCCATTTGATTTCTAGCCCCTTCCCGGCACCATGATCGGTCGTGCCGACTGCAATTCCGGGCATTTGACGCCGCGGAATGGACAGAGGTTCAAATCGGATGCGGATTTGGCCGGACTTGTCGGATTGCGACGGCTGAATGGACCATGGCGACATCGCAGATATTCGCGCAAACCACTCGGTCATACCCCGCGCAGGCGGGGTATCCAGTACGCCGTGGCGGTCATTGGGTTCACACAACTTCCCCCGCGGCGTACTGGATCGCCCGCCTTCGCGGGCGATGACGGCTAGCGCTTGGATGAATCCTACTTCTTCGCAGGCGCCTGCGGCTGGGACGGCGGCACGGTCTCGATCAGCTTGCCGGAAAACACCGGGGCCGAGGTCGGCTGGCCGCTGGGCGAGCCGCCCGACGGCTCGACGGTGACGGCGTAGGTCGCACCATTGACGACGTCGGCATCGTAGCCCGCGAGGACCGGACGCGCCGTGAAATCGCCGTTTCCGATCACACCCAGCGAACGGGGGCGCGGCAGCTTGTCGGAGATCAGCCAGAGCTCGAAGCTCTTGCCCGGCTCGGGCGTCGCGCCGACCTTGCGCACCGTGAAGTTCTTGGTCGCGCCATCAATGGTGAGGATGAAGGCGGGACCACCGTTCTGGCCCTGCAATAGCGCGACATATTGCGCGGGCAAGGACGACGGCGCAGACGGTGACTTGACCTCGACGGTCTGGATGCGCGGCGCGGGCCGCAGCGCGCCAGGCAGCGCATCGGGCGAAAGGATCTGGAGTGACAGCGTCACCAGCAGTGCTGCCGCGAGCGCTCCCACGGCGGAGGCGATGGTGCGCCAGCGTTTCACACGGCTCTCGAGATCGATCACGTTGGAATTGTCGACGACCGGCACCTGCGTTACCGGCGCAATGCGCGGGTCGGGCGCATGGGTCTGCGGAATGAATTGCGGCGCGAGGTCGGAAATGACGTCAGTGTCGGAGCGTGGCGGTGCCGGCGGCTGCACGTCCGGCGAAGGAGCTTGCTGCGATGGCAGCTCTGGAGACGAGGGCTCTTGGGTGGAAGGCTCGCGCGATGAAAGCTCCGATGACGAGAGCTCCGGCAACGGCGGAGGCGGCGCATCCACCAGCACCGGCGGCGCCTCGAGCGAGCCTTGCTCCGAATCTGGTGTCGATACCGTCTGTGCGATCTCGCGCTTGATGTTCTCCCACACGATCGGCCGCGGCTCGATCGTGCCGACCATCTGGTTGAGGACGCCGAGCCGGAATTGCCAGGCCTGCACGATCGCGGCGAACTCCTGGTCCACCGTCATCATGGCCGCGACCTGCGCGCGCTCGTCGGCATCGAGTGTGCCGAGTGCATATTCCGCGGCAAGCGCGATATTGTCCTCGCTGTAGGCCATCAATTGCAGTCCAACACCACCCTCATGATCGAAGCCCTCACAGTCCGAGGCACTCCCGGATATCCAGCATGCTGCGCCGCAGCCACGTCTTCACCGTGTTGACGGGCGCTGCGAATTTCTCCGCCAATTGCTCGCGGCTCCAGCCGTTGTAGTACGCGAGGAGCACGAGCCGCTGGCGGTCCGGCTCGAGCCGGCCAATACATTCCAGGAGCCGCTTCAGCTCCTCGGACATCTCCCGGCGCGCCAGGGGATCGGGACTGTCGGCGGCGACTTCCATCGCCTGCGGCTCCTCCTCGATCGAGGCTTCGGTCTTCTTGCGCACGATATCGATGGCGCGGTTGCGCGCGATCGACGCCATCCACGTGATCGGCGAGGACAGCTGCGCATTGAACTGGCCGGCATTGTTCCAGATCTTGACGTAGGTCTCCTGAATGACCTCCTCTGCGAGATCCTGTCGGCGCAAGATACGGAGCACGACGCCATAGAGTTTCGCGCGCGTGGCGGCGTAAAGGCGCTCGAACGCGGCCTGATCGCGCCTCGCCACCGCCTCAATCAGCCCGACCAGCTCTGCTGGCGTCAGCATTCAGCCCCCCAACGCGCGGCGTGGCGCCTCGCTTCACCTCTCCCCGACGGGGAGAGGTCGATTTGCGCAGCAAATCGGGTGAGGGGGCGGAGGGCTAACGGGAGACCGTAACCCCTCACCCGGCGCTCCGCGCCGACCTCGCCCAAGGGAGAGGTGGACACCGCCGTCGCTGGCACAGCATTCATTGCCGCCACCATAGCGCGCGGCCGAGCCCGTCACCAAGAGGCGGTGCGCCGCGCTGTGGACAGGACACGCAAAAACCCGGACCTTGCGGGTCCGGGCTCGCAAATTCCTGGAGGTTTTGACTGCGGGCTGCCGCTTAGGCGACGGCGCCGATCCGGGAGCGCATCAGGCCGATGCTGTCGAGATCAGCCTGCTCGCGGGCGTTTTCCTCGGCGCGCTCGCGGGCCTGGTCGCGCTCGTCCAGCAACTCGACCTTCTTCAGCTCCTCGAAAGCCTCGCCGAGCGCGGCCTTGGCTTCCTCGAGCTGGCCCTTCAGCTCGTCGGCCGAGCGGGTCAGGTTCTCGCGGCGCTGGATGGCGGCCTTGGCATAGGTCGGATAGGCGAAATGCGCGGGGTCGTTGATCCCGGCGCGGTCCTGCTCGGTCTGGATCTCGCGATCGAGATCGGTCGACATCCGCTGGAAGTCGGCGATCATGGACTCGATCTGGGCGACCCGGCGGCGCTTCTCGTCGACCTGAAACTTCTTCAGGCGGATGAGGGTATCACGTGACTTCATCGACTCGTACTCCCCAGAAGTCCCTTGGCTGCAAGACATACACACATTGGGACGACACCGGTCTCCCCACTGGCCCCGTCAGGGCCAAGACCGGCTCTGCTACTCTGTGGGAACGGATGATGACGGGACAAAGTTAGCGTTCCGTTTCCAAATTACCGAGGATTTGCGCCAACTGGCGGTAGCCGTCGGCCAGCGAGGCATTTTCGTCCTTGCGCTGGCGCAGGAAGGCTTCGAGCGGCTCGTGCAGGCGGATGGCCTCGTCGACCTCGGGGCTGGAGCCCGCCCGGTAGGCCCCGAGCCGGATCAGCTCTTCCATATCGGCGTAAGTCGCCATCACCGCCCGCGCCCTCTGGATAACAGGCCAGAACTGCGGGTCGGCCGATTTCGGCATGGTGCGGGAGACGGATTTGAGAATGTTGATGGCGGGGTAGCGGCCTCGCTCGGCGATCGAGCGCTGCATCACGATGTGGCCGTCGAGAATGCCGCGGACGGCGTCCGCGATCGGCTCGTTGTGATCGTCACCATCGACGAGCACCGTGAAGATCGCGGTGATGGCGCCCTCCCCGAGGCCCGGGCCGGCGCGCTCGAGCAGCTTTGGCAGCTCGGTGAAAACGGTCGGCGTATAGCCCTTGGCGGTCGGCGGCTCGCCGGCGGACAGGCCGATCTCGCGCTGCGCCATGGCAAAGCGCGTCACGGAGTCCATCAGGCAGAGCACGTCCTGGCCCTCGTCGCGAAAATATTCGGCGACCGCGAGCGTCAGATAAGCGGCCTGCCGCCGCATCAAGGCCGGCTCATCGGAGGTCGCAACCACCACGACGGAGCGTGCGAGGCCCTCCTCGCCGAGGTCGTCCTGCAGGAATTCCTGCACCTCGCGGCCGCGTTCGCCGATCAGCCCGATGACGCTGACGGCGGCATCGACGTTGCGCGCGAGCATCGACAGCAGCACCGACTTGCCGACGCCAGAGCCGGCGAAGATGCCCATGCGCTGGCCGCGGCAGCAGGTGAGGAAGGTGTTCATGGCGCGCACGCCGAGATCGAGCGGCGCGCCGACGCGCTTCCGCGAATGCGCCGGCGGCGGCGAATTGCGGTACGGCATCGGCGAGGCGCCCTGCGGCAACGGCCCCTTGCCGTCGATCGGCTCGCCCAGCGCATTGACGACGCGGCCGAGCCAGGCCGGCGACGGACGCACCTGATTGGCGGCATTGGCGATGACGGCCTTGCAGCCACGGCGCACACCGTCGAGGCCGGCGAACGGCATCACCACCGCATTGCTGCCGGAGAAGCCGATCACCTCGCAAGGGATCGAGCGGTTGGCGCCGGTCTCGATGACGAGGCGCGCGCCGACCGACATCGCATGGATCGGACCGGCCACCTCGACCATCAACCCGCGAACGCCGACCACGCGGCCATAGATGTTGATGCCGTCGATATCGCCGATCTGTTCGGCAAGGGCTTTCATAGAGCAGCCTTCATGGAGCAGCCTTCATAGCGGGGCCTTGATCAAGAGCGCGCCTTCACGACAGCCTTCATCAAGGTGGTCGCCTTCGATATCCGGGGCCTCACGGGGAAACCCTTAAATTTCGCCATATTTCTGAACGGCGCTTAACTTCGTGTTTACCCGCATCATTAATCATTGCGTCACTGTCTTTGTGACTGAGCGTGGCTCCCCTTCAGAAGAAGGCTGAGTCGCGGGAGTCGGTTAGGCCCGTCTCTTAAAGTGGAACTTGAACGGAGCCGGATAACGAAAGCTGCTTCGCGCGCAAGACCTTAGGGCGATTCGAGAAAAATTGCACCGGGGGGACTTGCGTTCCAGAATCAGGATTTGTTAACCATCTGTTGTCAGGATCCGAATCAGTTGTTCAAAGGCGTTTTGTTGAGTGCCGCGAATGCGGCCGACCTGACGCCCAGGAGCGGCGACTATGGGGAACTGGCATGCGCGTTTTGCTGATTGAAGATGACAGCGCCGTCGCGCAGTCGATCGAGCTGATGCTGAAGTCTGAGAGCTTCAACGTCTACACGACCGATTTGGGGGAAGAAGGCGTCGATCTCGGTAAATTATACGATTACGACATTATTCTTCTCGACCTTAACCTGCCCGACATGTCCGGTTACGATGTGCTCAAGCAGCTTCGGGTCTCCAAGATCAAGACACCGATCCTGATCCTCTCCGGCCTCGCCGGCATCGAGGACAAGGTCAAGGGTCTCGGCGTCGGCGCCGACGACTACATGACCAAACCCTTCCACAAGGACGAGCTGGTTGCCCGCATCCACGCGATCGTGCGCCGCTCCAAGGGTCACGCCCAGTCGGTCATCCAGACCGGCGACCTCGTCGTCAACCTCGACACCAAGACGGTCGAAGTCGGCGGCCAGCGCGTGCACCTGACCGGCAAGGAGTACCAGATGCTGGAGCTGCTCTCGCTCCGCAAGGGTACCACCCTGACCAAGGAAATGTTCCTCAACCACCTCTATGGCGGCATGGACGAGCCCGAGCTGAAGATCATCGACGTCTTCATCTGCAAGCTCCGCAAGAAGCTCGCCAACGCGTCCGAGGGCCGCAACTTCATCGAGACCGTGTGGGGCCGCGGCTACGTGCTGCGCGAGCCGCACGAGCACGAAGAGCGCATCCCCGCCTGATCCGTTTACGTCGCGAGCCCCACGGGCTCGCTCCTCCCAGCCTGGACCCCGCCGCAAATGGCGGGGTTTTGTTTTTTGGGGCTTGGTCAGGCGCCGGCGAGCACGGGGCTGGCCATGGCCGGGCTCCTCACCGGAACGCGCGAGGCGGCCTCGCGCAGCCAGGCCATCAACGCGTAGCCGATGATGAAGCCGAAGGCGAAGGTCGGCAGCACGAAGGACCAGAAGAACGTCCAGCCGGAGACGGCGTCGACGACATCCATCACCGGCATCGGGCTGATCTTGTGGATGGCGAGCAGCAGCCACAGCAGCACCGTCATGCCGCCGCCGAAGACGAGGCCATCGCGCATCCGCCGCGTCTTGCGCGACCGCTTGCCCCAGATCGAGTCCTGCACCAGCAGCGCCGCCATCGCCGCGATCCCCCAGGGGAAGATCAGAACCGGCAGCTCGTGCAGGACGACGTCGAGATAGGGCCTTTGCGGAAACTGGTAGAAGTCGAACGCCGCCTGGACGGGAAACAGGATCAGCGCACCCCAGAGGCCGATCGTCAGGATGAAGCCGACCGGCAGCCGGCCGAAAATGTTCTCGTTCGCGAACGCGTATTGCCGCTTGAAATAATAGACCAGCCAGAAGTTCACGATCAGATACAGCGGCGTCATCAGCAGCGTCCGCATCATGCCGACATATTGGTCGCCGGGCATGTGGACGATCTTGCCTGACCCGAGCAGCCAGGCGAGGCACCAGACGAAGCCGAAGCCCGCCGCGACCGCGACGAATTTCGCAAAGCCCGGAGGCGCCGGCTCCAGCGTGAAGCCGATCGCGCCAAGCCGCTGCCGGCTGCGGGCAAAGGTCCATTCGCCGGCGAGAGCTGCGCGCGCGGCGAACAGCAGCAGATTGTTGAGCAGCGCGTCCATGTCCTTGCGCAGATCCTCCAGCATGCATCCGGCCGCGGTCTGGGCGGCGAGCTGAAGCTGGCTGACCACGGTGTGGCGGGTCGAGAGCTTGTCGAGCGCCTGCCAGTCGTCGGGCTCGACATGGCTGTCCTCCATGATCGCACCGTAGATCTCGGCGCTGCTCTTGAGCACGCGGACGGTGCGGAAGCAGAGCGCGTCATAGACCGCGAGCAGCTCCGCATAGAGATCGGAATTGCGCTCCATGAAGGCCTGATGCTCAGAGGCCCAGCGCTCCAGATGAAGCATCAGCGCGGAAATCTTGAGGAAGCGCGACTGGATCGCGGTCGACTGCGTGGCGCGGAAATCTTCGACCTGGTAGCCGACCCTGGACAGCTTGCGCTGCAGGCTCGGCATGTCGTCCGGACCGACCTGGAAGGGAGCGGCGGCCAGCGTCTCGCGCAGCGCGAGCGCGCTGACGGGAATGCCGGCCAGCTCCTGGCAGAATTTGCGCCACGCCTTCGGCGCCACCGGAACGAGCCAGACGAACATCAGCAGCCAGACCGAAGCGAGCGGCGACAGTTTGTCGGGCAGAATGGCGTAGATCACCAGGAACGGCGTGATGAAGACCGCGAGGCCGAACAGGAACAGCGGCCGCGTCGTGAACGAGCGCGTGCCCTTCATCGTATGGAAGCGGAACCAGTAGAACAAGACGACCAGAAGCGGTCCGCCGAAGGACTCGAAGATCGCATTCAAGGGGTCGACGACATGAGCGAGCGGCACGATGAACTCCTATTGCTAGGGTTCGCTGTTGAAAAGGCGCGCCGGACACTGCATCCGGCGATCGCATGAAATCAGGCAGCCTGCGCGACCATCTTGGCCTTCTGGACCAGGAGATCGATATTGTCGGGAGCCAGCGCAATCGCGCTGTCCATATCGTTCTGGGCCTTCACCACGTCCTTGATCTGGGCATAGGCATTGGCGCGCGACACCAGATATTTCGGCTCGTTCTCGTTGGTCGCGATCGCCGTGCCGAATGCCTTGATCGCCTCCTCGACATAGCCGCGCTTGTCGTCGGTGCCGGCGGCCGTCATGCTGACGATGCCCTTGATCCAGTAGAACTCGGCGTTCTTCGGCTTGAGCTTGATCGCTTCGGTGATGTCGCTCAGCGCATTCTCGTAGAGACCGACCGTGACGTTGAAATTGGCTCTTCGCACGAAATATTCCGGCTTGGCCGGATCGAGCTTGAGCATATAGGCGAAGCTCGCCGCGGCCTTCGGGATCTGCTTCTGCTTGTGCTGGAGCGTGCCGAGATCGAAATAGACCTTTGCGAGCTGGACCGAGAGCTCGGTATCGTCGGCCAGGAGGCCGTGCAGCTCCTGTCCGCGGCGTGTCAAATCCTCCAGCGCCTCGATCGTCGTCGGGGCGATCAGCAGCGCCTCCATGAACTCGTCGCGGCGCTGTTGCAGCAGCTCCTTCGAGGGCCGCGCCGCTTCGGGCGGCGCCACCTGCGGCTGCGGCGCCTCGACGTCGAAGATCCGGCCGTCCGGCGAGCGCATGTAGAGGACCGGAATGCCCCACTCGACCCGCGACTTCTCCTGGATGAATTTGCGCGCGAGCGTCACCGCATCGTCGATGGGACGGTTGCCGGCGAGCGCGGCGTAGAATCCTTCCGACATCGAGATCGCGGCGTTGTCGGTGATCGGAAACTGCATGGCCACCACGGCGGGCAGCCATCCGGTCTTCATCAAGCCGATCGCAGGATTGCCGAAGCGGTCGCCGACATTGATCCTGGCGCTCTCGCAGCAATTGAGCACGATCAGGCGCAGGCTGCGCCGTGCTCCCGTCAGCATCATCGCAAGGTCGGACGCGAACTTCTTCACCGGCTTGCCGTCCTCGTCGACCATGACGACGAAGCCGCTGGCACCCGCGCCGGGCAAGGCTTCCTCGACCCCGCCATGCCCGATGAAGTGGAAGATGTGCCACTCGCCTTCCAGCAGCTTCTTCATCAGGTCTTTGCCGGTCCCGCCGGGGACCCACTGGAAATCCACCTTGCCTGCGTGCTGGAGCGCATCGATGCCCTTGTTGATGCGGTCGCGCTCCTTGACGACGTTGAGCTTCGGCCATTCGCTGGTCGAGGGATCGGCGATCATGCCGAGGATGCGCAGCGGTCCCTTGACGCCCATCCGGCCGACGCCGCCCGCGGTCTCGAGATAGCGCACGATGGGACGCGTCAGGCTGACGAAGCCCGGCATGTCGTCTTCGTCGTAGAGATATTCCCAGGGCAATCCGGCAAGGTCGGCGGCCTCGATGCGCAGCTTGATCCTCAGATCCTGCGCCGCGCCCTTGCTGCGCTCATAGATCCGCTGGATCGAGGGCACGTCGGTGAAGACGCTGCGAAACACGCCGCGGCCGAAATCGCGCAGCACCTGCTCGCCGCGCGTGGTCGGGCCCTGGCGGTTCTTCTCGTCGATCTCGAGGACGGCGTTTTCCAGCTCGCCGCGCAGCTTGGCCAGCTCGCCGGGCGCGGAGAACCAGAACTTCACCAGGCTCTTCGGCGCCTCGCCCGCCGGCGACCTGACGACCCGGCCGTAATATTGCTGAGGACCGCCGCCCACGGGCAGATCGGAGCCGATCTCGAGCTCGAAATCTTCGTATTCGGCAATAGGCATTTTGAGCCTCACTCAACAAGATTCTTGACCTGAACGAAGTATCCCTCGAATGAGCGCGGCCGATCGAAAATGCCGGGCGACCGCAAAACAATGCCTCAGACTATCACACACAACCTCGAGACGCATTTGTGAAGCATGTCTCATGCGGCCCGGATTTTTGTGCGGCGCCTGCGCGCACGCGGCGGCGGTAGTTTCTGGGGATCGAACCTGGCGGCCCGGTGCAGCGACTAAGCGATCGTGCCAGAATTTGCGCCGCAACCGTCGGACCTCCCCTCATGATCCTGCAATCGCTCGCCGGCCTGCCCGCCTTCCTGGTCTATTTCTGCACCGGGCTGATCGCGATAGTGGCATATCTGCTCGTCTACACGCGGATCACGCCGCACAACGAGTTCCAGCTGATCCGCGACAACGACCCTGCCGCGGCGATCGCGCTCGGCCTCAGCCTGCTCGGCTTCGTGGCGCCGCTGTTCAGCGCGATCGCCCATTCGGCCAACGTGCTGGACTGCCTGGTCTGGGCTTTCATCGCACTGATCGTGCAGGTCGCCGTGTTCTACATCGTCAAGATCCCGGTACCGAACCTGTCGGGACGGATCGCCGCAGGCGAGCTCGCGCCCGCCATCTGGCTCGGGCTGTCCTCGCTTGCCGCGGGCCTTTTGAATGCCGCCTGCATGATCTACTGACATGGTAGCGAACTGACATGGTCAACAAGCCTCCCAATCAGGAGTTCGGCAAACGCCGGCCGCGCCTGCCGGCGGACCTGCCGCTACCACCGCGGGAGCCGGTGAAGCGCTCGGGGCATGTCGCACTGCTGGTGATGGGAACGATCGCGGTCGGCACCACAGCCTTCATGCTGACGCCGCGGCGAAACTGCGACCCCACACCTCCCGGGGCGTCAGTCCCCGGGGCGGCGCCAGTGCAGACCAGCACCAACTGCAGTAGCAGCTCATCTGGCGGCAGCGGTTCGCACTGGTCGTCGCGATCGAGCTTCTATAGCAGCGACTCCTCAACCCATTCCTCGTCGGGAGGCTCGTCCGATGGAGGCTCAGCCGGCGTCACGCGCGGCGGCTTCGGCTCGTTCGCGCATGCCTTCTCGGGCGGCAGCTGACTCATGCAGCGCATCCTTTGTCCCGAGCGCGACGATTGGCAGCAGACCGCCGAACAATGCGGTTTCGCCTTCCACACCATCGACGGCGAGCGCTATTGGGACGAACACGCCTATTACGCCTTCACGCTCGACGAGATCGAACGCGCCATCGAGACGCCGACCGGCGAGATCGATGCGATGTGCCTCGAGCTTGCCGGCCGTGTGATCGGCGACGAGCAGCACCTGCGGCGTCTCAAGATTCCGGAAGCGTTTTGGGACGTCATCGCCGAGAGCTGGGAACGCGACGACCGCAGCCTCTACGGCCGGCTCGATCTCAGGTTTGACGGCGCAACGCCCGCCAAGCTGCTCGAGTATAATGCGGACACGCCGACCTCGATCTTCGAAGCCGCGGTGTTTCAATGGACCTGGCTCGAGCAGGCGATCGAGCGGCGTATCATCCCCGCGCGCGCCGACCAGTTCAACTCGATCCACGAGCGGCTGATCGCAGCGTGGAAGGACATTGCCGCGAACAGGCATGTGCACCTCACCGGCACCACGGGCAACGAGGAAGACGCCGGCACGCTCGCTTATCTCGAAGACACCGCGCGCCAGGCGGGCCTCTCCACGACGCTGCTGGACATCCAAGATATCGGCTGGCGCGACGAGGGCGGCGGCTTCGTCGACCTCGATAACGGCGACATGGAGCTGGTCTTCAAGCTCTATCCCTGGGAGTGGATGTTCCACGACGCGTTCGGGGCGAAGCTCAGGGGCGCGCCGACGCGCTGGATCGAGCCGCCATGGAAGGCAGTGCTCTCCAACAAGGGCATCCTGCCACTGCTCTGGGCGATGTTTCCGAACCACCCCAATCTGCTGCCGGCGTTCTTCGAGGATGACCCACGCGCTGCCGAGCTCGGCAACTCCTATGTCCGCAAGCCGCTGCTGTCGCGCGAAGGCGCCAATGTCACGCTGGTATCCGGCGGAATGTCACTTGACGAGCATGAAGGTCCCTACGGCGCCGAAGGCTTTGTGCGCCAGGCGCTGTCGCCGCTGCCCAATTTTTCCGGCGTCTATCCCGTGGTCGGGAGCTGGCTGGTGGACCACGAGCCGTGCGGGCTTTCGATCCGCGAGGACGAGAGCCCGATCACGGGCAACAGCTCGCGGTTTCTGCCGCATGCGATTTTGTGAGGCTTGCTGTTCTTCCCTTCTCCCCTTGTGGGAGAAGGTGGCGCGAAGCGCCGGATGAGGGGTTCTCTCCACCTGCAAAACCGTTCGTGGGGATGGAGACCTCTCACCCGGCTTCGCTCTCGCGAAGCCCCCCTCGCCCACAAAGGGCCCTCAAGGGGAGAGGGCAGGGAAGCACCTCACCGCGCCGCGGCGACCTTCAGTGGCTGCGGCATCAAGCCGCCCATCGCCCGGCCGGAGCGCGCGGGATTGAGCTGGTAGAGGCCACGACGGTCGGACACGGGGCGGAACGCGTCGGTGATGCCGACGACGGATTCGGCGGCACCTAGCAGCAGCGCGCCGTCGGATTCCAGGCCCTTGGCCATGCGCTCGAAGATCATCGCCTTGGTGTCCTGGTCGAAATAGATCAGCACGTTGCGGCAGAAAATCACGTCGAACGTGCCGAGATGAGAGAAGTCCTGCAACAGGTTGAGCTGGCGGAACTGGACCATCGCACGGACATCGGCATTGAGCTGCCAGACGTCGCTCGCTTGCGTGAAGTATTTCATCAGCAGCTGGATCGGCAAGCCGCGCTGCACCTCGAACTGGCTGTAGACGCCGGCCTTGCACTTCTCCAGCACTTCCTGCGAGAGGTCGGTCGCGACGATCTCGACGCGCCAGCCAGCCAGCGCAGCACCCATCTCCTTCAGGCACATCGCGATCGAATAGGGTTCCTGCCCCGTCGAGGAGGCCGCCGACCAGATCCGCAGCGACCTGCGCGCGGCGCGAGCCTGGATCAGGCCGGGCACGATGCTGTCGCGCAGATGATCGAACGGGATCTTGTCGCGGAAGAAGAACGTCTCGTTGGTGGTCATGGCCTCGACCACATCGGTCGCAAGACGGCCATCGCCGTTCCTGATCTTCAGAACCAGATCGGGAATGCCGGGAAGGCTCGCCTTGCGGGCCAGCGGCAGCAAGCGGCTCTCGACCAGATATTGCTTGTCGGACGAGAGATCGAGACCGGAACGTTCCTTCAGGAACTTGCGCAGATAGTCGTAGTCCGCGGGCGTCACGAGCGGTCTCCCGCGAACAGGCGGTTGACCTTGGCACCGATCTGGTTGAGCGGCAGGATCGCCGCGCAGATGCCGGCATGGGCAGCCGCACCTGGCATGCCCCAGACCACGCTCGAGGCTTCGTCCTGCGCGATCACGCTGCCACCGGCTGCGACGATGTCCTTACCGCCGCGCATGCCGTCCGAGCCCATGCCCGTCAGGATCACGGAGAGGATGTTGCCGTGCCAGATGTCGATGGCGGAGGTGAAGAGCGGATCGACCGCGGGTTTGCAGAAATTGACGGCGGGACCATCGTCGAGCGCGATCGCGGCCTCAGCGCCGCTGCGCGCGACGCGCATGTGCTTGCCGCCCGGAGCGAGATAGATGCGACCCGGCTTGACCGGCTCGCCATCGACAGCCTCGGCTGCCGGCTTGCGGCTCGAACGCGCCAGATGCTCGGCGAGAATGGTGGTGAAGGTCGGCGGCATGTGCTGGGTGATCAGCACCGGGAAGCGGTCGATGACGGGGCCGAGCTCGGTGACGAGCGCCATCAGCGCCTGCGGGCCACCGGTCGAGGAGCCGATCAGCAGCACCTTCGGCGCCTGGGTCGAGAACGGACGCGTGGAGAGCGGACCCGACGACGGGGCATGCGGAGCCGGAGCAAGCGCGGGCGCGGCAGGCCGCGCAACAACCGGTGCACGCGCGAGCGGTGCGGCAGGGCTCGCGGGCGCGAGCGGCGGGCTCGCCACCGCCGGCTTGCGGCGCAGCCGTGCTCCGAGATGACGGATCTTCTGGATCAGGTCGTGATGGAAGATATCAGCGGCCGACGTCTCGCGCGTCGATTCCGGTTTGGGAATGTAGTCGGCCGCGCCGAGCGACAGCGCCTTGAAGCTGATCTCCGCATTGCGGCGGGTCAACGTCGAAGCCATGATGATGACGAGATCGCGCTTCTTCGCCAGCAGTTGCGGCAACGCCGAGATGCCGTCGAGCTCGGGCATTTCGATATCGAGCACCGCGACGTCGGGATTGATGCGTTCGAGCTGGTTGACCGCCTCGAGCCCGGTGCGCAGCGACGCCGCGACCTCCATGTCGTGCTCGGCTCCGATCCAGCGCGAGATCAGACCGCGTATGACGACGGAGTCGTCGACGACCATCACCCGCAGCGGCCCGGCCTCACGCGACGGGCTCATGGTCGAATTACCTGCGAACGCAACACTCATTACTCACCAACTCAGACTGAAACGGTTTAGTTGAAGACAAACGCCGAAGGAGCCGTCCAGCCTCCGGTGTTCGCTCAGATCAAGCCGACTTCCTGGAACTTCGCTGTCACGATGTCCTTGTCGAACGGCTTCATGATGTATTCGTTGGCGCCGGCATGCAGCGCGCGCGCGATGTGCGCGACGTCGTTCTCGGTGGTGCAGAACACCACCTTCGGCTGGTCGCCGCCGGGCATGCGGCGCAGATGGCCGAGGAATTCGTAGCCGTCCATGACAGGCATGTTCCAGTCGAGCAGCACAGCGTCGGGCAGTCCGCGCTTGCAGGCCTCCAGGGCCTTCTCACCGTCCTCGGCTTCGAGAATCTGGAAGTCGAGGCCTTCCAGGATCCGGCGCGCAACCTTGCGGATGACGCTGGAATCATCAACGACGAGACAAGTTCGCATGTGAACCTCTGCTTCCTATCCCCTGTGCGGGGTACTTCCAATTACAGATACGTCGGCCGGTGCGCCGGCGTATCAGGCCGCCATCATCTCGGGCGCGAGCTCAAGGACGCGATCGACGTCGAGGACGACCATGAGCTGGCCGTCGAGACGGTGGACGCCACCGGCGAGCTTGGCCATGCGGGGGTCGAGGTTGACGGGGTTCTCTTCCTTGCTGTCCTCGGGCAGGCGCAGCACCTCGCCGATCTGGTCGATCAGCAGGCCATAGGATTCGCCGCGCAGATCGACGCCGACGGCCATGGGGGTCTTGCCGTCCTCGTCCCGGGGCAGGCCGAGACGGGCGCGCATGTCGACCACGGTGACGATGCGGCCGCGCAGGTTCAGGACGCCCGAGATCTCGCGCGAGGACAAGGGAACGCGGGTGACGCGCTCGGGCATGAACACGTCCTGGACGCGGGAGATCGGCAGGCCGAACAGCTGGCCGCCGATCATCGCGGTGACGTATTCGACCATGGCGCCTTCGCCGATCTGGGTCTTCTGCTTGCTCATCTCGATATCTCCTGATCCAGGTCCTTGTTTTTGAGCATGATCTGATCGGAAAACCGCTTCACACTTTTCCGGATCATGCCCTTACGCCGCTGCCCGGCTCAGCTCGGAGGCGCCGGCGGCGCCCGCGGTCTGCTCCTTCAGCGCCGCGATCAGACCGGGACGGTCGAACTTGGCGACATAGTCGTGGAAGCCGGCCTGACGGCCGCGCTCGATCGCGGCCGGCGACACCAGGGCGGAGAGGCCGATGATCGGCATCGAGCCCAGATTGCTGTCGGAGCGGATCGTTTCCGCGAACTCGAACCCGTTCATGTCGGGCATCTCGATGTCGGTCAGCACCACGTCGAAGGTCTGCGCACGCAGCGCGGCGAGGCCTTCCTGCGCGGTCGGCGCGGTGCGGACGCGGTAGCCGGCGGCCTTCAGCACCGGGGCCAGCATGTTGCGGAAGAAGGCACTGTCGTCGACCAGCAGCACCGACTGCGAGTGCATCGACGGCTTCATCTCCTTGCGGGTGAACCAGTCGGCGAACGCCATCGGCAGGAAGTGGCCGACGTCGATCACCTCGGTGGCCTGGCCCTTGATCACGGCCGAGCCGAGGATGCCGGAAGCCGAGCCGCCGACCTCGATGTTGAGGCGCTCCTCGACGATGTCGATGATCTCGTCGACGACCAGGCCCATGGAGCGGCCGTCATCGGCGAACACCAGGATCGGCTGGGCGCCCTGGCTTGCGATGGTGACGCCGTCCATGGCCACCAGCGGCATCAGCTGCTCGCGGTACTGCACCATGTAGCGGCCGTTCGAGAACTCGATCTTGTCGGCCGGCAGCTCTTCCAGGCGGGTGACGAGACCGAGCGGGACCGCCTTGGGCTGGGACGAGCCGGCACGGAACACGAGCAGCGAGGTGGTCTGCTCGCCCGAGCCGATATGATGGCCGCTGTTGTCGTCGGCCAGGTCATGGGCCGAGGAGCCGGCGGCGCCGAGCGCCTTGGCAATGCCGTTGGGGTCGATGATCATGATGACGGCGCCATCGCCCAGGATGGTATTGCCCGAGAACATGTCGATGTGACGCAGTTTGGTCGACATCGGCTTGACCACGATTTCTTCGGTGTGGAACACGCCGTCGACGACGATGCCGAAGGTCTGGCTGCCGACCTGCGTGACCACGATGAAGCCGTTCTCGGGATCGGAGGCCGCGCCGTCGTCGATCTTGAGGAGCTTCTTCAGGTGGATCAGCGGCAACAGCTTGTTGCGCAGGCGCAGGACCGCCGTGTCCTTGATGCGCTCGATGCGGTGCTCGCTATTGGCGCGGGCGCGGACCAGCTCGACCACCGAGAGCTGCGGGATCGCGAAGCGGTCGCCGGCGGCCTCGACGATCAGGGCCGAGACGATGGCGAGCGTCAGCGGGATCTTGATGGTGACGGAGGATCCCTCACCGGCCACCGACTTGATGTCGATGGTGCCGCCGATCTGGTCGATATTGGTGCGGACCACGTCCATGCCGACGCCGCGGCCCGAGACCGAGGTGATGGCGGCCGCGGTGGAGAAGCCCGGCGCGAAGATGAACTTGTGGATCTGGGCTTCGCTCATCTTCTCGAGCTCGGCCTCGGAGACGAGACCGGAGGAGAGCGCCTTGGCCTTGATCTTCTCGGTGTTGAGGCCGCGGCCATTGTCGGCGATGCAGATGATGATGTGGCCGCCCTCGTGATAGGCGGAGAGGCGGATGGTGCCCTGCTCGCCCTTGCCGCTGGCCAGGCGCTCGGCGGGGGTCTCCAGGCCATGATCGGCGGAGTTGCGCACCATGTGGGTGAGCGGGTCCTTGATCAGGTCGAGCACCTGGCGGTCGAGCTCGGTGTCGGCGCCGTGCATCTCCAGCTCGATCTGCTTGCCGAGTTCGCTCGAGAGGTCGCGGACGATGCGGGGCAGCTTCTGCCAGGCATTGCCGATCGGCTGCATGCGCGTCTTCATGACGCCTTCCTGCAGCTCGGCGGTGACGTTGGAGAGGCGCTGCAGCGGCACCTTGAACTCGGTGTCCTCGTTGCGCCTCGAGATCTCCAGGAGCTGGTTGCGGGTCAAGACCAGCTCGGAGACCATGGTCATCAAATGCTCCAGCGTATCCACGTTGACGCGGATCGACTGGTTGGCGATGCTGGCGCCTTCGCCGGCATTCTCGTCGGCCATCGACTTCTTCGGCGCGGCCTTCTCCTTGGGCGCCTTCACGTCCTTCGCGGCCGGCGCTTCAGCCGCAGGCTCTTCGGCCTTCACTTCGGCCCTGGCAACCGGCGCTTCGATCGCGGTCTCGCGGAAGGCGCGCTCGAGCTCGTCGAGCGAGACCTCGCCGGGACGCAAGGGGCGCTCCAGGGTCTGGTCGATCAACGAGCCCGTGGTCATCTCTTTGGCGGGAGCGGCGGCGGGTGCAGCGGCGACTGGCGCTTCCGGCACCAGCGGCGGAGCCTCGGCGACGGGAGCAGCGGCGCCTGCGGCCGGCATCGGCTGCGCCGAGCCTGACGCGATCGGCGAAGCCGACGCTGACATCGCCGCCATGCCCTGCTCGACCATCGCTTCGAGCTTGTCGATGAGATCGCGGTCGTTCCCCTCGGGCTCGGCTTCGGTCGCCTCCAGGCCTGCCAGGATCTCCTTGATGCGGTCGATCGAGGACAGGATCACCGTCACGGCCTGGCCGGTCACCGGCATGCCGTCGCGGAATTTGCCCATCAGGGTCTCGCCGGCATGCGCCAGCGCTTCAAGCCGCGGCAAGCCAAGGAAGCCGCACGTCCCCTTGATGGTGTGAACCAGGCGGAAGATGTTATCCAGTATCTTGGCGTTGTTCGGCTCCTGCTCGAACTTCACCAGCTGATTGTCGACGGTGTCCAGGCTCTCGCTGGTCTCCGTCAGAAACTCCCGCAACAGATCATCCATGAAAACAGGCCTTCATACAGGGAGGGCGCGCACGAAACGTGATGCGCCAGATCGGAATGAGGCCAGCTTCACCGCAAAGCGTTTAATATTGGTTGAGTATGTGCAAAAGAACGGAACCAACAAAGAGATAAGGCGCTCCGGACAAGCCGAAGCGCCTCGTAAAGGATCGATTAACGCTTGAGAGCGATGCGCTCGTTTACGAAGCGGTAACGATGACGGCTTCGCCTTCCAGCTTGAGCGTCACGGTGAGCCCGCAGGCCTGCGCCAGCAGCCGCGTGTAATAAGGCTGGATCGCGTGAGCGTCGGCTGCCGGGCCACGCTCGCCGCTGAGCAGCTCGGAGATATTCTGCGGCAGGCGGGCATTGTGTCCGGTCGCGGTGATGCGGAAGCTCATCGTCTCGCCCTCGCCGATCGGATCGACCGTCAGCATGCCGCCGCGCGGGATCGTGTGCTGGGAGACGACCAGCATATTGAGCAGCAGCTTGACGCGATTCTTCGGCAGCAGCAGACGCGGCAGATTCCATGTGATCGTGCACTTGCCGTCCTCGATGTGGCCCTTCGCCATGGTCTGGGCATCGCCGAGGTCGATCTGGGCTCCCGAGGAGCCGGCCGCGCCGAAGGCGAGACGGCAGAACTGCAGGCGGGCGGAGGCGGTCTTGGCGCTCTTGCGGATCAGGTCGAGGGCGAATTCGCGGTCCTCGGGCTTGGGATCGTCATCGAGCACTTCAAGCCCATTGACGATGGCGCCGACCGGGCTGATGAGATCGTGACAGACCCGCGAGCACAGCAGGGCCGCGAGTTCGAGCATGTCGGGAGCAGAAGCGGTAGCTGAAGACGGAGCGTCAGACATAAAGGGTTCCTGGAATTGCACGGCGCGGACGCGGCGAATCACGCATGGCTTGGACTGTCGCTGCGGGTTCTATCATTCGCCAGCCCGTGGCAGGAAGCTTGCGATAGGTTCGAAGCGGCCATAAGGGGACACGGGCGAATCACGTGAACAGGGGCAAACTTGCCGATGAATGAGGCATGCAGGTGAGGATCATCGACGGCGAGGCCGCTGGTCGGCTGATGGAGCCCCTGACCGCGCTAGTGGTGCAGGCCGGCGAGGCGATCCTCGGCGTCAACCGCTCCGCGATGCGGGTCGATGGCAAGCAGGACGGCTCGCCTGTCACCGAGGCCGACCTCGCCGCCGACCGGATCATTGCCGAGGGCCTCGCCCGGCTTGCGAACGACGTGCCGACGCTCTCGGAAGAGCGAACCCATCTCGCCTCGCCGCCGTTTCGCGGCAGCTTCTTCCTGATCGATCCACTTGACGGCACCAAGGAATTCGTCGCCGGCCGCGACGAATTCACCGTCAATCTCGCCCTGGTCACCGAGGGCGTGCCGCTGCTCGGCATCGTCAGCGCGCCCGCGCTCGGGCTGCTCTGGCGCGGCATCGTCGGCCGCGGCGCCGAGCGCGTGACATTTGACGGCACCACCATCGGCACCACCGAGCCGATCCGGACCCGCAAGCTACCCGGGCATGGCGAGCCCTGGATCGCGGCGGTGAGCCGTTCGCATGGCGACCCCAAAAGCGAAGCCTTCATCGACGCAAGACCCAACGCCGTCAGAAAGACCTGTGGCTCGGCCGTGAAGTTCGGCCGGATCGCGGAGGGCAGTGCCGACATCTACCCCCGCTTCGGGCCGACCTGCGAATGGGATGTCGGGGCGGGGTGCGCCGTGGTGACGGCCGCCGGCGGCAAGGTGACCGACGGCCAAGGCGGCGAGATCAGGTTCGGGGAGCGCGGTGACACCGGTTTCATCATCCCCGATTTCATCGCCTGGGGCGATGTCCGGGCGGTAGCAACCTACTGACTGAGCTTGTCCTGCAGCGCCGGCCAGCGCTTGCCGACCTCATACAGGAAGCGTTCGGGGTCTTTGGTGAAGGCGTCGCGGTTGTCTTCGCGGCTGAACAGATACAGCCGCTGTGCCGAGATGGCGTAGAAGCGGGGATTGCCGGCGATGGTCACGCCGCGCGCAATGTCGACGGGGTCATAGCCGCCGAACTGCGGTCCGTAGACTTCGGGATGTGCCAAAAATTCCGCCCGGTTGCCCTCGTTGCGGAAGCGCCAGACCGCGCCCCAGAGATTGGCCTCGAACTCCGCCGTCCCTTGCTCGGCTCCGCCATCGACGAAATAGGCCACGGGGTCGAAGCCTTCGATGGCGACGCCCGAGAAGCGATTGACGACGATGCGCTCGGTGGTGGCAGCTCGTGCAGGCAACCAGGACAGGCCGAGCCAAATGCCCGCCAACAGGCAGACCAGACGGCCGATCAAGGCAATTCCGGGGCGCAAAGGGCTATCTTCCTGCCGTTGTGCCGTCATAGTTGCTGCGGATAACATCCGAGTCGAGGGGACATCCGGCGCAACCTAGAGCCGTGCCTAATAGCATCAGGTTAAGGGAAGCGGTCCGGGATCGATATCAGGGGTTCTTTTATGACTTTCGCATCACGCCTTGCCGCAGTGGCGCTCATCGCGCTGGCTGGCTGGACCGTGCCGGCCTCCGCCCAGACGGCCGCGCCGCCGCCGGACCTGCCACCGCCGCAGCGGACCCCGAGCCCCAACACCTATGGACCGGAGGAACTCGTCACCGCGGGCCATCGATTCTTCGGCAATGTCTCGCGCGGGCTCGCCTCGATCATCGAGAAGGCGGTCAGCCAATGGGGCCTGCCGAACGGCTACATCCTCGGCGAGGAAGGCTCGGGCGCCTTCGTTGCGGGCCTGCGCTACGGCGAAGGCACGCTCTACACCAAGAACGCCGGCGATTTGCGCGTCTATTGGCAGGGTCCCTCGCTCGGCTTCGACTGGGGCGGCGACGGCGCGCGCACCATGACGCTGGTCTATAACCTGCCGGCCACCAACGCGATCTACCAGCGCTTCGCCGGCATCGACGGCTCGGCCTATATCATCGGCGGCTTCGGCATGACGGCGCTCACTGCCAACAACATCGTGCTGGTGCCGATCCGCTCCGGCCTGGGCTTACGCCTCGGCGCCAATATCGGCTATCTGAAATACACGCCGCGGGCGACCTGGAACCCGTTCTAGGTCCCCTCCTTCCCCTCCGGTTTCCGGATTCACGTTAACAACAGGGCGGGGCTGGCTTTTTGCCGGCCCGCCATGCATTGTCCTTGGTAAATTTTTCCTTGTCTGTTGGAGCTCTGACCCATGGTCGAACCGATCATGTACCTGGCGATCGGTTTCCTGCTGTCGATGCTGTGCGGGCTCGCCATCGTGCCGCTGGTGCATAACCGCGCGGTGCGCCTGACCACGCGCCGGCTCGAGGCGGCGACGCCCTTGTCGATGGCGGAGATCCAGGCCGACAAGGACCAGCTCCGCGCCGAGTTCGCCATGTCGGCGCGGCGGCTCGAGATGAGCGTCGACCAGCTCAAGAACAAGACCACGAGCCAGCTTGCCGAGCTCGGCAAGAAGAGCGACGCCATCAACCGCATGAAGATCGAGCTCGGCGAGAAGAACGCCACGATCTTCGCGCTCGAGGCGCGCGAGAAGGCGGTGAAGGAGCAGCTCCGCGCCACCGAGGAGGAATTCAACACCAAGACCGAGGCGCTGCGCGAGGCCGAGATCGCGCTGAGCAACAAGCAGGGCGAGCTCGCCAAGATCAACTCCGAACTGTCGGACCGCTCGATGATGGCCGAGACCCGCCAGGTCGAGCTGGTCGCGGTGCGCGCCCAGATCGAGGAATTGAAGAATCGCGTCGGCGACGCCGAGAAGGAATTTGCCGCGACGCAGGCCCGCCTGACGCAGGAGCGCTCGGAATCAGAGACCGTCTCGCGCGAGCTCGGCGACGCGCGTGGCCGCGTCGAGAGCCTGAGCCAGCGTGTCACCGAGCTCGATCGCCAGCTCATCGTGCAGGTCAAGGAAGCCGAGATGCTCTCGGGGCGCGTTGCCGACCTCGAAGGCCGCCTCGCCACCCAGGGCAAGCTGCTGGCCGAGCGCGACTATGAGAACAACCAGCTGCGCCAGACCAACGAGGGCGCCGAGCGCACCATCAAGGAGCTGCGCGTCGAGATCGCAGCCTTAAGCGGCGGCAAATCATCGGCCGCGATGGAGACGCTGCGCGCCGAGAAGGCCGCCCTCGAAGAGCAACTCCGCACCGCCCGCGACGAGCGCGCCAAGCTCCAGCGCGACATCAATGCGATCCAGCAGCAGGCCGAGAGCTCCTGGGCGACCGAGCGCATGGAGAATGCGCTGTTGCGCGAGCGCATCAACGACATCGCCGCCGAGGTGGCAAAGCTCGCGATGCAGCTCGAGGGCCCGAACTCGCCGATCGAGGCGCTGCTGGCGGCCGAAGCCGGCCAGCCGCCGAAGCCCGCGCCGCGCCCGGCCAATGGCGTCGCCACCAATGGCGCGGCAAGCCCCCTGCCCGAGGGCGGCGGAACGCTGGCCGAGCGCATCCGCGCGCTCCAGGCTCACGCCTCCCGCGCCCGCCAGCAGGGCGCGTAAGCGGCCCAAAACCCGGCCGCGCCGCCGAATTGTGACAGCAGCGGAAGGTTTTCCGGCCCCAGGCGGCCTGAAAAGCCGCCTGAAAACTTGACACTGAAAGCCCGCACTTCTAAATCGCGGGCTCCGATGCGCCGGCCGGCCGAAAAGTCCGGCCGCCTGCATGATGGTCCCGGGCGCATAGCTCAGCGGGAGAGCGTTCCCTTCACACGGGAGAGGTCCAAGGTTCGATCCCTTGTGCGCCCACCACGCTTCGCCAAAAGGCTCCGCGTGGCGCAGCCAAGCCCAATGATGGCGAAGCGTGTCCGGCGTCGCACGAAGAGCCTAGACGGACCGGGGCGTCTTGCTCCCGCTCCGATTAAAATGTCGAAAACAACCCCATGCACAGTAGCCGGCGTCGGTAGGATTAACGGGCTGTGAATTTTCCGAAAATCGGTTGACGCGTCGGGCAAAACAGCAGGCAGGCTGGGGCCATCCGCCTACCCGATCGCCAACACCTCGATCTCCTGCGCACCCGCGCCCACGACATCGCCGACCGCCTTCCCCATCAGCGACTTCGCGACCGGGGCGACGAACGAGATCGAGCCCGCCTTCGGATCGGCTTCGTCCTCGCCGACGATGCGGTAGGTTTGGACGCGGCCATCGGCGCGGCTGAACGTCACCGTGCTGCCGAAAGAGACCACCTCGTTCGACGCGGGACTTGCGACGAGTTGCGCGGTGCGCAGCCGTTCGCCGAAATATCTGATATCGCGCAGCGGCACCGCCGACTGCCGGCGCTTTTCGTTGACGTCGTCGATGGCCTGCGCGGCCTCATAGGCTTCGCGCGCCTGATGGAGCTGCGTCTGCAAGGCCTGCAGGCCTGCTTCCGTCACGAGATTCGGATGCGGCGAGATCGGGCGATCCGGCAGCAACGTTTCGGACGCGGTCTCGGCGCTTTCTTCTTTGGTAAAGGCGACGCTCAATTCGAATATCCTGTCGAACGGTGAACACCCTCTCCCAAGCGGAGAGAGGACCGCGAGTTCCCGGCTCGCATCGATTCAATCAAATTCCGTCGATCCTTATATCTCGAGTTCGACGAAACGACGCAGCTTGAAGACGAGGTCGGGCAGGGCCTGGCGGAATCGCGTCGCATTCTGGAAATTGGTCGAGAACGGCGCGAAGGTGATCATCGCATTCCAGTGCCTGTACCCGTAGACCGTGACCGAGACACCGGACGCCGGAAAGCCCTCGATCTTCCTGAGCTCGCCGAGCACGAGATCGGCGATCGCATCCGCCGGCAGAAGCCTCTTGCCGTCAGGCGTCAGGGGCGGACTGGCCGGCGCGGCCGGCTGCGCAAGCGCCGCCGCTTCATCGGATGCGCCGTCGGAGCCGCCACCGGGTGTGTTCTGCAGCTTCGGCGATTCCGCTTCGGGAATCTCGGGGACCACCGCGGCTGGTCCCGCCGCGGGTGCGGCCGGAAGGAAGTCGGCAAGCAGCGGCGGGCTGGCGGCCTCTGCGCGCTTGTTGCCTCCCAGGATGCTGCTGATCATCGCCACAAGGCCAGCATCCTTCGCGTCGTCGCTCATCTGATCATCCCCCCTGGCCCTCGCCTACTGTAACACCGGCACCGGAGGCCGCCACTGGGGCCGCTGATCAGATCACGCCATCACTCCTGCATGGCTCCCGTCAGGTTCCACCATGGCGCGATGCGGGTGCACACCGCGCCATTGGGGCAATCCTTTCACTGCTTATCGAACGGAATATATTGCTGGTACTCCTTCGGCACCGACTTGCGATAGCGCGCCGGAACGGTGCCGCTGTCGATCGAATGATCGATCTCCTGCTGCCGCGTCATCTTCTTCTTCGCCGGCTTCTTCTCGGCACTCTTCTTCGCACCGGCCGGCGGGGTTGACGTGTTGGTGGCGGCAGCCGGTGTGGAGGTCGCAGCCGGCGCAGTGGTCGCGGCAGGCGGCGCGTTGGCAGCAGGCGGCGTGGTGGCCGCGGCCGCCGGCGGCGTGGTCCCCGCGGCGGGCGCGTTCTGCGCCAGCGCGAGCGGTGTCTGCATGATGAGAGTCAGCGCGGCAGTCGCGGCCAGCAGATAAGATCTTTGCATCACAACCTCCAAAATCTCTGATCCCAATGACGGAAGCGTAGTCCCGCAGGATCGATGCGTGCAAGTACGCCGAAGATAGGCGCGACCAGTGTTGCAAACTGTGGCCGGGATCACATTGCCACAAACGCGACGTGCGCTCCGACATCAGGACACGAACGACAATGTGTCGGAGCAGCCCGGGACTCCGCGACCATTGGCAAGGCGGCATGCCTGCACTCGTGCAATTTTTACGCGAACACGACATTCGCTACGTCAATCGCTTGCCCGATCAAGTCGGTGAAGCCGACATTGCTTCGAGGCGCGGATGGCGATGACGAGAATGTTATTCGGCATCTGCTTTGGAAAAATCTGCAAAGCGCATCCGCAGCTTGCTCGCAACGCTCGCTGCTGGAACCGCATCGACGTCGCGCGATGTGTGAAGCAACGCATTGCGACATCAAATTCCGCGATCTAGCCTCACCTGCATATTTCATAACGAACAACTTTAAGTTTAGTTACTTTCCGTCGTAACTTTTCAAGGAGGTACTTTATGAGCAGTCGTCACGCTACGCCGCCCCGCGGTCTCAACGCCACCCGTTCGCCGCTGTCACAAGGCCGCTTTGGTCGCATGTTCCGCACCCTGACGCCGGCGACGTTCGGTCCGAACGAAGCCGATAACATTGCCAACCTCTCCGCCCTCGCCGACAACATGGTCGGCGATTTTGATCCGCCCAAGGACGGCCCCGATGCCGAGGAGAGCGGAATTCCCGCGCTCTATACGTATTTCGGCCAGTTCATCGATCACGACATCACCTTCGATCCGGTGAGTTCGCTGGCCAAGCAGCAGGATCCCGACGGACTGATCGATTTCCGCACGCCGTCGCTCGATCTGGACAATCTCTATGGGCGCGGGCCGAACGACCAGCCCTACATGTACGACAGCAACGGCAAGTTCCTGCTCGGAGATCCCTTGACCGGCACCGGCGTCTCCAGCGCCTTCGACCTGCCGCGCTTCAGGGGGCGGGCCCTGATCGGCGATCCCCGCAATGACGAGAACAGCATCGTCTCGCAGTTCCAGGGGCTGATGCTGCGCTTCCACAACCGCATGGTCGACGACAACGACACCCTCTCCTTCCAGGACGTGCAACAGCGCGTCCGCTTCCACTACCAATATGTCGTGCTCAACGACTTCCTGCCGCGCATCGTCAATGCCAGCGTGCTGAACGATCTCAAGAGCGGCGGCCGCTACGACCGCAGCAAGCTCGCCTATTATCACTGGAAGACATTTCCCTACATGCCGGTCGAGTTTTCGGTCGCGGCCTACCGGCTCGGTCATTCCATGATCCGGCCCGGTTATCGGCTCAACGACGCCGACAACATGCTGCTGCAGATCTTCCCAGATCCCAATAATCCCGACAACAACGCGCTAACCGGCTTCCGCTCCATGGGGCCGGGACGCGCCATCGACTGGGGCCGCTTCATCGACATCGACACGCGCGCCTATGGCGTCGAGGACGACAGCACCAATGTCGACAACAAGCGGCGGCTCCAGTACGCCTATCGCATCGACACCTCGCTGGTCGATCCGTTGCGCAAGCTGCCGCCGGAGATCGCGTCCAATCCGTCGTCGCTGGCGCTGCGCAACCTCGAACGCGGCTGGCGGCTTGGCCTGCCCTCGGGCCAGGCGGTCGCCAGGGCCATGCACCAGACGCCGCTGACCGACGAGCAGATCATCGTCGGCCGCGCCGTCGACCATCCCACTGCCGGCGACCCGCAGGTTCCGATCGCGTCGATCGCGAACGGCGCGTTCAAGGGCAATTGCCCGCTCTGGACCTACATCCTCGCGGAAGCGCGTCAGTTCGCGACGTCGGTCACGGTCTCCGCCACCGGCGCGCCGGCAACCGGAATCACGACGCCGCAACTCGGCCCGGTCGGCGGACGCATCATCGCCGAAGTCTTCCTCGGCATGATGTTCGGCGACGCCTCCTCCGTGCTGTCGCTCGACCCGAACTGGGCACCGGTGACCGGTCCCGATTTCAAGCTGAAGGATCTCGTGACCTACGCGCTGGGCAATGGCCCTGCGCTGCATTGAGCGGGTGACGAGATGATGCGAGGCCGTCCGCATCATGCGGGCGGCTCTCGTCATCGACCGTAAGAGCTCCCTGAGATGAAACTCCTCTCTGCTACGACGGAGGTGCGTTGGGGAGAGAACGGAGAGAGTGGTGCTCGCGGTCAACTTGGCAGAAGCAGTGCGTACGAAACTGCGCTTTAATGCGCCGCTCCAAGACCGTTCTCCGCGAGGCGGCCCGCGAACCACAGCGACTGCGCTTGATCGACTGCGCCGCTGACATAGACCTCCGACACCGTCACGCCTTGCCTGTCCAGCACCAGCAGCACGCCGATCCAATAAGCGAACCAGATATGCGGATCGGTCAGCGCCATCAGCTTGTGCTGGTCGTGCTCGAGCGGCGTGTGGTTGCTGGCCTTGCGGATCTCGACGGTCAGCAGATTGTTCGGGATCTCGCGCTGGTGCACGACGACATCAGGATAGATCGACTTGCCGAGATGATCGTCGGTCGAGATGATGGTGCCGTGCGGCAGATGCAGCGTGCGCTCGCCGAGGCGATCGTAATTGCAGTCGACGGCCCAGCCCGAAAATTGCTGCTCGAGATAGACGGCGAAGCGGTGCGTGATGGCGCGTTCGCCGACGTCCTTCTCGAACAGGAATGTCTCGTGGGCATAGAACTCCCTGAGCGCCGCGATCACCTTGTTCAGCTCGGTCTGCATCGTGCCTCCGGGCTCTTTATGGTGAGGAGCGCACCACACCATCAGCGTCGTCCCGGCGGATGCCGGGACCCATACAGCGAGGTCTATCGAATATGCTCAGTGAACGTACCGGACTCCAAGTCTTCGCCAAACCTCTCCCTGGGGTTATGGGTCCCGGCTTTCGCCGGGACGACATAGGAGAGAGTTTACATCACGACTTCAATCAGCCGCGGGCCCGGCTCGGCGACGGCCTCGGCCAAGGCCTTGTTGAACTCGTCGGCATTGGTGACGGCGCGGCCGGGCACGCCCATGCCCTTGGCCAGCGCGACGAAATCGAGTGTGGGGCGATCGAGGCGGAGCATGTCGTTGGCGCGCTGGCCGGGCTCGCCGGCGCCGACATTGTCGAACTCGCCGCGCAGGATCTGGTAGATGCGGTTGGCGAACACGATGGTGACGATGTTCAGATTTTCGCGGGCCTGCGTCCACAGCGACTGGATCGTGTACATGGCGCTGCCGTCGCCGACCATGGTGATGACCTTGCGGTCCGGGCAGGCGATCGCGGCGCCGATCGACAGCGGGGTCGAAAAGCCGATCGAGCCGCCCATGTTCTGCAGCCAGTCGTGCGGTGCGGCGGCGGCGGTGGGCGGGAAGAAGCCGCGGCCGGTGGTGAGGGACTCGTCGACCATGATCGCGTTCTCGGGGATCGCACAGGCAATCGCCTGCGCGATCGAGGCGAAGGTGAGCGCGCCAGTCGGCTTGACCAACTCGGCCGAGGCGTGCGGCTTGACGTCTCGGGCGCTGGCCTTGACGGCACCGGCGAGCGCTTCGAGCGCGGCCACCGAATTCTCGCCCCAGGAGGTCATGCGATGGACCTCGCAGCCCTCGGGCTTGAGCATGCTCGGCTTGTTCGGATAGGCGAAGAACGCCACGGGATCGTCGGACTCGACCAATACGATGTGACGGAATTTGGCCAGCATCGGCAGCGCGTTCTCGATCACATAATGGATGCGGTCGATGGAATAGCGGCCGCGGCCGCGCGCCATCTTCGGACGGAAGGTCGGGCCCATCACGGTGCAGCCGGTCTTGCCGGCGATGCGCTCGGCCAGCGCCAGGCCGTGCTCGCTCAGGGCACTGCCGGTCATCAGCAGCAGCGTGCCCTCGCCGTCGCCGTGCAGGATTTTCGCGGCCTGCTCGACCGCCTGCGGCGAATAGCTGGCGCGCTGCTGCTCGGCCGGAACCTCGGCAAGGCCGTCGGCCTCGTTCCAGGCGGTGTCTGCGGGGAGGATCAGGGTCGCGATCTGTCCGGGCGCGCTCTTGGCGGCGGCGATCGCCGCGGCGCCGTCAGCGGCGACCGATTTGGAATTCGGCGAGGTGCGGACCCAGGACGACATCGGCCGGGCAAGGCCCTCGATGTCGGAGGTCAGCGGCGCGTTGTAGTCGATGTGGTAGACGGCGTGCTGGCCGACGATGTTGACGATGCCGGAGTTCGCCTTCTTGGCGTTGTGCAGATTGGCAAGGCCGTTGGCGAGGCCGGGACCGAGATGCAGCAGGGTCGAGGCAGGCAGACCCTTCATGCGGTAATAGCCGTCGGCCGCTCCCGTCACCACGCCTTCGAACAGGCCGAGCACGCAGCGCATGCCCGGCACGCGGTCGAGCGCCGCGACAAAATGCATCTCTGAGGTGCCCGGGTTGGTGAAGCAGACGTCCACCCCGCCCTTGACCATCGTCCGCACCAGGCTTTCCGCACCGTTCATCCCAACACTCCCGCAGGCCATTTCCGTCGTTTCATCCGATCAATCATTGTTCGCTCGGCCCGTCAAAGCAATAGCGGCCATTGCGGCCCTGTCCCGCGCTGCGATCCCAGGGTTTGGCTAATAGTGTTTTGAGGCGGTTTCCGATCTGGTAACGGCAACTGCCGGCCTCACGCGGCCGTGGCTTGCGAAACGCCGGCAAATATGGCCTGTGTTTTGCCATTGAATCGATTTTTTGCTGGGGGAATGAATGATCCGGTTTCTTGCCGCAACTGTCGCCACCATGCTGGCCGTGACGATCGGGGCGAGCAGCGCTTCCGCCGCGGGGATGCTCGACTTCACGGGCACCAGCTCCACCGGCTATCTCGGTGGCGGCGCCAGCCCGATCCCCCGCACCACCGTCATGTATAACGGCAATTATGCTCCCGGCACGGTCGTGGTGAACACCGCCGAGCGTCGGCTGTATCTGGTGCTCGAGAACGGCCAGGCCCTGCGTTATGGCATCGGCGTCGGCCGCGACGGCTTCCGCTGGGGCGGAGTGCACAAGATTACCGCCAAGAAGGAATGGCCGGATTGGACGCCGCCGTCGCAGATGATCGCCCGCCGGCCGGACCTGCCGCGCCACATGAAGGGCGGTATCGAGAACCCGCTCGGCGCGCGCGCAATGTATCTGGGATCGACGCTCTACCGCATCCACGGCTCCAACGAGCCGGAGACGATCGGCCAGGCGGTGTCCTCGGGCTGCTTCCGCATGACCAATGACGACGTCACCGACCTCTACGGTCGCGTCAACGTGGGCACCACCGTTGTGGTGCTGAACAACTAGCCACACGCGAACCGCCGTAGCGAGCTCTCGTAGAGTGGGTTGGCCTTGCGGATTGCGCGAAGCGCAAACCGCAAGGCGTAACCCACCACTTCTGCCACCGCGGAGACTCGAGAGGTGGGTTACGCCTCGGGACTGCGCTCCGCGCAGCCCGAGGCTAACCCACCCTACAGCACCCGCGCTTGAAAGCGGCCGGAACCTTCCAGCCGCGTGAATTTGCGGACTTGTGCGCACGGCGCGAATGCGGCAGCGTTGCGCGACGATGAGCGCATTGGTCCCGCCTGCCCTACGCTTCGCCCTGCTGACGCTCGCAGCGCTGACATGTGTGCCTGATATCGCGCCGGTGGCGACCGCCGGCGAGTTGCCCGCGATCGCCTCGCGCCAGCGCACCGAGAAGAAGAGCTTTACCGACGCCGAGATCGTCGACGGCTTTTTCAAGACCGCGTTCGGCGCCGAATATCACCTCGCCGGCCGCGTCGATCGTATCCGCAAGTTCGACGAGCCGGTGCGCGTGTTCGCCGAGACCGACCGCGCCGACCGCAAAGCGCAGCTCGCAAAGGTCGTGGCCGACATCGGCAAGCGCGTGCAGCATCTCGACATCGCCATGACCGACACGAGCGAAGCTGCCAATGTGCGGGTGAAGCTGGTGCGCGACCGCGACCTCTATCGCACCATCACGAGCTTCTACGGCGCGGAGAAGGCGCGCGAGATCCGCACCTCGCTCGATCCGCAATGCCTGTCCGGCTTCCGCAAGAACGAGCAATTCGAGATCGAGCATTCCGACGTCATTCTCACCGTCGACGTCAGCGACTTCACCTTCCTCGACTGCGCCTATGAGGAGGTGCTGCAGTCGCTCGGGCCCATCAACGACACCGCGAGCGTGCCGTGGACCATGTTCAACGACAATGTGTCGATGGGCTATTTCGACGTCTACGACCAGTACATCCTCAACCTGCTCTACGATCCCCGCATCAAGGCCGGCATGACCGTGCCGGAAGTGAGAGCGGCGCTGCCCGAGGTGCTCAAGGACGTGCGGACGTGGGTGAAGCAGGTGAACGAGTTGAAGGAGTGAGTGAGCCCGCTCGTCATTGCGAGCGCAGCGAAACAATCTAGAATCTTTCCGCGGTGACAGACTGGATTGCTTCGCTGCGCTCGCAATGACGGAGCCAGTTGCGGCGTCCTACCCCACCAGATCAGCGACCGTCGTCGCGGCTTTCAGCCCGGTGCCGGTGAGGACCGCGACCGTTGCCTCGTTCGCCTTGATGGCGCCGTTGCTGGCAAGCTTCTCCAGCGCTGCGGCCGCGCTGGCGCTGGTGGGCTCGGCGAACAGGCCCTGCCGCGCCAGACGACGAAGAGCGGCAACAATCTCGTCCTCGGTGAGCGCCACCGTGCCGCCGCCGCTCTCGCGAAGCGCGCCGATGATCTCGCGCAGCCGCAGCGGATGCTTGATCGCGGTGCCTTCGGCGATGGTCTTGCTCACCTCGCGCGCAACCGGCGTATCGACGCCGGCCTTGAAGCTGGCATCGATCGGCGAGCAGTTCAGCGGCTGCGCGGCGAACAGGCGCGGCAGTTTTACGATCTGCCCCGCCCTCAACAGCTCGCGGAAGCCGAAGGCGCAGCCGAGCAGGCTGCTGCCGGCGCCGACGGGGACGATGACGTTGTCGGGCGCACGAAAGCCGAGATCTTCCCAGATCTCATAGGCGAGCGATTTCGTGCCCTCGAGAAAGAACGGCTGCCAATTATGACTGGCGTAAAACGTCCGGCTCGATTGCCTGATGGCCTCGGCCTCCGATTCCTCGCGCGGGCCTTCGACCAGTTGCACCTCGGCGCCGTAAGCGCGCACCTGCGCGATCTTGGCCGGCGAGGTCGAGGCCGGCGCCAAAATCTTCACGCGCATGCCGCCAGCGGCGCCAAGCCCCGCCATCGACGAGCCGCCATTGCCGGAGGAATCCTCCAGAATGGCGTTGACGCCGATCTGTCGCAGGAAGGACAGCATCACCGCGGAGCCGCGGTCCTTGAAACTGCCGGTCGGGTTGAACCATTCGAGCTTGAACAGCGGCCGCAGATCGCCCCACGCCTGCGCTACCAGCGGCGTGCAGCCGGTGCCGAGCGAGATCGGATCCTTGATCTCGACCGGCAGCGCCGCGCGGTAGCGCCACAGCGAGCGCGTGCCGCTGTCGATGTCGGCGCGCGAGATCCCCGCGCCCGGCGTCACCAGCAGCGGCGTGCGCTCGTCCGAGCACCAGCGCGGCTCGAGAAGCGGATAGAGCTTTCCATTGCGGGGATCGATGTAGCTGGCGGCGGGCATGGGCATTCTCCGGGGCAGAGCCGATCCGGTCGATATGTCCGAATATGCGGGGTTTATCCAGCCGCCGGACGCGCCCCTTCAAAAATTCGAACGATTACATAGATATAGCGTCTGTTCTGGCGCCCCTCGCCGGCCCGGACCGGAAGCGCGGCTCGGCCGCTCGGCACGATTAACTTGTCTGTCGTCCCTGGCCGCTACAATATGTTGGATTGCGTCGCCGGGCTCCGGTCCGACAACGCTGATAAGCCAGGCCCGTCCGAGCGGCGGGCCGTTGGCTTTTTGGGAGTTTGGCCATGAGCCGCGCGAATCGTACCGAGCATATCCGCCTCACCTCTCACCCGGAGCCGGGCAAGAAAGCCGCCTACCCGATCAACTGGGGCGCAGGCGATGCGCGCGCCCGCGGGCCGATCATCGGCACGGTGTCGCGCGCCGGGGATCGCAACGTGATCGGCAGCCATGGCGGCTCCTATGCCATGTACCGCGCGCTCGCGGTCTCCGCCGGCGCGCTCGATCCAATCAGGCGCCCCGATCTCACCAACACGTTTCCGGCGGCGACCATCGGGCCGTTCGAGCAGTGGCGCGATCCCGCCAAGATCGTCGCACTCGATCCCTGGGGTCATCTGGTCGCCGAGAATTTCGGCAAGGACATCGCCGAGGGCGTCGATATCAGGCCGAGCATCGCGGTGACGCGGGCGCGGCTCGACCTGCCCGAGATCCGCGAGGCGCTGGCCGCAAAACGGCTGCGCGCCGACGGCGAGGTCGTGCATGCCAACGGCGCCGTCTCGGTGGTGAAGATCGCGATCGATCCGGTCTGGTACCTGCCCGGCCTTGCCGAGCGCTTCAAGACCAACGAGACCGAGCTGCGCCGCACGTTGTTCGAGCAGACCGCCGGCATGTTCCCCGAGCTCGTGACGCGTCCGGACCTGAAGGTGTTCCTGCCGCCGATCGGCGGCACCACCGTCTACATGTTCGGCGATGTGACCAAGCTGCCGGACCATCGCACCAAGATCACCTGCCGCGTGCATGACGAGTGCAACGGCTCCGACGTGTTCGGCTCCGACATCTGCACCTGCCGGCCCTACCTCATCCACGGCATCGAGGAATCCGCGCGCGGCGCGCAGGAGGGCGGGCTCGGGCTCGTCGTCTACAACCGCAAGGAAGGCCGCGCGCTCGGCGAGGTCACCAAATTTCTGGTCTACAACGCGCGCAAGCGCCAGGAGGACGGCGACGCGGCCGCCGCCTATTTCGAGCGCACCGAATGTGTCGCCGGCGTCCAGGACGCGCGCTTCCAGCAATTGATGCCGGATACGATCCACTGGCTCGGCCTGAAACGCATCGACCGCTTCCTGTCGATGAGCGACATGAAGTACGACGCGCTGACCTCGCAGGGCATCGACATCGTCGAGCGCGTGCCGATCCCGCCGGAGCTGATCCCGGCCGACGCCCATGTCGAGATCGCCGCCAAGAAGGCCGCCGGCTATTACTCGACCGACGTCGCGCCCGAGAAGGACGTCGACGGCGTAGTCGGACGTTCGCTGGAAAAATACTGACCTCGTGATGGCGGACGCTTCAGAACAAGAAGCACGCGCGTTGTTGTCCGCAAAGGCGGTTCGCGCGCGTGCCGGCCAAATGCTCGACATCGGCCTGCAGGGCGGGCTCTCGCATTTCAACGTCGATCTCGATCGCATGGATGGCGTTGCCGACGCCGTACTCGCCGTGACGCGAAAGGCGTACCCGACGCTCGACATTCCCTTCCACGCGCGCTGGCGGCATTTCGTGTTCGGCGGCGTCGACCGCTGGGCGCAACTGGCCGATGCGACGTCATGGCCTGATCGGGCGGCGCGGGCGCGCGCGGAGTTCGACCTCGCCATCGTCAGCGTGCTGCTCGACGCCGGCGCCGGCGCGACCTGGCGCTACCGCGACGCCGTGACGGGACAAGGCATCGGTCGCTCCGAGGGGCTGGCACTCGCGAGCCTCGACATGTTCGCCGGCGGGCTGTTTTCGCGCGATGCGCACGCGCCGTTCAGGGTCGATGCCGACGTGCTCGCCAAGCTGCCGCTCGCGGCGCTGGCCTCGGCCTTCCAGGCAAGCGATGCCAATCCGCTGCTCGGCCTCGAGGGACGCACGGATCTGTTGCAACGTCTGGGCAGACTGGTGGCTGCGCGCGCCGACATTTTCGGCGCGCAGGACACGCCGCGGCCGGGCGGACTGTTCGACCACATTGCCGCGCAGGCTGTGGGTGGTGCCATCCCCGCCCCCGCGATCCTGTCCGCGGTGCTGAACCAGCTCGGCCCGATCTGGCCGTCGCGGCTCGAGCTCGCCGGCGTGCCGCTCGGCGATTGCTGGCGCCATCCGGCGATCAGGGCCGACAATGCGACCGCCGGCCTCGTACCGCTGCACAAGCTGTCGCAATGGCTGAGCTATTCGCTGATCGAGCCGCTGCAGCGCGCCGGCTTCGACGTCACCGACATCGACGGCCTCACCGGGCTCGCCGAATATCGCAATGGCGGCCTATTCGTCGATCACGAGGTGTTGCGCCTGCGCGATGCTGCGGACGCCGAGCGCGCGCATGCGGTGGATTCGCTGCTCGTCGTCGAGTGGCGCGCGCTCACCGTCGCGCTGCTCGATCGTGTTGCGGATCTCGTTCGCGCCAAGCTCGGTCGCACGCCGCAATCGCTGCCGCTCGCCAGCATCCTGGAAGGCGGCACCTGGGCCGCAGGCCGGGCCATCGCCTTTGCGCGCCGTCCCGATGGCTCGCCGCCGCTCAAGGTGATCAGCGACGGCACTGTTTTCTGACCCCTCATCCGGCGCTTCGCGCCACCTTCTCCCACAGGGGGAGAAGGGAAGAAGCAAGAGCATCCGATCATGGAAGGCGTCACGATCGTCGATCATCCGCTGGTGCAGCACAAGCTGACCCTGGTGCGGGACAAATCGATCTCGACAAAGTCGTTCCGCGAGCTGATCAAGGAGATCGGCATGCTGCTCTGCTACGAGGTGACGCGCGATCTGCCGCTCACCGACACCATGATCGAGACCCCGCTGGCGACGATGCACTCGGCCAAGATCGCCGGCAAGAAGCTGGTGTTCGTGCCGATGCTGCGTGCCGGCACCACCTTCGTCGACGGCATGATGGATTTGGTGCCGACCGCGCGCGTCGCCCATATCGGGCTCTACCGCGAACCCGAGAGTTTTGCGGCGGTCGAGTATTTCTTCAAGTCGCCGTCGGATCTCAGCGAGCGCCTCGCCATCGTGGTGACGCCTGTCGTCGCCACCGCCAACACAGCGGTGGCCGCAGTCGACCGGCTGAAGGAGCGCGGCGCCAAGGACATCCGCCTCGCCTGCCTGATTGCCGCCCCGGAAGGCCTCGAACGGCTGCGCGGCCTGCATCCGGACGTGCACATCTGGACGGCTGCAGTGGACGAAGGTCTCGACGACAACGGCTTTATTTTGCCAGGCCTTGGCGACGCCGGCGACCGCGCCTACGGGACGCGGTGATCGCGAACTAGATCTTCCCGCTGCCGCAAATGCCCTTCAGTGCCTGCCACTCCTTGTCCGTCAGCAGCGGCGGGCCGCTGGCGGGACGGTCTTCGCTGGTCATGCGGGCGAGGCGATCTTCGGTGAGCGGGTGGCTTGCCAAGATCGAGGCAAGGCCGCCGCCCTCCTTGCCGGTGATGCGGAACATCAACTCGGCCGCGGGCTTCGGCGAGCGGCCGAGCTTGTGCATGATCTCGATTGCGAACGTATCGGCGCCGGTCTCGGCCTCGCGCGAATAGGACGCCTCGACCACGCTGCGCGAGGCAAAGATCACGGCGGAGGAGCCGGTGACGTCGCCGAACAGCAGGCCGATCAGGAACGAGGTGCCGCCGTTGTAGATCAGGCCGCGCATGTTGTCGTGATGCTTGAGATGGCCGAGCTCGTGCGCAAGGATGCCGGCGAGCTCGTCGGGATTCTCGGCCTTGTCGAGCAAGGCGCTCAGCACGTAGACCTTGCCACCCGGCAGCGCGAACGCATTCGGCACTGAGGTTCGCAGCACACCCGATGTCATGGCATCGTCGTCGAGCCCGGCGGCGTCGCGCAGGCGGTTGACGAGCTTGCGGAACGCCGCCTGACCGGCAGCGTCGTCGCAAGCCTGCCCGCGAAAGATGGTTTTCACCTGCACCTCGGACGCATCGCCGATGCGCCGCTCGATCGGTTTCGGCACCAGCGGCGCGAGGCGGTCCGCGGCCAGCGGCACGCCGAACAGCACGACGCAGACGATGGAGACGGCGGCCGCAACCGACCAGCCCACGATCTTTGCAACACCGCGCCCGGTGGTCCGGTGTTCGTCCATGCGGGGGCAGCGTGCGATGAGATCGGCACTGAGCGCCGCATCGCGAATCTCGAGCCGTGCCAGAGGCGGCGCAGACGTCGAGGTCAGCCGCAGGATGCCGGCCGGACTGTCGGCACGGCGGATGTCGTCATACGCCCAACGCGCAACGACCGAGCCTGTCTGGACGTCGCTGGGCTCGGCGATCTCGAGCGCGTCACCGAGCGTCAGCACGACCTGACGCCGACGGCTCGACAGGCCGTCGAAGAAGACCGCCGTCTGTCCGGGCTTCGGCTCGGCAGTCACATCACTCACGGCTCAGAATCCCGCGACATCGAGACCATCGGCAAAACCTTCGCCGAGCGCGCTGGCTAGCTCGCCGCTGGCGCGGACGTCGGCCGCAGCTCCGATATCGTGCACCGCGACGGTCTCCAGCACCATGGCCCAGAGATCGCGCTGGAGATAGACACGCATGATGATGTTCATGGCGAGGGCCAGCGCGAAATAACCGACCACCATCATCACCAGCATCGGAATGCTCTTGGCCGCGTGGCCCGGCCCGAACAGCTGCTCGGCCGGCACGCCGCTCAGCTTGACGGCGAGCATGGTGGCGCCGCCGACATAGAAACCGAACAGGGTCGACAGCAGCACCCACCAGCCGACCATCTTCCAGTAGAGGCCGTAAAAAGCATTGTGCGGCAAATCCGAGGACAGGCTGACGCCGCCGACGCGGATGCCGTTCAGCCACCATCGCCATTCGCGCGCCTTGAACTCGGCATAGAAGAACGGCGCAAGCGGGAAGATCACTACCGCGATCGGGCTGAGCAGCCACAGCCACCAACCGCGCTTGAAGAACTCCCAGCCGCTGCCTTCGAAGTCGCCCTGCAGATCGCCGAAATGCGTGTGCCGCATCTTGTAGCGCTCCAGCGACGCCTCGCGCCATGGCAGCGCCAGGCCGAGCGTCAGGGACACCAGCAAGCCCCACAGCATCGCGCGGAAGGAATAGGCCCAGCCGGAACCGTCCATCCAGAACCGCACGCCGCGCCAGACCGTGCGCGTCAGCCGGTAACGGCGCGCGCGAAAGATCGCGAACTGGCCGAAGGCGTAGAAGGAGATGAACAGCGGCGTCGAGGCAAAGCCCTGCCAGCGCTCGAACTCGATGCCGACCAGGAAATAGGCGAGATAGATAGGCACCAGGATCGCGAGCGCGAACAGGAAGCCGATCAACAGCTCCTTGGCCCGGCCGGTGTATTCGGCGGCGTCGCCGTCGACGGACGTGTTCGACCACAAATGGCGGCGAATGTCGGTGACGAGCCAGAACCGGTAGAAGCCGAAGGTAACGAGCTCCAGCATGGCACCCTTGGTAACCATTTTGCGGAACTCGGTACGATTGCCGGTGAATTCGACCCCTGTGGCCGGCAGCGGCGGCGGGACCGGTTCGGAGGGGCCGATGGGGCTCCATTGCATATCATTCACGACAGCAACCTCGGGATGCGGATCTGATGCGCTCAAACTATAGATCAGAGGTTAGTCGATCCCCAAGATGGGCGGGTTCGATTTGGCTCGGTTTGGCGCGATTTCTGACAGGATTTCATGACGAACGGCGTGCGGCAGGTCACGTTCGTGATGACACCTCGGTTGCGGCAAAACTGCCGCTTGCTCCGAAGCACGTAACGCGTTGTAATTGTGGTCTAAATACCGCGGCGCAGAATTCACAAAAATCGGGCGGTCACGTCAGGGAGAACGGTCATGCATGGGACCATGGAAAGCGCGGCAAGTCTCGACGCATTGCGCGAGCGCGCGTCATCGCTTCCGCTGGCGCAGTTCGATCCCGGCGACCCCGAGCTGTTCAGGACCGATACGTTCTGGCCGTATTTCGACCGACTGCGCCGCGAAGATCCCGTGCACTATTGCAAGGATTCGATGTTCGGGCCGTACTGGTCGGTGACGCGCTACAACGACATCATGGAGATCGAGACCAATCATTCGGTGTTCTCCTCGGCGTCCGCGCTCGGCGGCATCACCATCCGCGACATCGATCCCGATCTGCGCCGCGAGAGCTTCATCTCGATGGACCCGCCGCGGCATGCAGCTCAGCGCAAGACCGTGGCGCCGATGTTCACGCCGACGCATCTGGACAATCTCGCGCTCAACATCCGCAAGCGCTCGGCCGAGTGCCTGGACAATCTGCCGGTGGGCGAGGTGTTCGACTGGGTCGACCAGGTCTCGATCGAGCTGACCACCCAGATGCTCGCGGTGCTGTTCGACTTCCCCTGGGAGGACCGCCGCAAGCTGACGCGCTGGTCCGACATCGCAACCACCATCCCCGGCCCCGATGGGCTCGTCGCCACCGACGAGGAGCGCATGGCCGAGCTTGGCGAATGCGCGGCCTATTTCTCCCGTCTCTGGAAGGAACGCGCCGAGCAGCCGCCGAAGAGCGACCTGCTCTCGATGATGGTTCACAGCGCCGCGACGCGCGACATGGATGCCAAGAACTTCCTCGGCAATCTCATTCTCTTGATCGTCGGCGGCAACGACACCACCCGCAACACCATGTCGGGCTCGCTTCTCGCGCTGAGCCAATATCCGGAGCAATATCGCAAGCTGCGCGAAAACCCTGATCTGCTCGACAGCTTCGTGCCCGAGGTGATTCGCTGGCAGACGCCGCTCGCACATATGCGCCGCACCGCGCTCACCGACTTCGAGTTCCGCGGCAAGCAGATCAAGAAAGGTGACAAGGTCGTGATGTGGTACGTCTCGGGCAACCGCGACGAAGAGGTCATCGAGAAGCCCTACGATTTCATCATCGACCGCGCGCGTCCGCGCACGCACCTCTCCTTCGGCTTCGGCGTCCACCGCTGCGTGGGCTTGCGGCTTGCCGAACTCCAGCTCAAGATTATCTGGGAGGAGATCCTGAAGCGGTTCGACCATATCGACGTGGTCGGCGAGCCGAAGCGGGTGTATTCGAGCTTCGTGAAGGGTTTGGAAACGTTGCCGGTCAAGATTGCGGCGTAACCTCTGAATTATAGTGTATAACATTGGCACTTGCGACGACGCGCCACCGCGACGGCGTGAACGAACACACTGGAGCGACTGCCCATGAACATTCAGACCCCGGTCAAGGCCGACAAGGCCGAACGCATGCGGCGCGCGCGCGAGGAAGCCTATGCGACGCCGCTGAAGAATTTCCACCCGGGGGCGCCGAGGCTGTTCCAGGACGACACGCTGTGGCCGTGGTTCGAGCGGCTGCGCAAGGAAGAGCCGGTGCATTACTGCACCAATGCGCCGATCGAGCCGTACTGGTCGGTGGTGAAATACAACGACATCATGCATGTCGACACCAATCACGGCATCTTCTCCTCGGATTCGACGCTTGGCGGCATCTCGATTCGTGACGTGCCTGAGGGCTACGACTGGCCGAGCTTCATTGCGATGGACCAGCCCAAGCACTCGTCACAGCGCAAGACCGTGTCGCCGATGTTCACGCCGACGCATCTGGACGAGCTGGCAAAACTGATCCGGGAGCGCTCGCAGACCGTGCTGGACAATCTGCCGCGCAACGAGACTTTCAATTTCGTCGAACGGGTCTCGATCGAGCTGACGACGCAGATGCTGGCGACCCTGTTCGACTTCCCCTGGGAGGAGCGGCGCAAGCTGACGCGCTGGTCCGACGTGTCCACCGCGCTGCCCAAGAGCGGCATCGTCGCTTCGGCCGAAGAGCGCCGCCGCGAGATGGACGAGTGCTACGCCTACATGTCGAAGCTGTGGAACGAGCGCGTCAACTCCGCGCCGCGCAACGATTTGCTGTCGCTGATGGCCCACAACGACGCCACGCGCTTCATGGACCCCGACAACCTCATGGGCAACATCATCCTGCTCATCGTCGGCGGCAACGACACCACGCGCAACACCATGACCGGATCGGTGCTGGCGCTGAACGAAAACCCCGAGCAGTACGATAAGCTGCGCGCCAACCCTGAACTGATCGACACCATGGTGCCGGAGGTGATCCGCTGGCAGACGCCGCTGGCGCATATGCGCCGCACCGCGCTCCAGGATACCGAGATCAACGGCAAACACATCAAGAAGGGCGACCGCGTCGTGATGTGGTACGTCTCGGGCAATCGCGACGAGGAGATGATCGAGCGGCCGAACGAGTTCATCATCGACCGCGCCCGGCCCCGCACGCATCTCTCCTTCGGCTTCGGCATCCACCGCTGCGTCGGCATGCGGCTCGCGGAGCTGCAACTGCGCATCGTCTGGGAGGAAATGCTGAAGCGGTTCGACCGGATCGAGGTGGTCGGCGAGCCGAAGCGGATCTATTCCAGCTTCATCAAGGGATATGAGACGCTGCCGGTGAGGATTCCGGGGTAGCGGCTCTCTCCTGCGGAGTTCTTTGAGGCGACGCGCCTCTCCAAATTCAGTTGCCAAGCCCCCGAAGGCGGGCATCCAGTACGCTGCGGCTTCTCGGCTCAAGCACTACGGCCTCTGGAATACTGGATCGCCCGCCTTCGCGGGCGATGACGACGGAGTATGGGACGGCCAGCTATAAAATTCCGGCATGACAGCTCGCACAACATGCGATGGGCCGCACCCGCCCTTCTGTCCTAAACCGCATTGAAAGCACCTAACTCAGCTTGATGTCCCACACGCCTTCCTTGCGGCAGGCGGCGACTTCCTCGCGCAGCAGCGCGGTGACGGCGAGCGAGGCCGTCGAGGCCGGGCGGTCGATCGGAGAAGCGAAAATGAGCTCGCGCGTCATCGGCTTGGACACCATGGCCGTTTCCAGCCTGCCGTCGGCGACCTCGGCATGGACCGACGATGGCGGCAGCAGCGCAAAGCCGAGGCCTTCCTCGACGAGGCTCGTCAGCACGCGAAACGAATCCGCCTCGAGCTGGACGTTGAGCTTGATCTTGCGCTGCGCGGCGGCGTGCTCGATCAGCGCGCGGAGACCGTGCGAATGACTGGGCAGCACCAGCCGCTGCCGCAGCAGCCAGCCGATATCGACGCTCTTCTTGCGCGCGAGGCCGCAGCCGCGCGGACCGACCGCGACGATGTTGTCGCGCCCGAGGCTCTGCACATGGAGATGCAGATCGGCGGAACGGCCGTAGAGGATGGCGAGATCCATCTCGCCGCGATGCAGCCATTCGACGATATGGCCGCTGTAGCTCTCGACGATGCGCAGCGAGATACCGGGAAATTTTTCGACACAGCGCCGCGCAAAGCGCGCCGACAGCACGCAGCTGACTGTCGGAACCAGGCCGAGAACGACCTGCCCCGACGGCGGTCCCTTGGCCGACTGGATGTCGTCGCGGATCTGGTCGATCTGCCGCACGATGCCGGAGGTCCGCGCGAGCAAGAGCCGGCCGGCCTCGGTCAGCACCATGCCGCGGCCGTTGCGGGTGAACAGTTCCGTGCGCAGCTCGTGCTCCAGCAGCTTGATCTGCCTCGACAGCGCAGGCTGCGCCACGCGCAGCGTGTCGGAAGCCTTGCTCAGGCTGCCGAGCTCCGCCACGCAACTGAAGGTCCTGAGCTGCCGGAAATCCATGCTTGCCAATCCTGGAAGGCTACTCCATACGCTATAGCAAATGAGCATAGGGGGCTGGCGATGTTTTCACAACGCCAGAGGATCGGCCGGCGTTATCTTGACTGCCGCTCAATACGGGAAACGCCATGAGTGAAGAACACCACACCGAAGATTACGCCGACATCCGCGAAGCCGTCGCGAAACTCTGCGCGCAGTTTCCCGGCGAGTATTGGCGCAAGCTCGATCGCGAAATGGCCTACCCCAAGGCTTTCGTCGATGCGCTGACCGAGGCCGGCTATCTCTCGGTCCTGATCCCCGAGGAATATGGCGGCGCGGGGCTGAAGCTGTCCGCGGCGGCCGCGATCCTGGAAGAAATCCAGCGCGCGGGGTGCAACGGCGGCGGCTGCCACGCGCAGATGTACACGATGGGCACGGTGCTGCGGCACGGCAATGCCGAGCAGAAGGCAAAATATCTGCCGAAGATCGCCAGCGGCGAATTGCGCCTGCAGGCCTTCGGCGTCACCGAGCCGACCAGCGGCACCGACACCTCCTCGCTGAAGACCTTTGCGCGCAAGGAAGGCAACGACAGCTACATCGTCAACGGCCAGAAGATCTGGACCAGCCGCGCCGAGCATTCCGACTTGATGGTGCTGCTGGCGCGCACCACGCCGAAGGAGCAGGCCAAGAAGCGCACCGATGGACTGTCCGTGTTCATCGTCGACATGCGCGAGGCCAAGAACAATGGCCTCGAGATCCGCCCGATCCGCACCATGATGAACCACGCCACGACGGAAGTGTTCTTTACCGACATGAAGGTGCCGGCGGAGAATCTGATCGGCGAGGAAGGCAAGGGCTTTCGCTACATCCTCTCCGGCATGAATGCCGAGCGCATCCTGATCGCCGCCGAATGCGTCGGCGATGCAAAGTGGTTCATCGCCAAGGCGACGAACTACGCCAGGGAGCGCAGCGTGTTCGGCCGGCCGATCGGGCAGAATCAGGGCATTCAGTTCCCGATCGCCAAGGCTTACGCCTCGATGCGCGCGGCCGAATTAATGGTGAAGGAAGCAACCCGCAAATACGAGGCCGGGCTCGACTGCGGCGCGGAGGCCAACATGGCCAAGATGCTCGCGGCGGATGCGTCCTGGGAAGCGGCCAATGCCTGCATCCAGACCCATGGCGGTTTTGGCTTTGCCGAGGAATACGACGTCGAGCGCAAATTCCGCGAGACCCGGCTCTATCAGGTGGCGCCGATCTCGACCAATCTCGTGCTCTCCTTTGTCGCCGAGCATGTGCTCGGCATGCCCCGCTCGTACTGAGGTCGCACCATGGGAGCTCTTGACGGGATCAGGGTGATTGCGGTCGAGCAGGCGGTGGCGGCGCCGTTCTGCTCCTCGCGGCTGGCGGATGCGGGCGCGGAGGTGATCAAGATCGAACGGCCGGAGGGCGATTTCGCCCGCGGCTATGACGCGGCGGCCAAGGGCCAGAGCAGCTATTTCGTCTGGCTCAACCGCGGCAAGCAATCGGCGGTGGTCGATCTCGCCACCAAGGAAGGGCGAGCCGAACTCGAGAAGCTGATCGCCAGCGCCGACGTGCTGGTGCAGAACCTCAAGCCGGGCTCGATGGACAAGCTCGGCTTCTCCCGCGAGCGGCTGCTGAAGGACTATCCGAAGCTGATCTCCTGCACCATCACCGGCTATGGCGACGAGGGCCCCTACGCGCATCGCAAGGCCTATGATTTGCTGATCCAGGCCGAGAGCGGGCTGGCCTCGATCACGGGCAATCCCGATGGCGCCTCGCGCGTCGGCATGTCCATCGTCGACGTCGCGACCGGCGCGACCGCACATGCGGCGATCCTGGAGGCGCTGATCGCGCGCGGGCGCACCGGCAAGGGGGCGGACATCCGCATCTCCATGTTCGATGTCATGGCGGATTGGTGCACGGTGCCGCTGCTCAACGCCGAGGCGGGCAATCCGCCAAAGCGCATGGGGCTGCGTCATCCCTCGATCGCTCCTTATGGCGTCTTCACCTCCAAGGACGGCAAGGACATCCTGATCTCGATCCAGAGCGAGCGCGAGTGGAAGACGCTCTGCGCCGAGGTGCTGGACCGGCCGGATCTGCCCGCCGATCCCCGCGTCGCCAACATGGTGGAGCGGGTGCGCAACCGCGATTTCACAGACACAACGGTCGCCGACATCTTCGGCAGGATGACGCGCGACCAGCTCTTGAAACGGCTGTCCGATGCCGACATTGCGTTTGCCGAGGTCAACACCATGACCGACCTCACCAACCATCCGCACCTGCGCCGCATCGAGGTGGATACGCCGAACGGCCGCGTCAGCTATCCCGCGCCGGCGCCTGTTATCGTCGGCGAGACGCGCACCTACGGCGCCGTGCCCGCGATCGGCGAGAATCCCAAGAAGTAACAAGAGCGAGGCATCATGACCGATAAGCTCGACATCGATCACCTCAGGCAATGGATCGGCCGCAGCACCGAGGCCACCGACATCGTCACCGCGCAGCTCGTCATGGGCCTGCGCGCAACGCTGTTCCAGGACGTCGGTGAGCCCAAGGCGGGCGATGCCGCGCCGTTCACGGTGCATTGGTGCCTGGCCCAGCCGGTGTTTCCGATGTCGATGCTCGGGCCCGACGGCCACCCGACCCGCGGCGGCTTCCTGCCGCCGGTGCCGCTGCCGCGCCGGATGTGGGCGGGCGGCGAGATCGAATTCCTGGAGCCGCTCCGCGTCGGCGACGAATCGACCCGCACCTCGCGTATCGCCGACGTGCAGGTGAAGACGGGTTCGACCGGCACGCTGTGTCTCGTCTCGGTCGAGCATACCGTCACATCACCGCGCGGCATTGCCATTCGCGAGCGGCAGGACATCGTCTATCGCGAGGTGACCAGCAGCGCGCCCGCGAGCGCGAAGGCCTCGCCTCCGCCGCCGAAGGCGCAGCACCGCGAGACGCACGTCTCCGATCCTGTGCTGCTGTTTCGCTACTCCGCACTGACCTTTAACGGTCACCGCATCCATTACGACCGCGACTACGTGACCAAGGTCGAGGGCTATCCGGGCCTGATCTTCCACGGGCCGCTGCAGGCCGCGCTGATCATCGAGATGGCGGCGAAGCTGCGCGGTGGCAAGGCGCCGCAGAAATTCTCATATCGCGGCGTGCAGCCGCTGTTCGAGGGCAGCGAGTTTTCCATCAACGCCAACGAGACCGACGCGGGCATGGAGCTGTGGACCGCGAATGCGCAGGGGCAGCCGACGATGAAGGGGACGGCGGTGTGGTGAGCCGCCGCTGTTTCCTCCCCGTCATTGCGAGCGGAGCGAAGCAATCCAGAATCCCTCCGCAGAGATAGTCTGGATTGCTTCGCTCCGCTCGCAATGACGGGTGGGGCTAGTAGCGGCGATAAACAACAAGGGACGGAAACCAATGGCCAAGAACGGCAAGACCGGGAGCAAGTCCGTCACCGTCAAGCAGGCGACGCTCGACCTGCTGCGCGCGTTCGGCATCACAAAGGTGTTCGGCAATCCCGGCTCGACCGAGTTGCCCTTCCTCAGTGACTGGCCTGGCGACATCGACTATGTGCTGGCGCTGCAGGAAGCCTCTGCGGTCGGCATGGCCGACGGTTATGCGCAAGCAACCCGCAATGCCGGCTTCGTCAACCTGCATTCGGCGGCCGGCGTCGGCAATGCGCTCGGCAACATCTACACCGCGCACCGCAACCAGACGCCGCTGGTGATCACCGCCGGCCAGCAGGCGCGCTCGATCCTGCCGCTGCAGGCGTTCCTCTATGCCGAGCGCGCCTCGGAGTTTCCGCGCCCCTATGTGAAGTACAGCGTCGAGCCGGCGCGGGCCGAAGACGTGCCGGCCGCAATCGCGCGGGCCTATTACACCGCGATGCAGCCGCCGTGCGGGCCGACCTTCGTGTCGATCCCGATCGACGACTGGGCGCACGCCTGCGCGCCGATCGAGGCGCGAAAGGTCAGCCGCGAGATCGGGCCTGAGCCTGAGGCGATGAAGGCGCTGGTCGCAGCGCTCGGCTCGGCAAAGCATCCTGCCCTCGTCGTCGGCCCCGGAATCGATCGCGCCGGCGCAGTCGATCTGATGGTGCGCGTCGCCGAGAAGGCGAAGGCGAGCGTCTGGGTCAGCCCTTTCTCGGCCCGCTGCTCGTTCCCCGAGCGGCATCCGCAATTCGCAGGCTTCCTGCACGCCTCGCCCGCGCAGCTCTCCGATGCGCTGCGCGAGCACGACCTCGTCGTCGTGATCGGCGCGCCGGTGTTCACCTTCCATGTCGAAGGCCATGCCGCGATCTTCGACGGCGGCGCGACCATCTTCCAGATCACGGACGATGCGGATGCGGCCGCAGTGACGCCATCAGGCACCAGCATCATCGCGACGATGAAGCCGGCGCTGAGCGCGCTGCTCGACATGCTGCCCGAGAGCAAGCGCGCCGCGCCAAGAGGCCGCACGCTGCCGCCGGCGCCACAGGCCGGCGACCCGCTGCCGGTCGAATTCCTGCTGCACGCGCTGTCGCAGGCGATGCCGGATGGCGCGTCACTCGTCGAGGAGGTGCCCTCGCACCGGCCGGCGATGCAGAAATTCCTGCCGATGCCCGGCCAGGACAGCTTTTACACGATGTCGAGCGGCGGCCTCGGCTATTCCCTGCCCGCCGCGGTGGGCATGGCGCTGGGCAAAACGAAGCAGCGCACCGTCTGCCTGATCGGCGACGGCTCGGCGATGTACTCGATCCAGGCGCTATGGACCGCCGCGCAGCGCAAGCTGCCGCTCACCATCGTCGTCATCAACAATTCCGGCTATGGCGCGATGCGCTCGTTCAGCCAGGTGATGCAGGTGCGCAACGTGCCGGGGCTGGAGTTGCCGGGGATCGATTTCGTGAAGCTCGCCGAAAGCATGGGCTGTCACGCAATGCGGGTGAGCAAGGCGGCGGAGCTCGGCGATGCGCTGAGGCGCGGCATGGCGCACGAGGGCACGAGCTTGGTGGAGGTCGTCGTGGATTCGGCGGTGCCGCTGCTGTACGGGCAGAAGCATTAGGGGACGAACGCCGCCACACACTCAGCTGTCATCGCCCGCGAAGGCGGGCGATCCAGTACTCCGCGGCGCTAGTTGTGCAAACCAATAGCCGCCGCGGAGTACTGGATGCCCCGCCTTCGCGGGGCATGACAGCGTCAATTGCGGAAACTGTGTCCCTACTTCCCGAACTCCTCCCGCATCTTCGCCTGGATCTTGGCCATGCCGCCGATCCAGCGGTCGTAATTCTCGGTCTTCTTGCGCATGTAGCCGAGTACCTGGGCGTGCGGCAGGATCAGGAAGGTCTCCTGCTCGAGGCCGGCGAGCACGTCCTTCGCCACCTGCTCGGGCGTGAGATCGCCGTCACCGGATTGCGGGCCCTTGGGGATCGAGCGCAGCATGTTGGTATCGACGCCCTGCGGGCAGAGGATCGAGACCTTGATGTTGTGAGCCTTGTGCGAGATCGCGAGATTTTCGGCAAAGCCCACTGCGGCATGCTTGGTGGTGGAGTACGCGGGGCTGCCGACCTGCGACAGCAGGCCCGCGGCCGAAATGGTGTTGAGGAAATAGCCACCGCCACGCGTCTTCATGCGGGGGATCAGATGCCTGGCAGCATAGACATGCGCCATGACGTGGATCGCCCAGCTGCGCTGCCACGGCTCGTCGGAGGCGCCGCCGGCATTGACCGACATCGGATCGAAGCCGCCGCCGATGCCGGCGTTTGAGCAAAACAGATCAATCGGCCCGAACTGCCGCTCGGTCTCCTCGATGACGTGGGAGATTTCCTTTTCCTGCGCGACGTCGCATCTGAACGCCGCGCCGTCCACCGTGGCGGCGACGGCCCGCGCGTTGGCGGCATCCATGTCCGCAACCACGACCTTGGCGGCACCCGCCTTGTGAAAGGCCTCGCACAGCGCCTTGCCGATGCCGTTGGCGCCGCCTGTGACGACCACGACCTTGCCGGTCACCTGCATGCGACGTCTCCTCTTTTCTTATGTAATCTCGTCTTGTGTCGTCTTATCCCGCGTCGCGGGACGTGCTCAGTTCAAGACGAGGTCGAGCACCGCGGTATAATGGCATGCCGCGCCGGCCAAGACAAAGCCGTGCCAGATCGCGTTCTGGAAACGCAGTCGGCGCCAGGCGTGGAAGATCACGCCAAAACTGTAGAGCAGGCCGCCCGCCAGGATGAAGCCGAGCGCGAGCGCGGGCAGCGCCCTGACCACGGGTCCGTACAGCATCAGGCCGCTCCAGCCCATCACGAGATAGATGCCGACCGAGACACGATCAAACCGGCCGGGGTAGAAAAGTTTCAGCACGATGCCCGATATCGCGACGCACCAGACGCCGGCGAGCAGCACCAGCGCGAAAGCGCTGTCCCTCACCTCCAGGATGAACGGCGTGTAGGTCGCGGCGATCAGCAGATAGATCGCGGAATGATCGAAGCGGCGCAGCAGCCATTTGGCACGCGAGACCGGCCAGAGATTATAGGTCGCGGACAGCACCAGCATCGCGAGCAGTCCCGCGACATAGATCGAGACGCCGACGATGTCGGTGGCATCGGCATAGACCGCCGCCAGCACCACCAGCACGGTCGCGGCGATGATGCCGGCGAGCACGCCGATCCCGTGGATGATGCCGTCGGCGATCAGCTCGGCGCGGTCATAATTCCAGCGGATCGCGTCGGCCGCGGCGTGGACGGAGCTGGATGCAAGCTGTTTCAATCTGAACACGGTCATGGCAATCCGCAACGTGAGGCAATGCCCTCTGCTATGGGTCTCTCGGGATCAGCGCGTCGTTCAATCCGCTGATCGCCGACAAAGGCGGTGGAAGTATGAAGCTTGATTTTCCCCGCGCAATTGCCACTTTTGTGAACGGCTTCACTGTTCCGCCCGCCCGAGATCACGCCCCTTCAATATCCCTCGCGTTAAGTTAATATGGCATTCAGTTTCCAGGATATGGTCGAAGAGGCGCGCCTGTCGGCCCGGGCGTTGATCGACTATGGCGAGCACTTCTTCAACCCGACGGTGCGGCTTGGTGTCACTGGCCTGTCGCGCGCTGGTAAGACCGTATTCATCACGGCCCTGATCCACGGGCTGACGCGCGGCGGCCGGTTTCCGGTGTTCGAGGCCTATTCATCGGGCCGGATCGCGCGGGCGCATCTGGCGCCGCAGCCTGATGATGCCGTACCGCGCTTTTCCTACGAGAGCCATCTGCGCGCGCTGGTCGAGGAGCGGCGCTGGCCGAGCTCGACCGTCGACATCAGCGAGCTCCGTCTGGTCATCGACTACCAGCGCCAGAACGGCGCCGACCGCACGCTGACGCTCGACATCGTCGATTATCCCGGCGAATGGCTGCTCGATCTGCCGCTGCTGCAAAAGAGTTACGAGCAATGGTCGTCGGAGAGCCTGGCGCTGTCGCGCGAAACGCCGCGCGCGCACCTTGCCGCCGATTGGCACGCGCATCTCGCAACGCTCAAGCCCGAGGCGCGCGAGGACGAGCAGGCAACCCTCACGGCTGCCAAGCTCTTCACGAGCTATCTGCGTGCCTGCCGCGACGAGCGCTTTGCCATGAGCCTGTTGCCGCCGGGCCGCTTCCTGATGCCCGGCAGTCTCGCCGATACACCGGCGCTGACGTTCGCCCCGCTCGCCGTGCCCGCAGGCGGGCAAGCACCGGAGGGATCGCTCTGGGCGATGATGGTTCGCCGCTTTGAAGCCTACAAGGACATCGTGGTGCGGCCGTTCTTCCGGGATCATTTCGCCCGGCTCGATCGCCAGATCGTGCTGGCCGATGCGCTCGCCGCATTCAACTCCGGCCCCGAGGCGCTGCACGATCTCGAAGCGGCGCTGGCAGGCATTCTCGATTGCTTCAACATCGGCCGCAGCACGTTCCTCTCCAGCCTGTTCAGGCCGCGCATCGACCGCATCCTGTTCGCGGCGACCAAGGCGGACCATCTGCATCATTCCAGCCACGACCGGCTCGAGGCCGTGCTGCGCCGCGCGGTCACCCGCGCCGTTGCGCGCGCCGAAGACACCGGCGCTGCGATCGACGTGGTGGCGCTCGCCGCCGTGCGCGCCACGCGCGAGGCACAGGTCGCGCATGGCCGCGACACATTGCCATCGATCCTGGGTACGCCGGCTGCCGGCGAAAGTGCGAATGGCGAGTTCTTCGACGGCAACACGGAGGTCGCAACCTTTCCGGGCGACCTGCCTGGTGATCCCGAACCGCTGTTCAACGGCGCGGATGCGTTTCGCGGATTGTCGACACAAGCCGCCGAAAAGAGCGATTTCCGCTTCCTGCGCTTCCGCCCGCCCAAGCTCGACCACGAAGGGACGGAAGAACCCGCGCTGCCTCACATCCGCCTCGACCGTGCCCTGCAGTTCCTGATCGGAGACAAGCTCGCATGAACGACGGATCGAAGCCACGGCGGCCGGCAACGTTCCGGCTCGACGATCCCGATGTCGTCCTGACCGAACCCGACGAGACCGGCCGGCTCGGCCGCGCCACGATCCGGATCACGCCGGAGCACGATCCGATGGCCTTGCCGGTGCCGATCGAGCCGGCGCTGCCGTCGCGGCGTGGCTTCCCCTGGGGCGCGCTGTTCTGGTCCGGCGTCGCCGGCCTGACGCTGCTCGGCACCGGGCTGGGCGTCGTCCGTCTGATCGAGGATCTGTTTGCGCGCAGCGAAAGCCTCGGCTTCGTCGGGCTTGCGCTCGCCTTCGTCACCACGCTGGCGCTCGCGGTGGTGACCGGACGGGAGGCGCTCGGGCTCGTGCGCCTCGCGACGATCGAGAAACTGCATGCACGCGCCGCCGTCGTCCTTGCCAGCGACGATCGCAAGGAGAGCCGCGCGATCGTGCAGGATCTCTTGAAGATCGCGCACCAGAATCCGCAGCTCGCGCGCGCCCGTGCCGCCCTGGAGAGTCATTCCGGCGAGATCATCGATGGCGCCGACATGATCCGGCTTGCCGAGCGCGAATTGATGGCGCCGCTCGATGCGGAGGCGCGGCGCCTGGTCTCGTCGGCGGCCCAGCGCGTCTCGATCGTCACGGCGGTATCGCCGCGCGCGCTGTTCGACGTGCTGTTCGTGTTCGTGGCCTCGCTGCGCCTGATCCGCCAGCTCGCCCGCCTCTATGGCGGCCGGCCCGGCGCGCTCGGCATGATCCGCCTGCTCCGCCACGTCATCGCCCATCTCGCCATCACCGGCGGCCTCGCCGCCAGCGACAGCCTGGTGCAGCAGATGCTCGGACACGGAATTGCGGCAAAGCTGTCGCAGCGGCTCGGTGAAGGCATGCTCAACGGCCTGCTGACGGCGCGCCTCGGTCTCGCCGCGATCGACGTTACCAGGCCGCTGCCATTCGCCGCGCTGCCGCCGCCGAAGCTGTCGGATCTGGCGACCGATCTGCTGCGGCGGAAAGAGGACGAGGAGTAGCTCTGAGAGCCAGCACGCGCCACTGGAACAGCGGCGAGTCCTTTGGCGGCGAAAGCTCCGGGGTCCATCCGGTGAGCTTGTCGAGCGTATAGGTGTCGATCAGGACACCGCGCCAGCGGCGCTCGGCCTCTCCCAACGACTCGCGCCTCGCAGGGATCGAATCCCACATCGGCGCGTGATCATCGGGCTGACGCCCGATATAGAGTCCCGCATGGCCCTTGATGCGGTCCATGCCGGGATCGCGAAAATCCTGGAAGCGGCCGCGTTCGTTGATTTCGACCACGGGCACCCGGCCGCGGAACAGCCAGCGCATCATGGCGTAGGTGCGGTAATCGGTGGTCGCGATCCAGGTGGCGCCGGTCTCATCGAGGGCGACCTGCGCACGCGCTGCGACCTGCTCGAAGCCGGCCTCGGCGCCGATCGGATCCATCCTGCCGAGGAAGTTCCAGGGCGCGGCGACGTAATAGAGGAACACGATCACGACGAAAGCGATGCCCGACACCAGTGCCGTGTTCATCCAGAAGATGCCCGAACGGAGCGTCCGCGCCGACCAGCCTTCTCTCTGCATCAGCACGAGATTCACTGCGGCGGCCGCAAAGCCCGTCGGCCACATGAACATCGGCCAGGTATCCCCGACCCTGAGCGTCAGCGACTTGAACAAGAAATAGACGAACGGCACCAGCACCGCCGTCGACAGCAGGATCGCAACCGGCTCGCGGGAGCGATAGCCGCGCCACGCCGTCATCACCAGACCGGACAGCACCACCGGCAGCATGACGAAACCGACGAGGCCGAATTGCAGGCCGATATAGTCGCCGAGGGTCCGCAGCGAGATGCCGTAATTGGCGGTGGCGCGCACGCCCTGGAAGCGGACCGAGGCCCAATCGTGCTGCGCGTTCCAGATCAGGACCGGCGAGAACACGGCGATTGCGATCAGCACCGCGAGGTAGGGGTACGGGCTGCGCAGCCAGCGCCAGCGCCAATCCGGCACCAGCAGAAAGGCGGCCACCGCAGGCGCGAACATGATGACGGTGAATTTCGACAGCAGCGACAGGCCGGCGAACAGGCCGGCCGCGAGCCACCAGCGGCCGTCGCCGCTCTGCGCAAGTCGCACCAGCGACCACATCATCGCCACCGCGAACGGAATCATGGCGACGTCGGGCGCGACCTTGGCCATCAACAGGCCATAGTAGAGCGCGGCCTCCGGCATCAGCACCGCAATTGCGATCGCGCGCACATCATGGGTGAGGCGGCGGACGATGTCGGCGAGCAGACATTGCGTCACCAGCATCGCGACGATGCCGCCGAAGCGGACGCCGAGCACGGTGTCACCGAAAATCGCCGTCCCGAAGCGGATCAGCCAGGCGATGCCGGGCGGATGATCGAGGAAGCTCAGCGCTCCCTCCTTCGACCAGGTCCAGTAATAGGCCTCGTCGGTGCGCAGCTCGATGGACGAGGCATAGACAATGCGGAGCACGGTCATCGCGGCGATCACCAGCGCGGCCACGACGAGCGGCCGGCGCGATGCGCCATCGGGCTTTGCGGTGATGTCGAGAGCAAGCGTCACGGCCGCGCTTTTCCCCGACTTGGGAGGGGGAGTCAATGTAGGCACCGTCATCCCGGGCAAGCGCAGCGTGGCCCGGGACGACGGCGGAGAGCTTTGCCCGTGCTGCGAACACTTACCGTTACGTAACCTTGCCGCGCATGTGATCGGATGGTCCGCTCAAGGGTGGAATTTAACTCTCCGCTGGCTGTTCTCCTCAGTGAACTGGTACAACCGAATCATGGCCGCCACCGTGCTTTCACGACTGCCCGAACTCGTCCGCTCGACCAGCGCGCGGCAGGTGCGGCTGGTTTGCGGCGTCATCCTGTTCTCGTACGTGGTCAGCCATTTCCTCAACCATGCGCTCGGCAACATCTCGGTCGATGCCATGCAGGTCGGGGTCTATTACCACACCGCCTTCTGGCAGTTCCTCCCCGTGGCGATCGTGTTCTATGGCGCGGCGTTCACCCATATGGGTCTCGGCGTCTACGCGCTGTTCCAGCGCCGCCAGTTCCGCTGGCGGACGATCGAGCCGCTCCAGCTGGTGCTGGGACTGAGCATCCCCGCGCTGGTGATGGCGCATGTGATCGGCATCCGGCTCGGCCAGGTGCTGTACGGCCACGAGAAGCTCTATCCGCAGGAGCTCTATCTGTTCTTCGTCGTGGCCCCCGGCCGGCTCTGGACGATGACGATCCTGCTGATCGTCGCCTGGGTCCACGGCTGCATCGGCATCTATTTCTGGCTCCGGTTGAAGTCGTTCTTCACGCGCGCGGCGCCCTATCTGCTCGCGGCCGCGGTGCTGATCCCGACGCTGGCGCTGCTCGGCATCTACCAGGGCGGCCGCAGTGTCGCCTCGGACAGTGAGGACGGCGACTGGCGCCGGCAAAATTACACGCAGCGCGAGGTCGGCACGTTCGCACAGGCCGATACGCTCGACCGCATCACCGGTGGACTGACGATCGGTTATTTCGGCCTGCTCGGGCTGGTGATGCTGGCACGGGGAGTGCGCGGCTGGCGCGAGCGGCGCGGCGGCATGATCGCGCTGTCTTACGGCAACGGCAAGACGGTGCGCGTGCCCAAGGGCCTCTCCGTGCTGGAAGCGAGCCTGCGCCACAACGTGCCGCATGCCAGCGTCTGCGGCGGTCGCGCCCGCTGCTCGACCTGCCGCATCCGCATCATCGGCGACCACGGCGCCTTGCCCGAGCCCTCGCAGCGCGAGGCCTTCGTGCTGGCCCGCGTCGGCACCGCCGATCCCTCGATCCGGCTTGCCTGCCAGCTGCGGCCGAACTGCGACCTCTCCTTCTTCCAGCTGTTCATGCCGCAGATGCTGGCGGCCAACGCCCAAGCGTCCTCGCCCGCACGAATCGGCCAGGAGCGCTATCTCGTCAGCCTGTTCGTCGACATGCGCGGCTCGACGCAGCTTGCCGAGAAGCGGCTGCCGTTCGACACAGTCTTCATCGTCAACCGCTTCCTGGGTGCGGTGTCGCAGGCCGTGATCGAGAATGGCGGCCAGCCGAACCAGTTCGTCGGCGACGGCATGCTGGCGCTGTTCGGCCTCACCACCGATCCGAAAGAAGCCTGCCGGCAGGCGCTCAAGGCCGTCGCCGGCATTGCGACCCATGTGGACGAGCTGAACGAGCTGCTGAGCCACGATCTGCGCCAGCCGATCCGCTTCGGCATCGGCGTCCATGGCGGCGAGGTCATCATCGGCGACATCGGCTATCGCGACCACATCGTCTTCACCGCGCTCGGCGATGCCGTGAACGTCGCCGCCCGGCTCCAGGACATGACGAAGACGCTTCAATGCGAGGCCATCGTCTCCGACGAGGTCCGCCGCGCCGCCGGTCTTCACGAGGATGCGTTGCCGAAGCAGGAGGTCGCGATCCGCGGTCGCGACGAGCCGATGATGGTGCGGGTGGTTGCAGACACCAGGACATTGTCGGCCGTCATCGCCGGCGGCGAGCGCGTCGCGGCTTGACGCGCAAGCCACGCAGAAGGTGCGCTCCCTCTCCCGCTTGCGGGAGAGGGTTGGGGAGAGGGTATCTCCGCAACGGGACAACCCCCTAGAGGTGAGAACCCTCACCCGGCACTTCGTGCCGACCTCTCCCGCAAGCGGGAGAGGTGCACCGTCGTCGCGGCTACAGCTCAGCTCAAACTTGTCACAGACACAACACCGGCCTGCTGCAACGCAGCGGCATGGACCCGCTGCGAAAGCACGAATTGACTTCGGCTGAGTCGTTGCGACAGATGGGGGCGGGGATTGCGGTGATGACCGCGAACCGACGAAAAGCTCCGGGAGGAGACGACATGTTCGACCGACGCGACCTGCTCAAAGGAGCGGGTCTTGCCGCCATGGCGGCGACACTGAATTCAACCAAGGCGCTGGCCCTGGACACCGTCACCCTGCCCATCGGCAATGGTGAGCGGCCGCTGGTGAAATATCCGCAGAAGCGGCCGATGATCGGCTTGACCAGCCGGCCGCCGCAGCTCGAGACGCCGTTCGCGGTGTTCAACGACGGGCCGATCACGCCGAACAACGCGTTCTTCGTGCGCTATCACCTCGCTGGCCTGCCCTACGATCTCGACCCTGATAAGTTCACGCTCGAGGTCAAGGGCAAGGTCGACAAGCCGCTCAAGCTGTCGCTGAAGGACATCCGCAAGATGAAGGCGACGGAGATCGTCGCCGTCAACCAGTGCTCCGGCAACAGCCGCGGCTTCTTCGAGCCGCGGGTCGCCGGCGGCCAGCTCGCCAATGGGGCGATGGGCAATGCGCGCTGGCGCGGCGTGCCGCTCAAGACCGTGCTCGAGATGGCCGGCGTGCAGGCCGGCGCCAAGCAGGTCGTCTTCGGCGGCATGGATGGCCCGGTCAGCGACCGGACTCCCGACTTCGCCAAGGCGCTCGACCTCGATCACGCCACCGATGGCGAGGTGATGCTGGCCTATGGCATGAACGGCGACGATCTGCCGTTCCTCAACGGCTTCCCGCTGCGCCTGGTGGTACCCGGCTATTACGGTACCTACTGGGTCAAGCACCTCAACGAGATCACCGTCATCGACAATGTCTTCGATGGCTTCTGGATGAAGGGCGCCTACCGCATTCCCGATACGCCCGATAATTCGGTTGAGCCCGGCACGACGCCAAAGGCGACGATTCCGATCAACCGCTTCACCATCCGCTCCTTCATCACCAGCGTGTCCGATGGCGCCAAGCTGAAGGCGGGACGCACGACGCTGCGCGGCATCGCCTTCGACAGCGGCAAGGGCATCAAGGACGTCCAGGTCTCCACCGATGGCGGCAAGACCTGGACCTCCGCCAAGCTCGGCAAGGATTTGGGAAAATACTCTTTCCGCGAATGGAAGCTGCCGGTGAAGCTCGCCGCAGGCGAGGTCGCGCTCAAGGTGCGCGCCACCAGCAATTCCGGCGAGACGCAGCCGGAGACGCCGCGCTGGAACCCCGCGGGTTATTTGCGCAACGTCGTCGAAACCACCCGCGTCAGCGTCGCCTGAGGAGAGATATCATGCAGCGCACCGTTCTCCTCGCCGCCGCGCTTGCGGTTGTCACCGTCGCGGGTTCGGCCCTTGCCGCGCCGATCAACTACAAGACGCCCGACGAGGTCGCGGCCTTCAAGCCCGGGCCCAATCTCGAGGTGGTCCAGGGCAATTGCGCCGCCTGTCACTCGTCCGACTACATCGCGACGCAGCCGCCGATGAAGGACAAGAAGGGCTTCTGGCAGGCCGAGGTGACCAAGATGATCAAGGTCTATGGCGCACCGATCGACGATGCCGACGTCGGCAAGATCGTCGACTATCTGGCCGCGACTTATTGACGGCCCAGGTTGACGGCGCAGGCTCAATTGACCGCGAAACGGGCAAAACCGGCAAAAACGCTGCGAAGTTGAGCGAATTTCGGCGAAATGCGGATGTGGTTTGATCTACCAAGCCTGCCACATTCCGCGTATCCTGTAGGACCGAACCGGCCGGTTGGCGGGGACTGGCGGTTCGTGATCTCGGAGGAAGACCCGCGGAGAAGTCGTGATGGCTAAAGGTACGGTCAAGTGGTTCAACCCGACCAAGGGTTATGGATTTATCCAGCCTGCGTCGGGCGGCAAGGATGTGTTCGTGCATATCTCGGCAGTGCAGAAAGCCGGTCTGTCGTCCCTGAACGAAGGACAGACGGTGGAATACGAAGAGATCGCAAACCGGGGCAAGACCTCCGCAGAGAACCTCAAAGTATAAGCCGCCAGCTCTCGCTGCCTCCCGGATCCGCTCCGGGAGTGAGGCCAAGAAAATTTCAGAAGACGATTCGTGCATTCGACGACAGGCGTTGCGACTGCACAGGGAAGGCTATTGGCCTTGAGAGATCGCCAATCAACGCCGCAGCAATGACAATCGCGACCGCATGTGGTCAGCCCACCGGCAACGGTGCGTCGCGCTTGATCTCCTCCATCACCGCATAGGTGCGCGTCTCTCGCACGCCCGGCATCGACAGCAAGGTCTCGCCGAGGAAGCGCCGATACGCAGTCATGTCCGCCAGCCGCGCCTTCACCAGATAGTCGAAGCCGCCTGCAACCATGTGACACTCCAGCACTTCGGGCGCGAGTTTGACCGCGCGCGCAAAGCGCTCGAAATTGTCGGGCGTGGTCTTGTCGAGCAGCACCTCGACGAACACGAGCAAACCCAGCCCAAGCCGGTGCGGATTGAGCCGCGCCCCGTAGCCTTCGACAATGCCCTCGCGTTGCAGGCGCTTCAGCCGCTCGCCGATCGAGGTCGGCGACAGTCCGATGCGTTCGGCGAGCTCGACATTGGCGATTCGCCCATCCTCCTGCAAAATCGAGAGGATTCTCCGGTCGATTCGATCGAGTTCCATATTATATGTGGCCAAAATGCCAAAGATGTTCATTTCCTAAGGCAAAATTGCTATCTTGTCTATCGAACTACGGTCTCGCGGGCTTTATCCTGATTCCGAGCAACAGGACACGCCATGCCGAACATTCCGCCGCCCTTCTCGGCCCCTTACGCCCCTGATGATGCCGACATTGCTGCGCGGCTGTTTCCATCGGCGCATCTCGCCCCGCCGCGGGAAGCGCGGATCGATCGCACGGCCACCCGGCTGATCGAGGCCGTCCGCAAGCGCGATGACCGGCTCGGCGGCGTCGAAGACATGCTGCGGGAGTTCGCGCTCTCGACCAAGGAAGGCCTCGCCTTGATGGTGCTGGCGGAAGCGCTGCTGCGCGTGCCCGATGCCCGCACCGCCGACCAGTTCATCGAGGACAAGCTCGGCGAGGGCGACTTCATCCATCACGAGACCAAGTCCACCGCATTCCTGGTCAACGCCTCGGCCTGGGCGCTCGGCCTGTCGGCAAGGGTGATCCAGCCCGGCGAGACGCCCGATGGCACCATCGGCCGGTTGGTGAAGCGGCTCGGCGCGCCTGCCGTGCGCACCGCGACGCGCCAGGCGATGCGGCTGATGGGCAATCATTTCGTGCTGGGCGAGACCATCGAGCAGGCGCTGGAGCGGGGCAAACCGCGCGCCGGCGAGAGGCCGCGCTATTCCTTCGACATGCTCGGCGAAGGCGCACGCACGGCTGAAGACGCCAAGCGCTATTTCGACGCCTATGCCAGTGCGATTCTGACCATCGGCAAGGCGGCAGGCAATCATCCGCTGCCCGATCGCCCCGGCATCTCCGTCAAACTCTCGGCGCTGCATCCGCGCTTCGAGGCCATCAGCCGCCACCGCGTGATGGCCGAGCTGGTGCCGCAATTACAGGATCTCGCCCGGCGCGCCAAGGCGTATGACCTCAACTTCACCGTCGATGCCGAGGAAGCCGACCGGCTGGAGCTGTCGCTCGACGTGATCGCGGCCACGCTGGCCGATCCCATGCTTGGCGGATGGGACGGCTTTGGGCTCGCGATCCAGGCCTATCAGAAGCGCGCCGGTGCAGTGATCGACTACATTCACGAGCTCGCCCGTGCGCATGACCGCAAGCTGATGGTGCGGCTGGTCAAGGGCGCTTATTGGGACACCGAGATCAAGCGCGCGCAGGAGCGCGGGCTCGACGGCTATCCGGTGTTCACGCGCAAGGCGATGACGGATCTCAACTACGTCGCCTGCGCATCAAAGCTTCTGAGTTTGCGGCCACGCATCTTCCCGCAATTCGCGACCCACAATGCGCTCACCGTCGCGACCGTGCTGGAACTCTCCGGCGACAGCGGCGGCTTCGAGTTCCAGCGCCTGCACGGCATGGGAGAAGCGCTCTACGAGCAGCTGGCCAAGGATCACCCTGAGATCGCCTACCGCACCTATGCGCCGGTCGGCAGCCATCGCGACCTGCTCGCTTATCTGGTGCGGCGTCTTTTGGAGAACGGCGCCAATTCGTCCTTCGTGGCGCAGGCGGCCGATTATCGCGTGCCTGTTACGGCGCTGTTGAAGCGTCCGGTCGACCTCATCGTCCGGCCCGATCATGCGCATCACGCAAAGATTCCGCTGCCGGGCGATCTGTTCGCGCCGGAGCGGCACAATTCAGGCGGCATCGAATTCGGCGAACGCGCGGCGCTCGATAGATTGCTGACCGAGGTCAAGGCCGCGACGCCTGATCTCAAACCCGTCGCCGACGCAACCCCCGAACAGGCGGGCGCCGCGATCGCAGCGGCCCGAGCGGGCTTTGCTGGATGGAGCCGGACGCCCGCGGCGACACGCGCGGCTGCGCTGGAGCATGCCGCGCATTTGCTGGAGAGCCGCAACGCGCATTTCATCGCGCTGTTGCAAGCCGAAGACGGCAAGACGCTCGACGACGCGCTGTCCGAGGTGCGAGAAGCCGCTGATTTCTGCCGCTATTACGCCGCGCAGGGCCGAAAGCTGTTCGGCAGCGAGACGCCGATGCCGGGACCGACCGGAGAGAGCAACGCGCTCGCCCTGCGCGGCCGCGGCGTCTTCATCGCGATCTCGCCGTGGAATTTTCCGCTGGCGATTTTCTTGGGTCAGGTCACGGCGGCGCTGATGGCCGGCAACAGCGTGGTCGCAAAACCCGCCGAGCAGACGCCGCGCATCGCGCGCGAGGCCGTCGCCCTGCTGCACGAGGCCGGCATCCCCAAGGCCGCATTGCATCTGGTCACCGGCGACGGCCGCACCGGCGCGGCGTTGACCGCGCATCCTGATATCGCCGGCGTCGTCTTCACCGGCTCGACCGACGTGGCGCGCCACATCAACCGGACGCTCGCTGCCAAGGACGGATCGATCGTGCCGTTGATCGCGGAGACCGGCGGCATCAATGCCATGATCGCCGATGCCACCGCGCTGCCCGAGCAGGTCGCCGACGATGTCGTCACCTCGGCGTTCCGCTCCGCCGGCCAGCGCTGCTCGGCGCTGCGCCTCTTGTTCGTGCAGGAGGATGTCGCGGACCGCATGATCGAGATGATCGCGGGCGCTGCGCGCGAGCTCAGGATCGGCGATCCCAGCGAGGTCGCGACCCATGTCGGTCCTGTCATCGATGCCGAGGCCAAGCAACGCCTCGACGCCCATATCGCGCGAATGAAGACGGAGGCGCGGCTGCACTTTGCCGGCACGGCACCGGAGGGCTGCTTCGTCGCGCCGCACATCTTCGAGCTCAGGGATGCCAGCCAGCTCGGCGAGGAGGTATTCGGCCCGATCCTGCATGTGGTGCGCTACCGGGCCGAAACCCTCGCGCGTGTGCTGCAGGCGATCGAGCGCACCGGCTACGGGCTGACGCTCGGCATCCACTCCCGCATCGACGACACGGTCGAGGCCATCATCGACCGCATCCAGGTCGGCAACATCTACGTCAACCGCAACATGATCGGCGCCGTGGTCGGCGTGCAGCCGTTTGGCGGCAACGGCCTGTCCGGAACCGGCCCCAAGGCCGGCGGCCCGCATTATCTGACGCGCTTTGCCACCGAGCAGACCGTGACCATCAACACGGCCGCGGCCGGCGGCAATGCCGCCCTGCTTGCCGGCGAGGAGTAAGGCCCTGCGCCCGGCGCCGTTGCATCCCGCCGAAACATCAGTCAAATGATCGTGCTGTCAGGGATTGCCGAATTCCAGCCGGCGGGAAACAACAAGAGCGAGGGAGCAACGCCGCAATGGAAAAAGGCATTTTTGCAGGGCTGAAGGTTCTGGACTGCGCGAGCTTCATCGCGGCGCCGGCAGCTGCCACCGTGCTGTCCGATTTCGGCGCCGATGTCATCAAGATCGAGCCGCCCGGCGCAGGCGATCCCTACCGCAATCTGCCCAATCTGCCCGGCTATCCCACCGGCGAGCACAATTTCGCCTGGCTGCTCGAGGCCCGCAACAAGAAGAGCCTGGCGCTCGACCTCTCCAAGCCCGAGGCCCAGGCCGTGCTCTATAAGCTGGTCGAAGAAGCCGACGTCTTCATCACCAACATGCCGCCGCCGGTGCGCACCAAGCTCGGCATCACCTACGACCATCTCGCCCATCTCAACGACCGGCTGATCTATGCTTCCTTCACCGGCTATGGCGAGAAGGGCGAGGAGGCCAACAAGCCCGGCTTCGACAGCAACGCCTATTGGGCGCGCTCCGGCCTGATGGACCTCGTTCGCGCCGACACCGACACGACGCCGGCCCGCTCGGTCGCCGGCATGGGCGACCATCCCTGCGCCATGGCACTGTACAGCGCGATCGTCACCGCGCTCTATCAGCGCGAGAAGACCGGCAAGGGCTCGCATGTCGCGTCCAATCTGATGGCCAATGGCGTCTGGGCGGCGAGCGTGCTGGCGCAGGCAAAGCTCTGCGGCGCCAAGTTCGGCGAGCGGCGCCCGCGCGAGCGCGCGCTGAATGCGGTCGCCAACCATTATCAGTGCAAGGACGGCCGCTGGTTGATCCTGTCGCTGCTCAGCGAGGAGAAGCAGTGGCCGACGCTCGCCAAATGCCTGGGACGCGAGGACCTGATCGACGATCCGCGCTTTGCCACCAAGCCCGACCGTCACGCCCGCTCGGTGGAGCTGATCAGGATCTTCGACGAGACGTTTGCGACCAGGGATCTCGCCGAATGGCGCAAGATCCTCGACGGCAACGGACTGGTGTTCGGCATCGTCGGTATTCTGGACGACATCCCGAACGACAAGCAGATGCTCGACAACGAGGTGCTGGTGCCGTTCGAGAACGACACCATGCTCACCATCAACTCTCCGATCTGGATCGACGGCACCAAGAAGGTGCAACCGCGCAAGCCGCCCGGCGTCGGCGAGCACAGTGACGAGATTTTGCGCGGCGCCGGATACGACGAGGCCGCGATCAAAGCGCTGCGGGCGAAGGGGGCGGTGGGGTAAGGGGCGCCCGCTCTAACCCCGTCATTGCGAGCGCAGCGAAGCAATCCAGAGTGTCACCGCGGATGCATTGCTGGATTGCTTCGCTACGCTCGCAATGACGAGGTGGGACCATCTCGCTATAACATCGGCAAAACACGAACGCCGTGAGATCCCATGCCGCACTATCGTCTGCACTACTTCCCCGAATCCGGCAACAGCTACAAGCTCGCGTTGATGTTGACGCTTTGCGGCGAGACGTTTGAACCTGAATGGACCGACTTCGGCGGCGGCGTCACGCGCACGGCCGCGTGGCGGGCGAGCGTGAACGAGATGGGCGAAATTCCCGTGCTCGAGGTCGACGGCGTGAAGATGACGCAGACGGCCCCTCTCCTGCTCAAGCTTGCCGAGCAATACGGCCGTTTCGGTGCCAAGACCGAGGCCGAAAAATTCGAGCTGCTGCGCTGGCTGTTCTGGGACAACCACAAGCTCACCGGCTACATGGCGACCTACCGCTTCATGCGGGCCTTCACCGAGACAAACGATCCGCAGGTGCTGAAGCATTTTCGCCGGCGGCTCGACGATTTCCTCGGCATTCTCGACGGCCACCTGCAGCGCAATGCGTTTGCGATCGGCACCAAGCCGACCATCGCCGATATCTCGATGATGGCCTATCTGCATTATCCCAGCGACGAGCACGGCTTTGATTTTGCGGCGAGCCATCCGGCCATCCACGCCTGGCTCCGCCGCATGGCCGCACTGCCCGGCTGGAGGCCGGCGTATGAGCTGTTGCCCGGCAAGCGGATGACGAATTACGCGAAGTGAGGGTGTCGTTTATCTCAGCGCCAGCCAGCCGAGCGTGAACAGGATGCCGCCGATGATGACGACCACTGCGACCGCCGTGGTGCTGACGCGGACGCTGCCGGCGACCTGCTTGGCTTCCTCATTGCGCGCGATCTCGCGATTGCGCTCCTTGTTGGCGTCGCTGGTGTCCGTCATGGATCATCCAAATCGGTTGGGGGGCTCTGTCTTGTGCGGGATCTTTGCGGAAAAACGCTACGCACTTTTCCGGATCACGCCCTAACGCGTCTTGATGAAGCACATGCCAATGCGGCTCGAAGCCGCCGCAGCCTGACAGGTGAGACCTTTAGCACAGGTCCATGACGTAAAACTCTTGTCGGCCGTTCCCGATCCCGGGTTTTGCAGGGAACAATGCGCGCCCCAGCCGTCTTGATATTCGGTGCCGGCAAGCTCCCGGCTGCCGCGTGTTTGCGGCCGGCTGGCAAATCCGCGTGAAAAATCAGGCTGTTTGCCGCCAGCGAAGGCGGTCAGGATATCGCGGCGGCGGAGTTGGTCGCCGAAGAAATGCGGCGAGGCGGGCACGATGGTGGCGTTCGACGCCCCCTCGGTCAGCCAGTCCACGCCCGGAAAGTGGAAGCCGCCGATGCCGCGGGTCTGGTGGCAGCCCGAGCAGGTGACATCGTTGAGGCGGCGCTGGAAGCCCGCGACCGAGCGGATGTTCTCCATTGTGATGCCGCGCGCCGCCGCCTGCTTCAGCGCGCCGACGACGTCGTTGTCGGTGAAGACAGGATCGCTGTTGCCCTCGCCTTCGACCAGGCCGAACTCCGGCTGCAACGTTGAGCCATCGAGACCGGCAGGCGTCGGCGCCACCGCCGCCTTGGCGAGGTATTTCTCCGGGATCAGCACGGTGCCGCGATCGAACTCGCGGAGATTCGCAGGCTCGAGCAGCCAGGCCTTGAAGTCGCGCCGGAGCGCCTCATCGGCCAGGATACGGTCGCGATCGATCTGGTTTTCCAGCGTCGATTCCACGAACGTCTTGGTCCCAGGGTCGTATCTGAACACCTTGAGCAGATAGTCGGAGCGGAAATCGTGCAGCGCCGATTTTGGCGCGATCGATATCTGGATGTTGGTCTCGATGCGGTCGATCATCGCATCATAAGGCGCAGCGTGGCTGCCGATCAGCCCCTGCCAGTCGCCATTGTCGAGCCAGCGCCGCGCCACCTCGGTGCAGGTGATGGGCTTGCCGCTCGCGTCGGTCTGGCGCGCATCGCGCGCCTTCATCACCAGGTTGAACGTCATCGGCAGGCGCGTCGCGGTGCCGCCACCATCCGGCCCGGGCTCGAATCGCGCCAGGCGATAGATCAGCCGGATCTCGCCGCAGGATTCCTCGGACACATAGGCGCGGTCCATGCGGTTGACGATGCCGGCCAGCACGAAGCGCGTGTCGGCGGATGTCAGATTGAAACGATCGAACAGTTGAACGTCAAAACCATCGCCGACGCCGATGGTCTCGCTCGGCACCGCCTGCTTGTGCTGCGCGATGTAGCGATCGAATTCAGCATCGATTGCGGGAAGAATCTCCTTGAGCTGCGGCAGCGACGCGAACAGCTGGTCGCTCGTCAGAACAGTGGCGTTCCGCTCCGGCTGCAACAGGCGCGAGATTGACAGCGCATCGCTCTGGTCGAGCCTCTTCAGCAGATCGGGATCGGTGATCGCGGTGCCGCGCGCGAGCGGCGCGTTCTCCGCTGCCGAGAGCGATAGGATGCTGCCCAACAACAATATGGCGGTCAGGAGAATTCGCAGCGCGCGGCTCATGCCTCCACTAACACCGCGCCTGACGGCCTATTCAAGTAAAAAGGCGCTTCACGCGGTGGTGAAGCGCCTTTGCGGAAATCGCTTATCGGAAGCCTAGCGCGCGACGATCAGACCTCGCGGCGTGACGACAACCCAGCGGCCGTCCTGGCGCCGGATCGCATCGACGCGGCCGAGACCGGGGATGGGATCACCGGCATAGACCTCGTACAAGCCCCCCCGGCCCTCGATCAGCGCACCGCCATTGGCGACGTCGCGGAGCCTCCAGCCGTCGATCGTCGGCAGGCGGCCAACCTCGGTCTTGGGCGCGGCGGACGCCGGCGGCACGGCAGCCGGCGCAACAGCAGCCGCCTGGGTCGCGGCCGGCGCGATCGTGCCGGTGGTCTCCTTGGCGGACGCGGCGGCGGCTTGCGTGGGAGCGGCCGGCGGCGTGGCGCGGAGCTTGTCGACCGTCTCGGACAGCTTTGCCAGCTTGGCCAACGGTTCGGCCTGCGCCTTCTCGAGCTTGTCGAGGCGGTCGTTGGCGCGGTTGAACTGGCTGAGGCTGGTCTTCGAGCTGTGCTCGACATTGGCCTTGAGCGCGACGATGTCGGCATCGATCCGGGCGACGGAGGCATCCAGCGCGCTGGTGTCGGCGACCTGAGCCGGCGCCGGCGCCGGGCTGGCCGCGAAATGCATCATGCCGGCGGTCGCGAGCGCGCCGCTGATGGCGCCGACGCAGGCCGCGATTGCGACGACCGCGGCCATCGCCGACAGGCGACGCTTGCCGCCGGTGTCACGCACCTCATCGGCCTCGACATGCGGGGCGTACTCGTCGCGGTTCCACGACCGCTCCGAAGGCGCCATGACGATCAGCTTACCGGGCTTTGCCTCGGCTTTGGGCTCGGCTCTCGCTTCGAACCTTGGGACCTCGATTTTTGACGGCTCGAGCTTTGGAGCATCCGCCTTGACCGGATCGGGCTTGACCGGATCAGGCTTGGGCGGCGTCTCATGGTCGGGGGCGATCGAGGGGGCCTCGATGCCGGCGGCGTCAACGGCGCCAGTCCGGTCGTTCGTCCGGTCTTTGATCGCTTGGCCGGCCAGGTCGGACACAGGTTCGCTCACGGCTCAAATACTCCAGTCTAGGTTGACCTTTTGGTAACTTTCATTGCTTGCGAATTCCTTACCTCGGGACCCGCTTACCGAAATTTTAGGAACTCGTCCGAGGCCGAATTGGGTCGGGAAAGTGGAACCGGGGTGGCGGCGTGCAACAAATCGTCAGACGATGCTGCCCTGCGGTAGATTGCCTGCTTAGCCGAAGGGGGTTATTTGCCCGCCGCGGTTCCCCGGTTAACATGAGCCGTCCCGTCAGCCAGAAGGCGTTTGGGGGGTGCCAAGGGGGTGCCATGACGATCGAGAAGTGCATCAACGCGTTTGATGTGGATGACGTCATCTTCGAGGAGGGCTCGACCGGCCGCGAACTGTTTGTCGTGCTCGACGGCGAGGTCGAGATCGCCAAGATGAGCGGCACCAGCAAGACCAGCATCATCAAGCTCGGCAAGGGCGAGTTCTTCGGCGAGATGGCCGTGATCGACGGCTCGGCTCGCTCGGCGACCGCGATCGCGTCGGCGCCCAACACGCGGGTGATGCGGATCAACCACGCGCGCTTTGTCTATCTCGTCAGCCAGCAACCGGCATTCGCGCTGATGGTGATGGACGCGCTGTCGAAACGCCTGCGCGCTTCCAACGCGGTCACCTACCGGGCGGCGCAATCATGAGCGAGCGCAAGCCGACCGCATTCCCGATCCTGATGAAGAACGACATCTGCTCGCTGATCCAGGCGGCCGATGACGTCTATCAGATCCGCTTCTCCAACCGCGCCGCCAACGCCTATCTGGTGCGTGGCTCGGCGCGCACCATCCTGATCGATGTCGGCCTGTCCTCGAACTATCCGGCGATGGTGGAGTGTCTGACCTTCGCCGGATGCCCACCTGAAAAGATCGACATGGTGGTGCTGAGTCACGAGCACCTCGACCATATCGGTGCGGCCTGGCACTTCAACGAGCGCCGCACCTATGTCGCAGCCCACCGGCTCGCCGCCAACAAGATCATGCTGCGCGACGACTTCTCAATGCTGCGCAAGATGTTCAACGAGCCGAACGTGCCCATCAATATCGACATCTGGCTCGAGGAAGGCAATCTGATCGACCTCGGCAATTTCCGCCTCAACGTGATGTACACGCCGGGCCATACCTCCGCCTGCATCACCCTGTTCGACCAGGACAAGGGCCTCTTGTTCGCAGCCGACACCTTGATGCCCGGTGGCGTGATGGGCGGCGTGTTCGGCTCGGGCAGCATCGCCGACTACATCCAGTCGCTGGAGCGCATCAAGGGGCTGAACACCAAGCTCCTGCTGTCGGGGCACGGACGGTTGTCGGATACGCCGCAGGACGACGTGCGCACTGCCATTGCGCGCTCGCACGGCCTCTTGGAAGACACCGCGCAATTGTTCGATGCGCTGGATGCGCGCTCGAATTTCGAGCCGATCATGCAGTCGGTGCGGGATTTGAACAAGCTGGATGATTGAGGCACGCGCCGTTGCTAATCCCGTCATTGCGAGCGGAGCGAAGCAATCCAGAATCTTTCCGCGGTGACAGTCTGGATTGCTTCGTCGCAAGGGCTCCTCGCAATGACGGAGTGTGGGTTATCAACTCGGCCTACATCACCACCGGCGCATCCGGCAGCTCATTCGGATGCGGCCCTCCCGGTGGATAGTGCCTCGCCAGCTCCCGCGACACCGCCGCGATACCGCCAGTCACGCCGCGCTCGAATTGGCCTGCGCTGAACTCGGCCTCCATCGCACGGCAGATCGTCTCCCAGCCCGCGGCGCCGACCTTCGCATCGATGCCGCGGTCGGCGATGATCTCGACGTCGCGGTCGGCGAGCAGCAGGTAGATCAGCACGCCGTTGTTGTGCCCGGTGTCCCAGATCCGCAAATGCGAGAAAACATCGAGCGCGCGCTCGCGCGCGTGCTGGTTGCGGAACAGCGGCCGACCATCGAGCGCGCCTTCGACGACGAAACGGACCTGGCCGGAATGCGTCGCTTCGCCTTTCTTGATCGCCTGCTCGATACGCTCGAGCGCGTCTTGCGGAAACACTTGCTTCGCACGCCAATGGTGCTGGAGGAGATGCCTGGTGATACGCCCGATGCCCATGACTACCAGCTCCCCGAGGCGCCGCCGCCACCAAAGCTGCCGCCGCCTCCGCTGAAGCTGCCGCTGTCACTGGATGATGAACCGCTGCTCCAGCCGCCGGACGAGGAGCCGCTCGACCGGGAACCGCCGCGCGAGGGCCCTGTCGATGCCGGAAACAGATCGGCGATGAAGGACAAGACGAAGCCGATGATCCCGGCGAGCAAGGCCAGCGCGCCGGATCCGAGGATGAGCAACGCCAGGAGGCCGATCACGCTCCCGGTCGCGACCGAGCCCAGCAATCGTCCCAGCAGCGTGCGCAAAAAGCCGCCGACGATGAGCGAAGCAAACAGCGCGACCGGCAGGAGTGGCCCGATATCGTCCAGATTGGCGAAATTCACGCTGCGCGAGGGAGCGGGCAGCGGCTCACCATCGACGACGCGCATCATCCGCTCGGCACCGGCCGAGATGCCGCCGGCGAAATCGCCCTCCCGGAATTTCGGCGTGATGACCTCGTCGATGATCCGCCGCGAGGTGACGTCGGTCAGCGCGCCTTCGAGCCCGTAACCGACCTCGATGCGCAGGTGCCGGTCGTTCTTGGCGACCACGAGGATCGCGCCGTCGTCGACCTTCTTGCGGCCGATCTTCCAGGTCTCGGCGACCCGGATCGAGAACTGCTCGATCGTCTCCGGGTCCGTCGTCGGCACGATCAGCACCGCGATCTGGCTGCCCTTGCGCGTCTCGAAATCGGCGAGCTTCTGCGACAGCGCGGCGATGTCGCTGCTCGACAGCGTGCCGGTCCGGTCGACCACGCGGCCGGTGAGCTGCGGCACTGCGACGTCGGCGAGGGCGGGGAAGGCAAAGACGAAGAGGAGCGCGAATGCCACAAGCGCATGCCACAATCTCGCTGTCATCGCCCGGCTTGACCGGGCGATCCAGTATTCCAGAGACGCCAGCGGATCACCGAGAAGCCGCAGCGTACCGGATTCCCCGCCTGCGCGGGCAATGACAGCGGTGGGTGGGGTGAAGCGCATTCGCAAAACGACGCGCGCTTACTTCGACGGCGCGGGCGCGTTGAAATCGACCTTCGGTGCGGTCGAGATTTCCTTCTCGTTTTCGACCGAGAAATTCGGCTTCTCCTTGTAGCCGAACATCATCGCGGTCAGGTTATTCGGAAACGAGCGGACCGTGACATTGTATTCCTGCACCGACTTGATGTAGCGGTTGCGCGCGACCGTGATGCGGTTCTCGGTGCCCTCGAGCTGCGACATCAAATCCCTGAACAGCGCATCCGACTTGAGCTGCGGATAATTCTCCGTCACCACGAGGAGGCGCGACAGCGCGCTGGAGAGCTCGCCTTGGGCCGCCTGGAATTTCTGCAAGGCGGCGGGATCGTTCAACACCTCGGGCGTCGCCTGGATGCTGCCGACCTTGGCGCGGGCATTGGTGACGCCAAGCAGCACGTCCTTCTCCTGCTGCGCAAAGCCCTTCACCGAGTTGACGAGGTTGGGCACGAGATCGGCGCGACGCTGATACTGGTTCACCACCTCGGACCAGTTGGCCTTGATCTGCTCATCCTGGCTCTGGATCGCGTTGTAGCCGCAATTGGTGAGGCTGAGCGAAGCCAGCGTTGCCAGCACGGTCAGGATCTTGCGCATCAAATTTCTCCCGGTGGAATCGGCCCGCAAGCTACCAGATCGAGCGCGTACAACGCCAGATATCCCGCGCGGGCGGCGTGAAAAGCAGCCGGCTGACGCAAGCCCCTTGCCTATCAGCACACGACATAGTCAACTCCTGGCAAACAAGTCGTCTTGGCAAACAAGACGAAAGAACAGCACGGGAGCGCGCCATGTCCTCGTTCGAGACCATCCTGGTGGAGCGGCCGGAGCCGGCGATCGCCAGGGTCGTGATGAACCGCCCCGAGGCGCGCAATGCACAGAACCTGCAAATGACCTACGATCTCAACGCCGCCTTCGACCAAGCGGTGCAGGACGATACGGTCAAGGTGATTATCCTCGCCGGCAATGGGCCGCATTTCTCGTCCGGTCACGACCTTCGCCCCGGGACCAAGAATGCCGCAGGCACAGATTTTCCGCCGATAGGAAATTGGGGCGGCTTTGCGGAAGCGAACGCCCACGGCCGCTTTGCGCGCGAGCAGGAAATATATCTCCAGATCACGCGGCGCTGGCGCAATCTCGCCAAGCCGACCATCGCGGAAGTGCACGGCAAATGCATCGCCGGCGGCCTGATGCTGGCCTGGGCTTGCGATCTCATCGTTGCCAGTGACGATGCGCAGTTTTGCGACCCCGTCGTGACGATGGGCGTCTGCGGCGTCGAATGGTTCGTGCATCCCTGGGAGCTCGGCCCGCGCAAGGCCAAGGAATTCCTGTTCACCGCCGACAGCTGGAGCGCGCAGGAGGCGTACCAACTCGGCATGGTCAACCAGGTCGTGCCCCCCGCGGAGCTGCCATCGCGCGTGCTGGAGCTGGCGCGCCGGATCGCGTCAAAGCCGTCCTTTGCACTGAAGCTGACCAAGGAGGCCGTGAACCGCTCCGTCGACGTGATGGGCCAGCCCGCCGCGATCGACCAGGCCTTCGCGCTACATCAGCTCTGTCACGCCCATAATCTTCAGGAGTTCGGCATGGTGGTCGATCCCTCAGGACTGCATCCCTCCGTGCGCAAGCCGGCGGCTGCGGAGTAAGCGCCATGGATCTCAATCTCAGTGACGAACAACGGCTGCTGCGTGAAAGCGCGGAGCGCTTCGTGGCCGAGAGCTACGACGCCGACCACCGCCGCAAGATGGCGAACGATCCGCTCGGCTTCAGCCCTCATGTGTGGAAACAGTTCGCAGAGCTCGGCTGGCTGGCGCTGCCGATCCCGGAGGAGTTTGGCGGGCTCGGCGGCGGGCCGGTCGAGATCGGCATCTTGATGGAAGCGTTTGGTCGTGGGCTGGTGTCCGAACCCTATGTTGCGACGATTGTGCTGGGCGCCGCGCTGATCGAGCGATGCGGCAGCACGGTGCAGAAGCAGGCGAGCCTGCCCAAGATCGCGGACGGCTCAATGAAGCTTGCGTTTGCGCATACCGAGCGCGCCGCGCGGTTCGATCTCGCCAAGGTCGCGACATCAGCGACCAAGACGGCGCAAGGCTGGCGCCTATCGGGCAGCAAGATCGCCGTGCTCGACGGCCATGCCGCCGACGAGATCATCGTCTCCGCGCATCTGCACGATCATCACGGACCCTCGGGGCGCATCGGCCTCTTTCTGGTGCCGGCGACGGCGCAGGGACTTGCGATCTCCGATTACCCTCGCCTCGGCGGCGGGCGCGCCTGCAACATCGAGCTGTCCGATCTGCATTTGCCGGAGGATACGCTGCTCGGCGACGGCAGGGACGCACTGCCCGCAATCGAATGGGCGGTCGACCGCGCGATGGCTGCGCTCGGCGCGGAGGCCGTCGGCATCATGCAGACTCTGCTCGACACCACGCTCGAGTACACCAAGATCCGGAAGCAGTTCGGCCGGCCGCTGTCCGCCAAGCAGGTGATCCGCCATCGCCTCGCCGACATGGCAATCCAGGTCGACGAGGCCCGTTCGATGGCGCTGCGCGCCGCATTGAAAGCGGATGGCACGCCGGTGGAGCGTGCCCGCGCTGCATCGGCTGCGAAGGCGAAGATCGGCAAATGCGCTCGCTTCGTCGGCGAGCAATCGATCCAGCTTCACGGCGGCATGGGCGTCACCGAGGAGCTCGAGGTCGGCGCCTATTTCAAGCGCCTTGTCGCCTTCGACACGCTGTTCGGCGGCAGCGCGCACCACTATGCCCGCCACGCCCAGCTTGGCCGCGCCACTGCTTCAGCCTGAGAGGAGCGCATCATGGACCTGTCGTTCAATGCCGAGGAGCGCGCCTTCCAGGGCGAGGTGCGCAGCTTCATCGCCAAGAATCTCACCGAGGAGATGAAGCGTGCCACCGCGCTGACGCCATCGGTGTTCTCCGATCCCCCGATCGGGATGGCCTGGCAGCGCGCGCTGCACAGCCGCGGCTGGGGCGCGCCGGGCTGGCCGGTCGAACATGGCGGCCCCGACTGGACGCCGGCGCAGCGCTGGATCTTCGAGAGCGAATGCGCGCGGGCCGGCGTGCCCAACGTCAACGTGATGGGCGTGAAGATGGTCGGTCCCGTCATCATCGGCTTCGGCTCGCCCGAGCAGAAGAATTTTTTCCTACCGCGGATTCTCTCCGGTGAGGACTATTGGTGCCAGGGCTATTCCGAGCCGGGCTCGGGCTCGGATCTCTCCTCGCTGAAGACGCGCGCAGTGCGCGACGGCGACGACTACATCATCAACGGCACCAAGATCTGGACCACGCATGCGCATCACGCCAACCGCATGTTCGCGCTGGTGCGCACCAGCGACGGGCCGCGGCAGCAGGACGGCATCAGTTTCATTCTGATCGACATGAAGACGCCTGGAATCACGACGCGGCCCATTCTGACCATCGGCGGCGACCACGAGGTCAACCAGGTGTTCTTCGACGATGTGCGCGTGCCCGTCGCCAACCGCGTCGGCGATGAGGGCAAGGGCTGGACCTACGGCAAATATCTGCTCGAGTTCGAGCGCGGCTCCGGCATTGCGTCAGCCAAGCTGCGTGAAGGGCTCCGGGCCATCACCGAGCTTGCGGAGTCCGATCTCACGGGACGCGCCATCGATAGCCCCGATATCGCGACGCGGATCTCGGAGGTCGAGATCGACATCGACGCGCTGGAGATGACGGAATTGCGCGTGCTCTCGGCGCTTCAGACCGGGCAGAATCCCGGCGCGGTGTCCTCGATCCTGAAGCTGCGCAACAGCGAGATCCGGCAGGCCGTGACGCGGTTAGGGGCCGATGTGATCGGCCACGACGCGCTTGCCGTCGAGCCGATGCGCCCGCTCTACAAGCTCAACCACGAGTCCGCGCTGCCCGAGGACATGCTGACGGTGGTGCCGGAATATCTCAACGGCCGCGCCTACACGATCTTCGGCGGCACCTCGGAGATCCAGCGCGATATCATCGCGAAGATGATGCTGGGGATTTGAGCGCTTCGGCTCGCTCCTTCGTCATTGCGAGCGCAGCGAAGCAATCCAGACTTTTTCCGCGGAGGGACGCTGGATTGCTTCGCTGCGCTCGCAATGACGGCGTCGAAACAGCGCGGCCCTGATTTCGCACCGCAATCAGGGCTACGCTGAAGTCCTATCCCGCCGCCTTCGCGTCCCTGATCGCCTTCCAGATCTTCTGCGGCGTCAGCGGCGTGTTGAGCTGGGTGATGCCCAGCTCGGCGAGCGCGTCCATCACGCCGTTGGTGACGCAAGGCGGACCGCCGATGGCGCCGGATTCGCCGCAGCCCTTGGCGCCGAGCGGATTGGTGCGGCAGGGAGCGGAATCGTCCAGCGTCACCACGATCGGCGGCACGTCGTCGGCGCGCGGAATGCAATAGTCCTGGTAGCTCGCGGTGAGCAGCTGGCCGTCGGCATCGTACGACACGCCTTCATACAGCGCCTGGCCGATGCCCTGCGCGACGCCGCCATGGATCTGCCCCGTCACCAGCATCGGGTTCACGGCGACGCCGACATCGTCGACGGTGGTGTAGCGCACGACCTTGGAGACGCCGGTCTCGGGGTCGATCTCGACCTCGCAGATATGGGTCCCGTTCGGCCAGCTGGGACCATCGACCTCACCTTCGGAATCGACGCTGAGCTTTGCGCCGCTTTCCTTTTCGGCGAGATCGAACAGGCTGATGCGACGATCGGTGCCGACCACGGTGAGCATGCCGCCCTGATATTCGATGTCCTCGACCGAGGTCTCCAGCACGTTAGCCGCTTTCTCGCGCGCCTTCTGGATCAGATCGGTGGAGGAGACCGCGACGGCCGTGCCGCCGACGAACAGGGAGCGCGAGCCGACGCTGCCAAAGCCCATGGCGAGATCGGTATCGCCTTGCACGACGTCGATCTTGTCCATGGCGATCCCGAGCGTGTCGGAGATCATCTGCGCGTAGGTGGTCTGCAGCCCCTGCCCCATCGCCTGAGTGCCGGAATGCAGCACGACACGGCCTTGCGAGGTCGCCTGCAGCGTGACCTTTTCAGTATGCGCGCGGCCGCCGGTCCATTCGATGTAGGACGTGAGCCCGCGGCCGTAGAGCAGGCCCTTCTTCTTCGCGGCCTTCTTGCGCGCGGCAAAGCCGTCCCAGTCCGCAAGCTTCACGGCGCGATCGAGCATGTGCGCGAAGGCGCCGGAATCGTAAACCTGACCGGCAGCGTTGGTGTAGGGCAGCTGCGCCGGCTTGATGTAGTTCGCTTTCCGGATCGCACGCGGATCCATGCCGATTTTTCGCGCGGCAGCGTCGAACAGGCGCTCGACGATGAAGACAGCCTCGGGACGGCCCGCGCCGCGATAAGCGCCGACCGGCGCGGTGTGGGTCATCACCGACTTGACCTCGAAATGCACCAGCGGCAGGTCATAGACTCCGGTCTGCACGAACGGCCCGAGCACGAGCGGAATGATGTTGGCAGCGCCCGAGGAATAGGCGCCGGTGCAGCCGATCGAGGTGACGCGATAGGCCAGCACCTTGCCTTTTTCATCCAGCGCGAAGGACGCGGTCGAGGTGAGATCACGGCCGTGGGTGCCGCCAACGAATTCGTCGGTGCGGTCGCCGCGCCAGCGGATCTTCTTGTTCAGCTTGGTCGCGACATAGGCGACGATGCCGTCCTCCGGATAGAGATTGGTCTTCTGGCCGAACCCGCCGCCGATATCGCCGACCAGCACGCGCACGCTGTCCTTCGGACGCTTCAGCACGGCTTCGGCAAGCACGTCGCGGGTCGAGGCCGGGGTCTGCGATTGCACATGAAGCAGGAGACGGCCGGTCTTCTTGTCAATCTCGGCAATGGTCGAGCGTGGCTCCATCGCGGAGGGTACCAGGCGCTGGCTGACGAGATCGAGCTCGACCGTGTGGGCGGCCTTGGCAAAAGCCTCGTCGACCTTGGCAGCATCGCCATAGCTCATCGCGCCGACGATGTTGTCGGGCGCCTCAGGCCACACCACCGGCGCGCCGGGTTTCACGGCCTCGACCGGATCGACCACAGCGGGCTGCACGTCGTATTCGACCACGATCGCCTCGGCCGCGCTCTGAGCTTCCGCACGCGACGAAGCCACCACTGCGGCCACGGCCTCGCCGGTGTAACGCACGACCTCATGCGCGAGCAGCCGCCGCGGCGGCACCGTCATCGGCTTGCCATCGGGGCGCTTGAAGATGCTCAACGTCGGAATGGTGCCGACGTCGTCCTTGATCAAATCGGCACCGGTGTAGATCGCAGTGACGCCGGGCATCGATGCGGCAGCGCTGGTGTCGATCGAGACGATGTTCGCATGCGCATGCGGCGAGCGCAGCACGTGCAACCACAGCGCGCCATCTTCCGGCTTGTCGTCGATGAATTGCCCCTTCCCGGTGAGCAGCCGCTGGTCTTCCAAACGCTTGACGGGCTGTCCCGCTCCGAAACGCAAATTGCCGGGAAGAATGTTCATTCCGTGGGGTCCTCAGGGTCTCTTGAAATGCGGGCAGCCTTTTAGCGGATCGAGCCATGCGAGACCAGCCGCGGTTTTAGGCGGCGGGACCACGGATTCGTCATGTCAGGAGGGCTAAGCGAGCTCCTTGAGCGCCGCTTCCACGATTTTGCGTGCCTCGGCCGTCAGCGCGGCCTGCGGCAGGACGGGATCGCCGACATCGTAACCCTGGATCGCAAGGCCAGCCTTGATACAGGCAGCGAGATTGAAACGGGCGAACGCCTCGTTGATGCGCCACACCTTGCGCTGGAGCGCCATGGCCTCGTCCCAGCGGCCGGCCTGGCAGAGATCGTAGAGCTTGACGCTCTGGCGGGGGATGATGCAGGCCGGCCCCGCCATCCAGCCGAGACCGCCGATTAGCATCACCGCAACAGGGATATGGGCGGAGGCCGAGAACACCCGCAAGGCATCGCCGCAGCGGTTCATGATCGAGAGCAGCCGCCCGGTGTTGGTCGAGGCGTCCTTGATGTAGCCGATGCGCGGATGCTCGGCGAGCCGCGCGATGACATCGAGGGTCAGGTCGGAGCGCTGGAATTGCGGATTGGTGTAGATGACCACGGGAATGTCCACGGCATCCGCGATGCTGCGGAAATAGGATTCGACCTGGGCATCATTGAGCGGGAAGTACGCCTCGAGGATCGCCAGGATGCCGTCGGCGCCGAGCTTCTCATAGGCCTTCGCCTGCGCCACGGCATCGGCCGTCGAGGTGGAGGCGACGCCGGCCACGACAGGCACGCGGCCCCTTGCCGCCTCAATCGTGGTCTGCACGATCGCCATGCGCTGCGCGGCATTGAGATAGGCGAACTCGCCGGTCGAGCCGAGCGGCGTCAGCCCATGCACGCCGGCGCCGATCAAATCGTCGCAGAGCCTCGCGAGCACATCGGCCCTCACCGTGCCGTCAGCGCTGATTGGCGAGACGAGATAGGGGAAGACGCCGCGAAAATCAGTCATGTCGGGAATAAATCCGGGGGAAGCTCAGTCCAATCTGGCAGGCGCGTGGTCCATCGCGTGCTAGCATGGGGTCTTATTGCCAGCAAGCGATCGACGTTCGAAGAGCATATTTGTGGTTTTGGGATCTGACCTGCAGCGTTGGCGGGCTTCGCTGTGTTGCGTCGGCGTCCTCGTCGTCGCGCTGGGCCCGCGCATGGCCGAGGCCGGTGAATGCCCCTCGCCGCAATCCGAGATCGCGACCGACCGTCCTGATGTGACCAATTCCAGCCTGGTCGTACCTGGCGGCAGCATCCAGATCGAGAACGGGCTCAACACGTCCGGCCAGGGTACGTCCAAGGGATTTGACGGGAGCAACAGTCGCCTCCGCTTTGGTGTCGCGCCCTGCCTCGAAGTGCTGGTCGATGTTCCGAGCTATGTCGGGCGGCTGATCGGCTCGGTCGACACCGGCTTTACCAATGTCGTCCCCGCCGTGAAATGGCAGGTCAGGGGACTGCCTGAGCCCGCGAACCTCTCGGTGGTCGCAGGCGCCGACCTGCCGACCGGCACTCCCGCGATCACGGGTGCGGGCCTTCAGCCCTATTTGCAAGTCCCCTGGTCCTACGAGCTCGGCAGCGGCTGGGGCATCAGCGGCATGTTCACCAGCTTCTTCCGACCATCGGATCTGACCAACCGCCAGACCAGTGAGGCGACCTTCGTGGTCGAGCGGAAGGTCGGCGAGAAGCTGGCGCTGTTCGCCGAATATGTCGGCGATTATCCGTCGCGCGGCGCGAGCACGGCGCTGCTCAATGTCGGCGGCGGCTATCTCCTGAACCGCACCGAGCAAATCGATTTTCACCTCGCCTTCGGTCTCAATCGGAATTCGCCGGACTACATCGTCGGCGTCGGCTATTCCTACCGCTGGGACAACGTCCTCGGCACGGCGGCGCGACCGCGGCTTTGGCATTGACCAGTTTCCAGGGACGCTCCGCACCCGACTATCAGGCTGCCGTGGCTGACGCGGAGTCCGTCCGGCGCGGTTCGGGATTGCCACACGTTCCCGTGAGCGATCCTAATAACAAGTCCGTCGGCTGCGACGAGGTTAAGGACTGGCCACCCGGCCAGTTTCGCAGACGGCCGGGACATCCCAGATTGAGGGCAGCTTAAGGAGCCTTCCATGACCGACCTCACCCCACTCACCTCGCTGTCATCAGCGCTCGCGGATGTCGTGGCGCGCATCGCGCCGTCCGTGGTCTCAGTCCATTCGCATCGCTCCCGCTCGACCGGCTTCGCCTGGAAGCCCGGCCTGATCGTCACCGCCGACGAGGCACTGGCCCATGAGGGCGATGTCCAGATCGGTCTTCCCGACGGCAGCACTGTTGCGGCCACGATCGTGGGCCGCGACCATACGACCGATATCGCCCTGCTGCGCGCTGATACCGGTATCGCGCCGGTCAAGCTGGCCACGACTGTGCCTGCTCTCGGTGCGCTCTCGATCGTGGTCGCCACCAACAGGGACGCGCAGAGTGCGGCGCTGGGGATGGTGTCCGTCTCAGGCCAGGGCTGGCGCTCCTTGCGCGGCGGCGAGATCGACGCACGGATCGAGCTCGATGTTCGGCTGCGGCCGAACCAGGAGGGTGGCCTTGCCGTCGATGCCTCGGGCGAGGCCTTTGGCATGGCCGTGCTCGGACCGAGGCGCGTGCTGGTGATTCCCGCAGCGACGATCGAACGCGTCGCCGCCCAGCTCGAGACGCGCGGCCGCATTGCGCGCGGATATCTCGGGCTCGGACTGCAGCCGCTGCGGCTCGATGACGGCATCGGCGCGATGGTAATGAACGTCGACAAGGCCGGCCCCGCGGCCGCGGCCGGCATCCGCCAGGGCGACGTGATCGTGGCGGTCAACGACCAAAAACTCGCCGGCGTGCGCGAGCTGTTGCGGACCCTGACACCCGCAAGCGTCGGCCGCGTGGTCGATGTCGCGGTCCTCCGCGGCGGCGAGCCGGCGAGCTTCAGGGTGACGATCGGCGAGAGGCCCGAGGCGTGAGCGCGGACACCACGCCCGAGATCGTGCTGTCGCTCGAGATCGACGATCCTGCCCTCGCCGACCGCCTCGCGACACTGCTCGGCAGTGTCGCGGGGCTTCGGCTTGCCGCGCCCGGCGAGGCCGCCAACGCGACGATCGTCGCCCGCGATCCGCGTGTCATGCCTGAAGACATCGTGCTGACGCAGCGCGAGCTCGACGTGCTGGCGCTGATGGCGGAAGGTGCCTCCAACAAGATGATCGCCCGGCAACTCAACATCTCCGTGCATACCGTGAAATTCCATGTCGGCTCGCTGCTCGACAAGCTGGATGCCACAGGCCGTACCGACGCAGTGGCCCACGCGGCGCGCCGCGGCGTGATCGAGCTATAGCGCGGACGGGAAGCTGAGCCGAACCGTCAGACCCGGCGCGTTGTCTTGCAGCACGATCTCGGCACCGTGGAGGCGCGCCACCGCGGCGACCAGGCTCAAGCCGAGGCCGTTGCCCGGGGTGTAGCGGCTCTGCTCGAGCCGGTAGAAGCGTTTGAACACGTGGTCGCGCTGGTCGGCGGCAATGCCCGGACCGTCATCACCGATGGCGATCGTCGCGCCATCACCGGCGTTGCGGCAGATCACCGTCACCTTTCCGCCGGCGCGACCATGCTTGATCGCGTTGTCGACGAGATTGGCGATGGCGTCGAACAGCAGGTCGCGGTCGCCGGTGACGGCGACCGCGCGATCGCCAGTGAGGCTCAGGCGCGTTGCAACCTGCTCGGCTGCGGCATCATAGAGCTCGACCACCTCGCCGGCGATCTCGGCCAGATCGAGCGGGCGGAACGCGCTGCGGCGGGCGCGGGTCTCGATCTCCGAGATCCGCGTGATCGAGGCGAACATGCCGAGCACCGCATCGAGGTCGGCAATGGTGTCGCCGATCAGGGCGGCATCGGCCTCGTCGTTGCGCGGAGCATGATAGGCCTTTTCCAGCCGGCCGCGCATGCGTGTCAGCGGCGTGCGCAGGTCATGGGCGACATTGTCGCTGACCTGCTTGACCTCGCCCATCAGCGTCTCGATGCGGTCGAGCATCTGGTTGAGGTTTTCGGCGACGCGGTCCCATTCGTCATGGCTGCCGCGCAAGGGAATGCGCCGGTCGAGGCCCGAGAGCATGATGGCGCGGCTGGTGGCGTTGATCTCCTCGATCCGCCCGACCGTGCGCCGCGTCACCAGCACGGCCGCGACGCCCGACAGCACGACCAGCAGCACGGCCACCGCGACCATCGCCAGTTCGAGCATCGCGACGAAGCCGGAGTGATCGCCGACATCGCCGACACGGCTGCGCACATAAGCGAGCGTGCCGAAATAGACATAGGCCATGATCGCCGCGACGATCAGGCCGAAGATCGCGATCGCGATCAGCGCCAGGCGGAAGGTCGAGGACCGGAGCGTGTTAGCCAGGAGCACGGAGGCAATATCCGATGCCGCGGATGGTGTGGATCAATGGATAGGCCTGTGCATCGTCGACCTTGCGGCGGACGCGTCCGACATAGACGTCGATGATGTTGGTGGAGGGATCGAAATGCAGGTCCCAGACGTGCTGGAGCAGCATCGCGCGGGAGACGACGCGCCCCTCGTTACGCACGAGATATTCGAGCAATTGAAATTCGCGCGGCAACAGCGGGATCTTGCGGCCACGGCGGCTGGCATTGCGTGCGATCAGGTCGACGGCGAGATCGCCGACGCGCAGGATGGTTTCCTTGGCGATCGTCTCGCTGCGGCGACCGAGCGCCTCGAGGCGCGCGAGCAGCTCGACGAAGGAAAACGGCTTGACGAGGTAATCGTCGCCGCCGGCGCGCAAGCCGCGTACGCGATCGTCGACCTCACCGAGCGCGGAGATGATCAGGAACGGCGCGGCAACGCCGTCGTCGCGCATCTGCCGCATCACGGCGATGCCGTCGATGTCGGGCAGCATGCGGTCGATCGTGATCACGGCATAGTCGCGCGCGATGCCGTGGCTGAGCGCTTCGCGCCCGGTCGCTGCGAGGTCGACGTCATAACCCGAGGTCGTCAGCTCCTCGACGAGCTGGCCTGCGGTTTCCGGATCGTCTTCGACGACGAGGATGCGGCGATGGCCTCCGGTCATGACAAACTCCGCGCGACGATCGCCACCAGATTATCCCGTTCCGGGGCTGAGCGGAACCACCCGGTGGCGATCGCGACAATGGTGCGGGCCGGCGATGCTAGTACCAATTGTCCCCGCACACATTGACCCATTGCCACCCGTAGGGCGTCCAGCTCCTGCGCCAACAGCCGTCGTCATAATAATTTGAATAGTAATAGGGCGCGCCGAACACGGCGAAACGGCGGAAATGGTGATGGTGGAAGAAGAAGGCGTGACGGCCGATGAAGGGCCTGCCATGCCAGCCGCCGCCGAAGCGCGGCCCGATCGCCGCATGCGCAAAGCGCGCGCCACCGAGGCCAGGCCCACTGAAGCCAGCTCCGCCGACATGGGCGAAGCCAGCCCCGCCAAAGCCTGGTCCACCGACATGCATGCCGCCGAAGCCGCCGGCGTGCATGCCGCCGCCAGCGAAGTGGCCACCACCACCGAAGCCGCCGTGACCGCCGCCTCCGCCGCCACCGCGGGCCAGCGCCGGTGAAGCCAGCGCCGTCGCTACGGCGATCGCCACTGCAGCGAGGCCTTTGAGAATCCCGTTGTTCATCGACACATCCTCCTTGCAGTGCGGCGATGACCGCGCCGCACAAGGATGCTCAGATGAAAGGAAGCGACAGGCTCCTTCAACTTACAAAGGCGCCAGATTCTGACGCGGGAGTTAGGAATTTGTCACGCTCTCTCCCCGTCATTGCGAGGAGCTCTTGCGACGAAGCAATCCAGAGTCTTTCCGAGGAGATAGTCTGGATTGCTTCGCTGCGCTCGCAATGACGGCCTGGATGGAGTTCGCCTTGAGACGAGCTCCTCCATTCCTACGCCCGTTTGCCGTTGTTCTTCTCCGCAGCCCGGCGCATCGCCTCGGCAAGCGCGCCGCCGCCGCTGGAGGATTCCTGCTTGCGCGGCGCCGATGACGTCATGCGGGCCGGGTTACGCGGAGAATTGTCGCGCTGCATGCCGGGGGCGTCCTTCTTGGCGCCGACCTCGTCGTCGAGGCGCAGCGTCAGCGAGATACGCTTGCGGGCGACCTCGAAGTCCAGCACCTTCACCTTGACGATGTCGCCGGGCTTCACCACCTCGCGCGGATCCTTGATGAAATTCTTCGACATCGCCGAGATGTGCACGAGGCCGTCCTGGTGCACGCCGATGTCGACGAAGGCGCCGAAGGCGGCGACGTTGGTCACGGTGCCCTCGAGGATCATGCCCTTCTGGAGGTGCTTGATCTCCTCGACGCCCTCCTTGAACACCGCGGCCTTGAAGGCCGGACGCGGATCGCGGCCGGGCTTCTCCAATTCCTTCAGGATGTCGGTGACGGTCGGCAGACCAAAAGTCTCGTCGACGAAATCCTTTGGCTTCAGTGTGCGCACGATCTCGCTCGAGCCGATCAGCGTCTTGATGTCGCTCTTGGTCGCCGCGAGGATGCGGCGCACCACCGGATAGGCTTCCGGATGCACGCCCGAGGCATCGAGCGGGTCTTCGCCGCCGAGGATGCGCAAAAAGCCGGCGCACTGCTCGAACGCCTTCGGACCGAGGCGCGGCACGTCCTTCAGCGCCTTGCGCGACTTGAACGGGCCGTTGGCGTCGCGATGCGCGACGATGCTCGAGGCGAGGCCCGAACCGACGCCCGACACGCGAGCGAGCAGCGGCGCAGAGGCGGTGTTGACGTCGACGCCGACCGCGTTCACGCAGTCTTCGACCACGGCATCGAGCGATTTGGCGAGCTTGGCCTGGCCGAGATCGTGCTGGTACTGGCCGACGCCGATCGCCTTGGGCTCGATCTTGACGAGCTCGGCGAGCGGATCCTGCAGCCGGCGGGCGATCGAGACAGCGCCGCGCAAGGTGACGTCGAGGCCGGGCAATTCCTCGGAGGCAAAGGCCGAGGCGGAATAGACCGACGCGCCCGCTTCCGACACCACGATCTTGGACATCTTGAGTTCGGCGAGGCCCTTCACCAGATCGCCCGCGAGCTTGTCGGTTTCGCGCGAGGCGGTGCCGTTGCCGATCGCGATCAGCTCGACACGGTGCTTGATGGCAAGTTTGCCCAGGATCGCGAGCGCCTCGTTCCACTGCCGCTGCGGCTCGTGCGGATAAATCACCGCGGTATCGACGACCTTGCCGGTGGCGTCGGTGACGGCGACCTTGACCCCGGTGCGGTAGCCGGGGTCGAGCCCCATGGTGGCACGGGTGCCGGCGGGGGCGGCCAACAGCAGGTCGCGCAGGTTGGAGGCGAATACGCGTACGGCTTCGGTCTCGGCCGCGTTCCACAGCCGCATGCGCAGATCGATGTTGAGATGCACCTGGATTTTTGTGCGCCAGGCCCAGCGCACCGTGTCGATCAGCCAGCGGTCGCCGGCACGCTTGAGGTCGGCGATGCCGAACCGCTTCATGATCTTCAGCTCATAGGCACCCGGAACGCCGGCGGGCGGCGCTTCCTCGGCCTGGATCTGAAGATCGAGGATCTCTTCCTTCTCGCCGCGGAACATCGCGAGGATGCGATGCGAGGGCAGTTTCGTCAGCGGCTCGGAGAAGTCGAAATAGTCGGCGAATTTCTCGCCCTCGGTTGTCTTGCCATCGCGCACCTTGGAAGCCATGCGCGCATTGGTCCACATCTCCTCGCGCAAGGCCCCGATCAAATCGGCATCTTCATCGAAGCGTTCGACCAGGATGGCGCGGGCGCCATCGAGCGCAGCGACGGCATCTCCAACACCCTTCTCGGCGTTGATGAAGGCTTCGGCGACGATCTTGGGATCGTTGCCGGGCTCGGCCATCAGCTTGACGGCGAGCGGCTCGAGGCCGGCTTCCTTGGCGATCTCCGCCTTGGTGCGGCGCTTCGGCTTGAACGGCAGATAGATGTCTTCCAGGCGCGCCTTGCTGTCGGCCGCCATGATCGAGGCTTCCAGCGCGGCATCGAGCTTGCCCTGCTCGCGGACCGATTCGAGGATGGCCTTGCGGCGGTCTTCGAGCTCGCGGAGGTAAACCAGGCGCTCCTCCAGGGTGCGCAATTGCGCGTCGTCGAGCGCACCGGTCGCTTCCTTGCGGTAGCGCGCGATGAAGGGAACCGTGGCGCCACCGTCAAGCAGCGTCACCGCCGCCTCGACCTGCTCCGCACGAACCCCAAGCTCCTGCGCAATTTTCTGGTTGATATTTGCCACGCGAGATTTCCTCTCTATTCCCAAGCACGCGACGCAAACCGAAATCCGGCCGCGGGACGCCGCTTATGGACCAACCAAGGTTGATTCATCAAGGTGCGGGGCGCAACCGTCGACAGAGGATTTTTTTGTCGAACCGATGCGATCCCGCCACAATCGTGGGGATGGCGCGGGCTATTGGCGCTCGCGTCCCGGACGCGCAGTCATTCCCCGCGAAGGCGGGGAATCCAGTACGCCGTGGCTTCTCGGCTCAGTCATTGCTGTCTCGGACTACTGGATCGCCCGGTCAAGCCGGGCGATGACAGCGAGTGTGTAGACGTAGGCACGCCTTCGCATCCGACAAATCCGAATTTCGGTAAAGTGGAATATTTTTGACTGGTGGGATTGACAGGAAGGCGAAACAGGGGCGACGGAAGCTCTGCTCTCCGGCGTCATTCCGGAGCGCGCCGCTTGGCGCGAGCCCGGAATGATGATCAGGGCTTGCTGTCCCTGATATTGCTTCGCGCCATCCAGGCTACAGCCTTGACATCCGCCCCACTTCCACGGCTGGTTGGCGCGCCGGACCACCGAACTCCATAGGACTATGCATGCGCACCACGTCGGTCGGCGTTTTCAAGATCGCCACCAAGGGCCCCGGCGATGTCTCCGGACTAATGCGGCTCATCGAGCAAGGCGCGATCGATCCGGCAGCCATTCTCGCCATCCTCGGCAAGACCGAGGGCAATGGCGGCGTCAACGATTTCACCCGGGAATATGCCGTCGCGGCGCTGTGCGCGGCGCTGGCGCCGAAGCTCGGCCTGATGCCCGAAGAGGTCGAGCAGCGCATTGCCTTCGTGATGTCCGGCGGGACCGAGGGCGTGCTCAGCCCGCACATCACGGTATTCACGCGGCGGCAGGTTGAGGCCCCGCCGGCGGGCATCTCGGGCAAGCGCCTGAGCATCGGCATGGCGCAGACGCGGGATCTTCTCCCCGAGGAGCTCGGCCGCTCCGCCCAGATCACCGAGACCGCCAAAGCGGTGAAGGCCGCGATGGACGATGCCGGCATCACTGATACCGCCGACGTTCATTTCGTCCAGATCAAATGCCCGCTGCTCACCAGCGAGCGCGTCGAGGCGGCCGCCGCCCGCGGCCACAAGACCGCGACGATCAGCGCTTACAGTTCGATGGCCTATTCGCGCGGCGCCTCGGCGCTCGGGGTTGCGCTCGCGCTTGGCGAAATTGCCGCTGACGTCCGCGATGAGGACGTGCTGCGGCGTTACGATCTGTTCTCGAAGGTCGCTTCGACCTCGTCCGGAATCGAGCTGATGCACAACGTCGTTATCGTGCTCGGCAATTCGCAAAGCTCCGCCAGTGAATTCGAGATCGGGCACGCCGTGATGAACGACGCCATCGACGCTTCCGCCGTGACCGAGGCACTGAACAGCGTCGGACTTAGCCTCGGACTTGGCCTCGGACTTGGCGCGCAGGCGAAAGCCGGCCGCGAGCTTGTCAACGTGTTCGCCAAGGCCGAGGCTTCGCCTGACGGCACCGTGCGCGGCCTCCGCCACACCATGCTCGAGGACACCGACATCAGCTCGACACGCCACGCCCGCGCGGCCGTCGGCGGCCTGATCGGCGGCCTTGCCGGCACCGGCGCGGTGTACGTCTCCGGCGGCGCCGAGCACCAGGGACCTGCCGGCGGCGGCCCGGTTGCGGTGATCGCACGCTTGTCCTAAAGAGCGCGACCTCTCCGCCCGGCGCAACCCTGCCCCTCGCGCCGGCTCAGTTGATTCAGGCGGGCCCTTGCGAAAAAGGTGGCGCCGCCATTCACGAGGATTTTGACGTCGATGACTTTGCCGATGAGCTGGAACGAATGGGCGCAGCACGATGGCGTCGGCCTGGCGGGACGCGTCCGCAAGGGCGAGCTGACGGCAAAGGAACTGGCACGTCAGGCCGCCGCCGCCGTGGCCAAGGTCAATCCGACGCTGTCGGGCGTGGTCGAGCTGTTCGATGACGTGATCGCCGATCCCGCCAAGGACGGTGCCAATCTCGCAGGTCCCTTTGCCGGCCTGCCCTTCCTGATGAAGGATCTGGGCCCGACCATGAAGGGCCGGCTGCAGGAGATGGGCTCGCTGTTGATGCGCGGCAATCGCGCCGCGGCGGACACCTTCCTGACAAGCAAATTCCGCCAGGCAGGACTCAACCTGATCGGGCGCACCACCACGCCGGAATTCGGCGTGTGCTCTTCGGCCGACAATCCCGCCGTTTATGTCACCCGCAACCCCTGGAATACCGATTACACCACCTGCGGCTCGTCGGCGGGCAGCGCCGCGATGGTCGCGGCCGGCGTGGTGCCGATTGCACACGCGACCGACGGCGGCGGCTCGATCCGCATTCCCGCCGGCGTCAACGGCAATATTGGCCTGAAAGTCTCGCGCGGCGTGTTCTCGCTGGCGCCGCATATGTCCGACCTCACCGGTCTCGTCTCGATCCAGGGCTGCCAATCGCGCTCGGTGCGCGACACCGCGGCCTTCGTCGATCATGCCCGCGGGCCGGCGTCCGGCGAGTTCATGCCATTCTGGACCACGGCGCAGCCTTACAGCGAAATGATCAAGCGCGATCCGTCCAAGCTGCGCATCGCGTTGTCGCACAGCTGGGGCGACTACACGGCGACACCCGAGATCAAGGCCGAGCTGGAAAAGACCGGCCGTTTCCTCGAAGGCCTCGGCCATCACGTCGACTACGCGCTGCCCGAGCTCGATTTCCGCGCTGCCTTCGCGGCGCAGACCACCTGCTACATTTCGAACTTTTCGGTGGTGATCTCCAACATGCTGGCCGCGCGCGGGCTGGAGCGGCCACCGGAAGATCTGATCGAGCCGATGAACATCCGGATCTGGGAAGCCGGGCTCCACACCAGCTTTGCCGACCGGGCCAAGATGCAGGCCGTGTTCAATACGACCTCACGCAGCTTCGGCAGCTTCTTCGAGCAGTGGGACGTGATCCTGACGCCGATCACGGCGCTGCCGACGCCGAAGGTCGGCACCAGGAAATATCTCACCCTCTCCGACAACCCCGACGTGATCGACTGGTTCGACAATCTCTGGCGCTTCTTCGCCTTCACGCCGCTCGGCAACCTCTGCGGCATGCCGGCGATCTCGCTGCCGCTGGCGAACCAGGATCACGGCCTGCCGCTCGGCATCCAGGCGATCGCCAAGCAGGCCAATGACGGCCTGCTGCTGCAATTCGCCGCCCAGATCGAGCGCGCGCTGGAGGGCAAGTGGAACGGCGGCCGGAAGCCGAAGGTGCATGTGAGCAACGCCTGAGCTGCCGCATGTCCTCACGCCTCCGATACGGAGCAGCCGGAGCGATGGATATCAGGGATTGCCGACAATGAGCTTGCGCACCGGGCTCGGATTGATGAACGGACTTCCAAACTGGTAGAACTGCTCCCCAGGCGTCAAAAGCTGATAGAGCAGATAGACGTCGTTTCCCTGTTGCTTGCTGGCGGTGAGTGCGAAGATTGTCAGAGGGGACGAGGCGATCAGCCTCAACTGGTCGGCCGGATCGGCGATAACGTGGAAGCTCACCTTTTCGCCGAACTTGGCCACGTAACCGTCCGGCGGGTAGACCACTTTCGCCTGCCGCACGATACTCCGTACCTTCGGCAATTCTTGAGCAAGGCTCTGCCTCTGAAACACGGATAGAAAAGCCGCGCTTTGGGGATCGGGGGCGGCCCACTGGTCCAGCAGAAGCAGAAATGCCGCCGACGCCCCTGAAGAGACGCTCCTGTTGCGAGATATGGTACTGCATAATGCGAAATCCAACCATGGGTCCACCAATTGGACTCCCTGGGTTGAGAAATTCGTGCAGAGCGTCACCGAGGTGATGCCCCCGTTTCCGGGAAAGTCCACCTTCTCCTTCGCGCGCTCGCCGTCCCAAGTCCCTTCAATCGAGTAGGGCTGGTTTGAAACCCACGTCTTGCCGCCGAACTCGCATTGCCCCTTGAAGCGGTAAATGTGGGTGCCGCCCTTGAACTCGTGCCCCGTCAAATATCCCGGATGGCAACTGACCCAAAGATTCCCGTGGGGGTCGAAGGAAGCTGCTCGTCCCGACGTAGCAGCAAACATCCACATCAGGGCGGCCGCAGCAGCGATTGCGATACGCATGGGCGTGCTCCAGGAAAGGAGTATCCTTTCAGGTAACGCTGGCGTGCCCCATCGTCATTGATCTGGCTCAACGTGCCGCTGCATCTTGATACAAAGCAACCTCGGCCGGCCAATTGTGATCTCAGTTCTTCACCGCCGGAATCGCCTCCTCCGGCTGCTGCTGGCCGAGCTTGAGCATCGCCAGCGCCTTGTCGAGCGCTTCGCGCAAGGCGAGCGCCGCGGCCGGGCTGCAGCGCAAATGCGCGGTCTGGACCACGTCGACCCTGACGGCGGCCCCGATGGGCATCAGCAGGTTTGCGGCCAACTCGATCTGGATCGCGCCGTTGTGATGGCCGAAGCAGGACGCGCCGTCGAAATAAATGATCGGCGCGCGCTCCGAGCTCGAGGTGGAAATGGTGACGGGCCCCTGGTTGGCGGCAGGCGTTTCGGGATCGGCCATGGGGTACTCCTCGCGGGCAGGGAACGGACGCCCACCATCGTTGCTTCAGCGGGCTGTGTCGAGGCCAAACCTGCCGTGCAGCGGCGCATGCGGGGTTTTGCGCAGGCCCCGACTGGTCTAGAACATCTCCATGCCCACGTCATCGATCACGCTTCCGTTCGAGGAACTCGCCGAGGCCGTCAAGGGCCGCCGTTCCGATTACGGCCATATCAGCGGGCTCCAGCTCGACCGGTTCGCACCGGGCGAAGCCTGGTCGAGCCTGCCCTACCGCCCCGTCTTCGTCGGCGACACCGAGACCGGCGTGCTGCATGGCGGCGTCGTCACCGCAATGCTGGACGAGAGCTGCGGCATGGCGGTGCAGCTGGCGCTCGACGGCACGAGCGCGATCGCAACGCTCGATCTGCGCATCGACTACCAGAAGCCGGCAACGCCCGGCCTTGCCATCAAGGCGCATTCGGTCTGCTACCGCACCACGCGCTCGATCGCCTTCGTGCGCTCCACCGCCTATCAGGAGTCCGAGGACGACCCGGTGGCGACGGCCACCGGCTGCTTCATGATCGGCGCCAACCGCACCAACATGCTGGCGGACCGGCGGATGGATTCGCGCAGCATTCCGACGCTGGAAGCAGCTGATGATCCGGACGGGCCGTTCGCCAACAGCCCGTTCGCACGCGCTCTCGGCATTCGCGTCAACGACGACGGTACGCTGACGATGCCGTTCTCGCCAAGGATCATCGGCAATCCGATCCTGCCCGCGATCCATGGCGGCATGACCGGCGCCTTCCTCGAGACCACGGCGATTTTCGGCGTGCGGCGCGAGCTCGGCATCGCGGCGCTGCCGAAGCCGATCGGGCTCACCGTCAACTACCTGCGCTCCGGCCGGGCATTGGACACGATGGCCAACGTCTCGATCGTGAAACAGGGACGGCGTATCGTCGCCTTCGAGGCGTGGGCCTGGCAGGACGATGCGGCCAAGCCGATTGCGTCTGCCTTCGGCCATTTCATGCTGCGGCCGACGCCCGGAGGCGACGAGGAATAGGCGTATTTGACTTGACGGAACGGGCTTGACGTCGAAGGTTTGGGCTCCACCATCGCGCATTTCATCGAGAGGTATTTGCTTGCGGCATCCGATCGACATCATCGCCATGTTTGCCGCCATCTGGCTGCTCGCTTCGATGGTGCTCGACGCGCTGACGCCGAAGGAGCTGACGGCGGTCATGATCGCGATCGCGATCGCGCCGGCAATCGTCATCACCGCCGTGTTTTACTATCTGCGCTGCCCGCGCACGGATTTCGCGGTGATGTTCGCAGGATTGTGGCTGATATCGGACATTGCGATCGCCTTCATCTCGCCTAAGGAGCTGCCGCTCTGGCTTCTGCTGCTCGGCTTCGTGCCGGCGGCGCTGATCGGCATCGTATTGCACTGGCGGCGCTTCCAGCGCCGCGATGAGCAGCTCCCCGCACCATCGGTGAAGCGCGGCTAATTCACCTCTCCCCGACGAGGAGAGGTGAACTGAGCGTTTGGCTCGCACCATATCAAGATCAATGCGCATCAGCGCGCCAGCAAGTTCGTCTTCGCGAGGTCGATGACCTCGTCGCCACGGCCGCTCATCACCGCGCGCAGCACCCAGAGGCTAAAACCCTTGACCTGCTCGGCCGTGATGGTCGGCGGCATCGAGAGCTCCTGCTTGGCGGTGACGACGTCGAGCAGCGCCGGGCCGTTGTGGGCCAGCATCTCCTTCATCGCGCCTGGGAGCTCGCCGGGGTCCTCGATGCGCCTCGCAAAAATGCCCATCGCGCGCGCCATCGCGGCGAAGTCGGGATTCGCCAGATCGACATTGGTGTCGACGAAGCCTGCGGCCTTCATCTCCAGCGCGACGAAGCCGAGCACACCGTTGTTGAAGACGACGATTTTTACCGGCAGCTTCATCTGCGTCAGCGTGATCAGATCACCCATCAGCATGGTGAAGCCGCCGTCGCCGGAGAGCGAGATCACCTGACGGCCGGGCTGGGACGCCTGCGCGCCGATCGCCTGCGGCATCGCGTTGGCCATCGAGCCGTGCACGAAGGAGCCGATCAGCCGGCGGCGGCCGTTCATCTGGAGATAGCGCGCGGCCCAGATCGTGGGCGTGCCGACGTCGGCGGTGAAGACGGCATCGTCGGAAGCGTGCTCGCTGATCATTTTTGCGAGGTATTGCGGATGGATCGGCTTGGCTCCGGGCGTGCCCTTGGCGAGGGAGTCGAGGCCCTCGCGCGCCGTCCTGTAATGCGCGACGGCATCGTCGAGATGCCTGCGCTGCGTCTTGGTCTCGAGCAGCGGCAGCAGCGCCTCGATGGTGAGCTTGACGTCGCCGACGAGGCCGAGATCGATCTTGGCACGCCGGCCAAGATTTTCGGGGCGGATGTCGATCTGCACGATCTTCGCATCCGTGGGGAAGAACTGCTTGTAGGGAAAGTCGGTGCCGAGCATCACCAGCGCGTCGCAGGCGTGCATGGCGGCGTAGCCCGAGGAAAAGCCGATGAAGCCGGTCATGCCGACATCGTAAGGATTGTCGTACTCGACATGCTCCTTGCCGCCGAGCGCGTGCACGATCGGGCTCTTCAGGGTTTCCGCGAGTTGCATCAGCGGCGCATGCGCGCCGGCACAGCCGCGGCCGCAGAACAGGGTGATGCGCTCCGCGCCGTTGAGGAGACCGGCGAGCGCCGTCAGCTCATCGGCTTGAGGGACGACCTTCGGTGCGGCGAGCGACAGGCCCCGATTGGTCGACAGCGCGCGCTTCGGGGGCGAGCGGAACGCGACATCGCCGGGCATGGCAACGACGGCAACGCCGCGCAGGCCCACCGCGGCGCGAATGGCGTTCTCCAGCACGAAGGGCAGCTGGCTCGGATCCGAGATCAGCTCGCAATAATGGCTGCATTCGCGAAACAGGTTTTGCGGATGGGTTTCCTGGAAATAGCCGCCGCCGATCTCGGCCGAGGGGATTTGCGCCGCGATCGCCAGCACCGGCACACGGCTGCGATGCGCATCGAACAGGCCGTTGATCAGATGCAGATTGCCGGGGCCGCAGGAGCCCGCGCAGACCGCGAGGCTGCCGGTCATCTCGGCTTCGCCGGCGGCCGCGAACGCCGCGACCTCTTCGTGGCGGACGTGGATCCACTCGATGGTGCCGCGGCGACGCAGCGCCTCGGTGAGACCGTTCAGGCTGTCGCCGACAATGCCATAGATGCGCTTGACGCCGGCGTGTTCGAGCGTTGCCACGAACAGATCGGCTATGTTGTTGATCGCCATGTCGGTCTCCTGATCTTGCAAGTCACGCAAGATAGGACACCACACGACAGCGACGGCATCACGGCTTGTTTATTGCTCGATCAGTCTTTCGCAATCGCCCGATCGTAGGCGTCGATCGTCGCCCTGGCGCGCGCGGCGACGTCGGCGGCCGACATGCCGGGCTTGTAGAGGCTGGAGCCGAGGCCGAAGGCGGTGACGCCGCCCTTGATGTACTCGGCAAAATTCTGGTCGGAAACGCCGCCGACGGCGGCGATCATCGCGCCTGCGGGAAGCACCGCGCGGATCGCGGCGATGCCGGAGGCACCGAGCACGCTCGCCGGAAAGAACTTCAGGCCGGATGCGCCGGAGCGCGCCGCGAGCAGCGCTTCGGTCGGCGAGAACACGCCGGGCAGCGTGATCATGGCGTACTGATGTGCACGCGCGAGCACCTGCGTATCCACATTCGGCGACACCATCAGCTTGCCACCGACGTCGTTGAGGCGATCGACGTCTGAGGTGGCCAACACGGTGCCAGCCCCGATCAGCACGCTTGATGGCGCGAGCTTCGCCGCAAGACCGATCGAGCGGAACGGATCCGGCGAGTTCAGCGGGATCTCGATCGCGGTCATGCCGGCGTCGATCAGCACGCCGACGATGGCCTCGGTCTCCTCGGGCTTGACGCCGCGCAGGATCGCGACCAGGGGCCGCTTCATCGACGGAAAGGGAACGCTCATCTCAAAGATCCTTCTACTTCGTCCAGATCGCGGCAGCCGCCATCGACAGGCCGCGACGCACCGCTTCATCGGCATCGATCGGGTTCACATCGACCGATAGCGCATCGAAAGCCTGCCGGTACAGGGCTGCGAGCCGTCCCGACGCAATCAGCGAGATGCCGGTCTTCGGCACGCTGCCGGAAAGGCCTGCCGCGAGCTCGGCGCCGATCAACGTACCGGACAATGTCTCGCGCGCCGCAGCCGGCGTGCCGCCGAACAGCAGCTGCCGCGACCGCGCGGTGAACAGGAGGTTGGCCGCGAAAGCCGGCGCCTCGAACGCGGCTTTCACCGCCGTCTTGAAGGTCGCGACATCCTCGGCCTGATCGGCCCCGGCAACTGCGAGCGACAGGATAGTCTCGCGCGAAACGACGCTGAACAGCTCGCCGGTCATGAATGTCGAGAAATGCGCGACCGTGCCGTCCTTCACCCGCACCCATTTGGAATGGGTGCCGGGCATGCAGACCAGCGCCTCACCTGCGGCCTCGAGCCCGAGCGCGCCGAGCAATTGCGTCTCCTCGCCGCGCATCACATCAGGCGCCTTTGTGTCGCGCTGCGCGATGCCGGGCAGGATGCGGATGTCCCGCCCCTCGCCGGGCACGCGCGCGGCCTGTTTCAGGATCGCGGACAGCGGCGCCGGCGTATCGACATAGCCGGCCTCGACCCAGCCGGTCTTGGCCCCGGCCATGCCGCAGACCAGGACCGGCAGATGATCGGGCGCCGGAACCGCGGCAAGGTGCGATTGCAGCACGCCGGAGAAACCGGCCTTGGCCGCCGCCAGCATGCCCTCGTCGCTGCGGCGCTCGGCCAGCACCTGGCCGGCGCGATCGACCAGCCAGAGCCGGAAACTGCTGGTGCCCCAGTCCACCGCGACATAAGCGGGTTCGGTCATTTCGAATCGTATCCTCGTCTCACGCCTGAGACGCCGTCTCGCGACAATGAGACGGGCGTTCAGACAATCTGCTCCGGGATATCGGCAATTGCCGCTCTAAACCAGCGTTTTCTCGCGGGGTCCGCGCGCCCGGCGCGCTGGCACACCGCTTGCTGAAGCTGTTCCTGTTCAAGCCAGCGAACGCGCAGCAAGACGCGTCAACATCAGATGAGGAAACCCATGGAGATCGGCTATTTCACGATGCCTTCGCATCCGCCGGAGTGCGGCCTGAAGGAAGGACATGACTGGGACCTGCAGGTCCTGCGCTGGCTCGACGAGCTCGGCTATCAGGAGGCCTGGATCGGCGAGCACCACACCGCGCCGTGGGAACCCAATCCCACGCCGGACCTCTTGATCGCTCAGGCCCTGCTGCAGACCAAGCGGTTGCGCATCGGACCGGGCGGCTTCCTGCTGCCCTATCACCATCCGGCCGAGCTCGCCAACCGCGTCGCGATGCTCGACCATCTCTCCGAGGGCCGGCTCAATTTCGGCGTGGCGGCCTCGGGCCTGCCGAGCGACTGGGCGATGTTCAACGTCGACGGCATGAGCGGACAGAACCGCGACATGACCCGCGAGGCGCTGGAGATCATCCTCAGGCTCTGGACCGAGCCCGCGCCGTTCACCCACAAAGGAAAATTCTGGACGGTGACCAAGCCGGACACGATGTTCGACTTCCTCAAGCCGCACATCAAGCCGCTGCAGGCGCCGCATCCGCCGATCGGCGTTGCGGGTCTGTCGAAGAACTCGGACACGCTGAAGCTCGCGGGCGAACGCGGTTTCATTCCGATGAGCCTCAACCTCAACCCGGCCTACGTCTCCAGCCATTGGGATTCGGTCGTAACAGGGGCCGCGAAAACCGGCCGCAAGCCGAACCGGCAGGACTGGCGGCTGGTGCGCGAGGTGTTCGTGGCCGACACGGATGAGGAAGCCTGGAAGCTCTCGACCGGCGACATGATGGGCCGGATGATGAGCGAATACTTCCTGCCGCTGCTCGGCCATTTCGGCTTCAAGGATTATCTGAAGCACGCCCCTGACGTTCCCGACAGCGACGTCACGGTCGAATATTGCGCCAAGCGGAACTGGATCGTCGGCTCGCCATCGACGGTCGCCGAGAAGATCGAAAAGATCTACGACGAGGTCGGCGGCTTCGGCGTGCTCTGCGTGTTCGGCTTCGACTACAAGCACAAGCCGGAGGCCTGGCACCGCTCGCTCGCGCTGCTGAAGAACGAGGTGATGCCGCGCCTGAAGCACCTCGGCTCCGCGAAGAAGGCGGCTTGACGCATCGCGGGTGCGGCGCGAACCTGCCGCACCCGCTTTTGTTTTCGGAGATTTCCGCGTGAGCGTCGACGCCAAACCTCTCGACCCAAAGGACTTCAAGCAAGCGATGCGCCAGTGCGCCGGCGCGGTTGCACTGGTCACAGTTGGTGCCGAGCACGGCAAGCGCACCGGGCTGACGGTGACGTCGGCCACTTCGCTCTCGGACAATCCGCCGTCGCTGATCGTCTGCGTGAACCGCAACGCCAGTGCCCATGCGCGCATCCGCGAGGAAGGCGCGTTTGCGATCAACTTCCTGCACGAGGATCACGCCCTGCTGGCGCTGACCTTCAGCGGCCAGAAGGGCGTCAACGGCGACGATCGTTTCGCATTCGGCCATTGGGCGCGCGGCGAGACGGGCGCACCCGTCCTGACGGACGCGATCGCGGCGTTCGACTGCGTGCTGGCGCAGGAGTTCGAGACCAGGACGCATTCGATCTTCGTCGGCGAGGTGCGCGGTGCGACGCATTCGGCCACGGCCGCGCCGCTGGTGTATTTGCGCAGCAGTTTCCACACGCCGCAGGAAATCCGCGAGACCGTTTCGGTCGGCGACCTCGACTCGCGGCATTTGAGTTGGACGGATTTTTCGTGAGACACAGTACGCCGCTCTTCCCTTCTCCCCTTGTGGGAGAGGGAAAGAAGCAAGCGCTACTGCCCTGTCTCGATCTTCAGCTGCTTGATCTTCCGATACAGCGTCGCGCGGCTGAGTTTTAACGCACGCGCTGCTTCCGTCACCCGGCCGCCGTGCTTGCGGAGCGCCGCGATGATGGTGGCGCGCTCGGCCGCTTCGAGATCGGTCTCCACAGCTTTCCCGCCGAACGGCGGCAGATCGAGGTCGGCGTCCATGATGATGCCATCCTCCGCCGTGCAGCCGGCGAGGCGCAGCACGTGGCGGAGCTGGCGCATGTTGCCGGGGTAGGGATAGGCCGAGAGCATCGCCCAGGCTTCGGCCGAGAGGCGGCAGTTCGGCGCTTCCTCGCGCGCGATCTGGCGAATGATGTCATCCCGGTCGGCGCGCTCGCGCAAGGCCGGCAGCCGCACCTCCATGCCGCGCAGGCGGAAATAGAGGTCGGCGCGGAAGGCGCCCTGCTCCGCCATGCGGCCGAGGTCGCGATGGGTGGCGCTGATGAGGCGGATGTCGACCGGCACCGGTTTGAGCGCGCCGAGCGGCCAGACCTCGCGATTCTCCAGCACGCGCAAGAGGCGCGTCTGCAGTGCGATCGGCATGTCGCCGATCTCGTCGAGGAACAACGTGCCGCCATCGGCCTGCGCGATCAGGCCCTTCGAACCGTCGCGCCGCGCGCCGGTGAAGGCGCCGGCCTCGTAGCCGAACAGCTCCGCATCGATCAGGCTCTCCGGCATCGCCGCGCAGTTCAGTGCAACGTAATTGTTGCGCGCGCGGTTGCTGGCGGCATGAATGGCGCGCGCGAACACGTCCTTGCCGACGCCAGTCTCGCCATGCAACAGAACCGGCAGATTGTGCTCGCCGATGCTCCGGAGACGCTGCACGCTCTTGACCAGGTCAGGATCGCCGCCCGCAAGCCGATGCAACGCGTCGAAGCGATCGACGGGCACATCCCGGCGCAGTGCGGAGGATCTCGCGCGCAGCGGCGGGACGACATGGCTCTGACCGAGCGCACGGCCATCGGCACGGCGCAGCTCGACGAGCTCATCCACGCCGCGTGCATGGTCGAGCTTGATGTAGCGCGACAGATCGATGCCCGAGGCGATCAGGCCATCGGTGAGGCCGAGCAAGGCGCGCGCTGCGCGGCAGGCACCGACGATGCGGCGATCGTCGTCATAGGCGAGCAGGCCGCTGCCGCCATCGCCCGGCACCGTCGCGATCCAGGCGTTGCGGAAATGCTCGCGGAAGATCGCGCCTTCCATCCGCCGCGTCGCCTCCATCGTCACTGCGAGCGCAAGCTGATGCGCGGCGCGTTCGAGGTCCTCGCGGCAGGAGGTGATGTTGACAGCGCCGGCGAGACGTCCGGCCTGATCGAACAGCGGCGCGACGGCGCAGGAGAACATGTGCCATTGCGCGCGAAAGTGTTCGTCGCGATGCACCAGGATCGGCTTCCGCTCGGCGAGGCAGGTCCCGAGACCGTTGGTGCCCTCGAACGTCTCCGCGAAGTTCGAGCCCGTATAGATCTTCCAGTCCATGAACATCCGCGCGTCGGCTTCGCCCGGCAGACGGCTGAACAGCATGGTCGCGTTGGCATCGGCCAGATTGACGCAATAGCCGGCGTCGCGCAGCACGCGGGCAAGGTCGTCGAGCTCAGGCGTCAGCAGCCGGATGGTCTCCTCCATCGGCTCGGCGACGTGGCGGATCTCGGCCTCGGTGAGCGTTTGCGGCGGGCCTTGCCGTGCGGGATCGAGCTTGTGGCTGATCAGGCAGCGCCGCCAGGAGTTTTCGATGCGCGAGGAGGCATCGACGTCGGCCACATGATTGGCCACGGACAAGACACGGGCGACATGGTTCGAGGCCGAAAGGCTGGCCATCGCGGACGTCTCCACCCTGTATTATTGTGCAAAGTCTGGCACCACGGGCGGGGATGTCAACCGGGAACCGGGACGCCGTTGTATGGCGCGATGCCTCAGCGAGTCGTCGTGGCCGGGCTTGTCCCGGCCATCCACGTGTTTGCCGCGCGTGCGAACAAACGTGGATGCCCGGGACAGCCCGGGCATGACGATGTGATTGCCTCAAGCGGCTCCGATTTGCTGCACCGCCCTCACCACGTATCGATGCAGGGCCGCTTCTTCGTCGTCCTCGGCTCCGGCTTCGGCACCGATCGAAGCCCCGCCATGATCCAGCGCCGGGTCTCGGCGGGGTCGATGACGTTGTCGATCTCGAACACCGAGGCGATCGAGACCGCCTTGCCGTTGGCATAGAGCTCGGCGACCTTGTTGCGATAATAGATCTCGCGCTCCTCGGGATCGGCGATCGCCTCCATCTCCTTGCGAAAGCCGAGGCGGACATAGCCTTCCAGGCCCATGCCGCCGAACTCGCCGGTCGGCCAGGCCGCGGTGAAGAACGAGGCGTGGAAGCCGCCGCCGATCATGGATTGCGCGCCAAGGCCATAACCCTTGCGCAGCACGATGCCGAACAGCGGCACGGTGAGGCTCGCGCCCGTCACGAACATACGCGAGACGTGGCGCACGATCGCGGTCTTCTCAGCCTCCGGGCCGACCATGAAGCCGGGCGTGTCGCAGAGCGAGACCACAGGCAGATCGAAGGCGTCGCACAGCTGGAGAAAGCGCGCGGCCTTGTCACCTGCATCGGCATCGATGGCGCCGCCGAGATGGCGCGGATTGTTGGCGATCAGGCCGAACGGCTTGCCTTCGATCCGGATCAAAGCGGTGATCATGCCGACGCCGTAGTCGCGGCGCAGCTCCAGCACGCTGTCCTTGTCGGCGACCAGATCGATCACGCTGCGGATGTCGTAGACGCGCAGGCGGTTCTCGGGGATGGCGCGGCGGAGCAGGCGCTGATCGGCGGCTTCCCAATCTTTCACTGCCCCCTGGAAATAGGAGAGGTATTTTTGCGCGACCGAGGTCGCCTCTTCCTCGTCCTCGACCAGGATGTCGATGACGCCGTTCGGCGACTGGAACGAGACCGGGCCGACCTCCGCTGGATGATAGACGCCGAGCCCGCCGCCCTCGATCATGGCAGGTCCACCCATGCCGATCGAGGCATTCTTGGTGGCGATGATGACATCGCAGCAGCCGAGCATCGCAGCGTTGCCGGCGAAGCAATAGCCGGAGACGACGCCGATGACAGGCACGAGGCCGGAGAGCCTTGCGAACTGCACGAAGGACGGGCCGTCGAGGCCGGTCATGCCGAGCCTGTCGGTGTCGCCGGGCCGGCCGCCGCCGCCTTCGGCATAGAACACCAGCGGCACGCGCCAGTCTTCCGCAAGCGTCAGCATGCGGTCGATCTTCTTGTGGTTCATGTGGCCCTGCGTGCCTGCGAGCACAGTGTAGTCGTAGGCTACCACGATGCAGCGCGCGACATCGGGACCGAACTTGTCGGCGTTGACGGTGGCGACGCCCATGACGAGGCCATCGGCCGGCGTGTTCTTGATGAGGTCGTCGAGCTTGCGGCGGCGGCGCTGCGCCGCGATCGCGAGGCTGCCGTATTCCATGAAGGAACCGTCATCGACCAGCTGTGCGACGTTCTCGCGCGCGGTGCGCTGATTGGTGTTGCGGCGGCGCTCCACCGAGGCCGGGCGATTTTCATCGAGCGTATTGGCCTGGCGGGCGATCAACTCGGCGAGATCCGGGCGAATGTGATCGAGATCGACATCGGCTTCCGCCGCCGCGTGATCGGCTGCGACATCGAGCGGCTCCAGATACATGATCGGCTCGCCATGCAGCAGCGTGACGCCGTCGCCGGCCACGAGCTTCGTGACGCGGCCGCCCTGCTCGGCCATCACCAGATGCTCCATCTTCATGGATTCGATCACGGCGAGCTGCTGGCCGGGGCGCACGATCTCGCCCTCTTTCACCTGAACGGTGACGATGGTGCCTTGCAAGGGCGCTGCGACCATCACGGTGCCTTCGGGCACCACTTGCGCGACGTGCGTCTCGGCGGCATGCGCGCCGCCGCGCTCGACCGCGGCGAAGTAGAGCGGCTTGGCCGCGCCGTCGGCCGCCTCGACCAGCTTGGCGATGTTGCGATCGATGAAATCAGTCGCGATGCGGTTGGTCCGGAAATCGGGATGCGACAGCACCGCCTGCAGAAAGGAGATGTTGGTGACGACGCCGTCGATCCGGAACTCGCGCAAGGCGCGCGACGCCTTTGCCACCACGTCGTGCCAGGCTTCGCCCGGCGCATGCACGATGACTTTTGCAAGCAGCGAGTCGAAGGCCGCGCTGGTCTTGTAGCCGGCATAGCCAAAACTATCGACGCGGACGCCGGGGCCCGACGGCGGCTCGAACACGGCGAGCACGCCGCCGGTCGGGTGCGTCGCGCCTGTTTCGTCCAACGTCTCCATGTTGACGCGCAGCTGCATCGCATAGCCGCGCGGCTTCGGGATCGTGCCTTGCGCGAGACCGAGCGTCGCCAGCGACGAGCCCGCGGCTATCGCGAGCTGGGCGCGGACGAGGTCGAGGCCGAGCACCTCTTCCGTCACGGTGTGCTCGACCTGGAGCCGCGGATTGGCCTCGATGAAGGCAAAACTGTCCTCGGCGGTGCCGTCGACCAGGAATTCAAAGGTGCCGAGATTGTCGTAAGCCGCGGCCGACGCGAGCTGCTTCGCTGCCTCGATGATGCGGCCGCGCAAGCCGTCGCCGAGCGACGGGCTCGGCGCCACCTCGATGAGCTTCTGATGCCGGCGCTGGATGGTGCATTCGCGCTCCCAGAGATGCGAGATTGCGCCGTGGCGGTCGCCGATGATCTGCACCTCGATGTGGCGCGCCTGCCGGATCAGCCGCTCTGCATAGACCCCGTCGAAACTGAACGCCGCCTTGGCTTCGGACTGGCAGCGCGCATGGGCTTCCATGAGATCAGCAGCATTCTCGACGACGCGCATGCCGCGGCCACCGCCGCCCGCCATCGCCTTGATCACGATCGCCGCGTCGGCCCCGAGCGAGGTAAAGAACGCCGTGATCTCGTCGAGCGACGACGGGCCGCCCGTGCCGGCAACAACAGGCACGCCGCAGCGTTTTGCGAGCTGCCGTGCGGCGACTTTGTCGCCGAACAATTCGAGCGCGGTCGGCTTTGGGCCGACAAAGACGATGCCCGCATCGGCGCAGGCTTTCGCGAAGGCCGCGTTCTCACTGAGAAAGCCGTAGCCGGGGTGAACGGCATCGCAACCCGCGCCCTTGGCCGCCTTCACCACGGCCTCGATATCGAGATAGGCCCGTGCGCCGCGACCGGGGATTTCGACCGCCTCGTCGGCAACGCGCACGTGCAGCGAGAGCGCATCGTCAGCGGGGTGGATCGCGACCGTCGCGATGCCGGCGTCGGCCGCGGCGCGCGCGATGCGGATGGCGATCTCGCCGCGATTGGCGATCAGGAGTTTCTTGAACGACATCGTTTCTCTCACTCAGCGGCAGGCTGGTTCGCGTTGAGGTCCTGCTTCTTCACCTTGCCCGTGGCGGTCAACGGCAGAGCTTCAATGATACGCACTTCCGGAACCTTGTAGACGGCCATGCGCTCGGCGCACCAGGCGCGAATATCCTCGGCGGAGACGGTGCCGACCGCTTCCGGCTTGAGCTGGATATAGGCCACCGGCACCTGCCCCCTATCGGCGTCGTCGCGACCGACCACGCCGGAGCCCAGCACCTTCGGATGCTGGCCGAGCAGCGCCTCGATCTCCGGCGGGAACACGCTCATGCCCTTGACCTTCAGCATCTCCTTGCGGCGGCCAAGGAAGTGCAGAAAACCGTCCTTGTCGATGGTGCCGATGTCGCCGGTGCGCAGCCAACCGTCGATCAGCGATTCCGCCGTCGCCTCCGGCTTGTTCCAGTAGCTTTTGAGCAGCGCGGGCGTGCGCACGCGGATCTCGCCCTCCGCACCGAGCGGCAGTAATGCGCCGGTCTCGAAATCGGTAATCTTGAACTCGGCGCCGGGGACCGGCAAGCCGACGAAGATCGGCTGGTTGTTGAGATCGAAATCGTCGTCCTGGAAGCCCGCGGTGAAGGTGTTGGAGGTGTGTGTCTCCGTCATGCCCCAGGCCGCCTCCATCAGGGTCGTGCCGGTGAGATCCTTCCAGCGCTTGCGATAGTCCGCGTTGAGCTTCTTGACGAAGGACACCACGCGCACCTGTTGCAGCGACGACAGATCGAACTCGCTCCACCGCTGATGGTCCATCAGCTCGACCGCGCCGTCGACCGGCATCGCCGTGATGGTGACCTTGTATTTGTCGATCGCGGCCATCGCGCCGACCGCATCCCAGCGCGCCAGCAGCACGAGCGTCGCGCCTGAAAACAGCGGGAAGATCAGGCCAAAGTTCTCGCCCGCGATCCAGAATTCCGGGAAGAACGACAGGAACACGCTGCTTTCGTCCGACAGCACCGAGATGCCGTAATTGGCCGCCGCCGTATAGACCATGTCGCGATGGGTATGGACGCAGCCCTTGGGCATGCCGGTCGTGCCACCGGTGTAGTTGAGTGCTGCGACTTCATCGAGGCCGGGCGGCGGCAGCGGTGCCGGTGCGGGCAGCGCGGCCAGCGCCGGAAGCAGATCGGTCACGCCTGAGATCGCGATGCGCGGCGTGCGGACCGAGTCCGGCGTCGGGAATGCGGGGGTTGCCGGCACGACATCGGCAAAGCTGGTGACGATGATCTCGCGCAGGCTCACCTCGCCACTCACCTGCTCGACGACGGGAATGAGTTGGTCAAGCGCCACGATCACTTCCGCCTGGGTGTCGTTGAGCTCGTAGGACAGCTCGAACGCGCGCGACAGCGGGCTGACGGGCACATGGACCGCGCCGAGCTTCAGAACGCCGAAGAACACGATGTGGAATTGCGGGCAGTTCGGCAGGAAGACGGCGACGCGATCGCCCTTGCGCACACCCTTGGCCTGCAGCAGCGCCGCGAAGCAGTCGCTCTGCTGGTCGAGATCGCCATAGGTCGTGACATGCCCGTAGAAGATCACCGCCGGGCGCTCAGGGCTGTGCCTCGCCCAGGCGCGCAGATACTCCGTCAAGGGAACTTCGCCGTGCAGATAGTTCGGCGAACGCGGCATGCCCTTGGGCCAGGCTTTCTCCCACAGGCCGTGCAAGGTGGCGAGGTAGTCCTTCTCATTGAGGCCTGCACTCATGGCGTCTTCCCGTGTTGCTTTTCTTTTCGGGCACGGATGTGCCTTTGATCGGCGTGATTACACGTCGAGCACGGCGAACGTCATGTCAAGACAAACAGTTCGTCGGCGTCACCAGCGATACCGTGGCGCGGAAAAAACTACGCCGTCGCGAGGCGAATGATCCGTGCCGCGGCAGAGGGGATCGGCGCGATGACGGGCACGGCAAACATCGACCGCAGGTCGCGCGCAGCTTCACCCAGCGGGCCGCCACCGATGATGACCGCCTCGGCGCCATCCTGCGCAATGCAGGCCTCGACCACACCAGCCAGCGCAGCGCACAGCCGCGCCGGATCGCGCATCAGCTCCAGCGGATCGCCATCGGCAAAGCGCGAGCCGGTATAGCGCGAGCGCAATCCCAACGCGTCGGGCAGCGCGTCGATCTTTGCCTTCAGCCGCGGCGTCGTGGTGGCGACGCCGAAGCGGCGGCCGCCTTCGGCCGCTTCCAGCATCGAGGACTCGCCGATGCCGACCGCGGGAATTTTCAACGCCGCCTTGATTGCCGCAAGGCCGGGATCGCCGAACGCCGAGACGATGATGCCGTCGCAGGAATCTCGATGCGCTCGCGCGATCTGCGCGACCTCGGCCGCGGCGGCCTCCAGCGCGTCCGCGGAGACGATCATCGACGGCGCACGTGTTGCCGTGGCGCCGATGATGTCGGAAGCATCGGTAACGGCGGACTTCGCGATGGCGACCATCATCGCGGTGGTCGCCGCGTTGCTGTTCGGATTGATCAGGAGGATGCGCGCGCGCCCACCGGAGTCTGGGTCCATCCGCCTATTATACTAGGCCGCCCGCACGCCCGCAACGAAGGCGCTGACCTCGTTCTCCAGCGATTGCAGTTTCTCGGTCAGCCGGCCGCTCGATTGCAGCACGCGGCCAGCGGCCTGGCCCGTCTCGGCGGTCGCATCGGTGACGCCGGAGATGTTTTGCGAGACCTTGTCTGTGCCGGAGGCTGCCTCCTGCACGCTATGTGCAATGGCCTGCGTCGCGGCGCCTTGCTCTTCGACCGCGGCTGCGATCGACGAGGAGATCTCGTTGACCTCCATGATGGTGGCGCGGATGCTCTCGATATTGCCGACGACCTGGTTGGTCTCGGCCTGGATCGCGGTGATCTGCGCGCCGATCTCGTCGGTCGCCTTCGCGGTCTGGCTCGCCAGCGACTTCACTTCGCTCGCGACCACCGCAAAGCCCTTGCCGGCCTCGCCGGCGCGGGCGGCCTCGATCGTCGCATTGAGCGCGAGCAGGTTGGTCTGCGAGGCGATCTGGTTGATGAGGTCGATGACCTCGCCGATCTTGTGGGCGGCCTGCGCGAGCCCCTGCACGGTATCGTTGGTGCGCTGGCCGTCGGCGGCGGCCTTGTCGGCGACGGTCGCAGCCTGCGCCACGCGCTGGCTGATCTCGGTGATCGAGGCCGACAGCTGCCCGGCAGCGGACGCCACCGTCTGCACATTGTTCGAGGCCTGCTGGCAGGCGGTGGCAACGAAGCTGGCGCGGTCGGTCGCCTTATCAGCGGTCTCCGACATGCCTTGCGCGGCCTGCTGCATCGCGCGCGCCTCGTTGAAGACGTCTCGGACGACGGCCTGGACGCTCGCCTCGAACCTGCCGGCGAGATCGGCCATGGTCCTGCGCTTCTCGTCGTCGGCGCGCTGCTTCGTCTCCTGCTGCTCGGCATGCATCCGGCCCACGGCCGAGGCATTGTCCTTGAACACGGCGAGCGCCTTGGCGAGCCCGCCGACCTCGTCGGCGCGGCCGGTGTAGGGCACCTCGAACGCGCTGTCGCCGGCGGCGAGGCGCTCGGTGAGGTCGGTGATTTTCGCCAGCGGCCGCGTCACGCTGCGGCCGATCACGAAGGAGGCACCGAGCACGAGCACGAACACCGCGAGGCACACGAGGCCGAACGTCATCGCATCCTGGCGGAACACGGCGTCGACATCGTCGAGATAGATGCCGGTGCCGATAATCCAGCCCCAGGGCGCAAAGCCCTTCACGTAGGAGATCTTCGCGACCGGCTGCTCGAAGCCGGGCTTCGGCCAGAGATAACTGTAGAAGCCCGCGCCCTGCTTCTTGACGACGTCAACGAAGCCGAGGAACAGCGCGTTGCCGGAGGGATCCTTCATTGCTGCCAGATCCTTGCCGTCGAGCTCCGGCTTGATCGGGTGCATGACCATCTTCGGGGTCATGTCGTTGAGCCAGAAATACTCGACCTTGTCGTAGCGAAGGCTCTTGATCTCGGCCATGGCGCCGGCCTGCGCCTGCTCGCGCGTGAGTTTTCCGTCGCTCTCGAGCTTCTGGTAATGCGCCAGGATACCGTAGCCGACATCGACCATGTGCTGGGTCTTGGCCTGGCGGTCTGCGATCATCTGGCTGCGCAGGGTCGACAGCGCGATCGGCGCCAGCGCGATCATGCCGACGAGGCTGATGCCGACAATGAGGACCAGCTTGAAACTGATGCGGGAGAAAATCATCGGTGCTCGCAAGATTTGGCGGGGCAGATATGCCAGATTATCCCGCTCCCCTTAGCAAAGCTTTAAGCAATGGGGTTCCCGACACGGATCTTCGGCAGTGCCTGCGAGTCACCCCAACCGAAACCAGGTCGATCCTGTTGCTGACGCCTGGCGCAGGCCATCCTCGACGGCCTCTATCGCGCCATGCACGAGGCGCCGGACACGGCATCGCGCCGTTTGCGAGAGCGACGAGGACCTGCCACCTTCTTGAGAGTTGTCGATGGAGGAGTGATATGGCTGCGTTTCGGGGAAGCTGCCTGTGCGGCGCGGTTGCGTTCGAGGTCGAGGGTCCGTTCGATCGCTTCCTCAACTGCCATTGCTCACGCTGCCGCAAGGCGACAGGCACCGCGCATTCGTGCGAGGTGATCGTCAAGGCGAGCGCACTGCGCTGGCTGCGCGGTGAAGCAACCGTCACGCGCTTCGATCTGCCCAACGCGCGCAGTTTTGCCACCGCCTTCTGCAAAATCTGCGGCAGCCCGATGCCGCATCTGACACGGAGCGGTCGCGAGGCGATCATCCATGCCGGCGCATTCGACCAGCCGTTGGGCGCGACGCCCGACCGGCATGTGCAGTGGGCCTCGCGCGCGGAGTGGTATGTGCACGGGGACGCCTTGCCGGTGGAGGATTAAGACTCAGCTTCCCCTGGGCACACCGTGGTGACGGTGATACGCGCTCGGCGCCGGCCAGGACCAGCCCTTCAGTGCCGCCCGGTCCGGCTCGAAGATTTCGATCTTGAGCGGATGGCACGCGGCGGCATCGCTGGAATGGGTTGCGCTGCAGTCCCCGCCGGGACAGGCCGACAACGCTCCGAGCAGGTCGATCTCCGCGAAGAACTCGATGAAGTCGCCGGGCCGGACCGGACTTGCCTTCATGAAATATTGGTGCGTGTCCTTGGTGAAGCCGGTGCACATGAAGACGTTGAGCACATCGTGGACGTGATGCTCGGCCGCGGCGGGATCGACCTTCAGCTCGGCAGCGAGCGCGCGCGACAGATTGGAGTGGCAGCAGTAATCGTAGCTCGTGCCGTTCAGCAACAGATTGGTGTAGGGATCGCAGCGCGTGCCGATGACGTCATGGATGCCGGCGCCGTCGGCGTCGAAGCCGTACCAGCTGAGCGTATCGTGACTGATGGTCGCCATCGGTCGCAGATAAGGCATCGTGCTCCAGAGCCGGTTACCGAGGCCGACATGGGTGCCGTGGAGCGCCCGCGTCTTGCCGCTGAAGAAACGCTCGGCGAGATCGTCCGCGTTCCAGAGGTTGAGATCGCCGACCTGCGGGCCTTCGATGCTGACGATGCGAAGGAATTGACCGCGCGCCACGCGAAAGGCGCGGGCATCGCGTGGCGGCACGATGAGCTCGTGGGTCTTGACCATCGTCCGCCGCGCGGATTCGAGCGTGGCCATGTCAGGCGCGGGCATCGACCCGGCGGGATAGACGATGGCCGGCTTGGCCGCGCGGCGTGAGGCCGCGTCAGCAGGGGCGGAGTTATTCAGGGGCATAATGGCCTCGGATCGACACGACAGGACAACAGGCAGCAGCCGACGATGGAGCGAATGACTCTATCGCCTCACGTCAGGACGAAGCAACACAGCCGTCCATGAGCGCGTCGAGCTCGGTCTTCGAGAGCACACCGAGCTCGGCGATGAAGACGATCCGCGCGCGGGGCACGCCTGGCGCGGGGGCATCGCCTGGCGCAAGCGTCGCGCGGCCGCCAGCGAACTGGAACACCATCTGGCGGCCGGGCTGCTCAGCCGTTTCGAACAGGCCCTTTGCGCGCGCCAGTTTCGGCGCCAGCCTGCCGATCGCCTGCTGCAGGCGCGGCAGCGAGATCGGATGGTCCGAGGTCCAGCTCAGAGTCTCGAAGCGCTCTTCAGCCGGACGCTTCGGCCCTGGCTCTCGCGGCGCGGGCGCACGATCGCTCGCGGGAAACAGCAGGGCGGATGGAATCTCGCCCTGCCTGGCATCGACAACAACGGCGGGCACGCGCTGGGCGCGAATGGCCTCGCGCATCCGCGCGCCTGCGCCTTCGCCCGCCAGATCCAGCTTGCTCAGCGCCACGATATCGGCGACGCGCAGCTGCGAGCGCTGGAGCGCGTCGTCCAGGTTGGCCGGCGGTGTTGCGGCGTCCATCACGCACAGCACCGTTTCCAGCGGCGCTTCGCGCAGGATTACGGGATCCATCAAATTGCGCACAATGTCGCCGGGATCGGCGACGCCGCTGGTCTCGATGACGATGTACTCCGGCCTCGGATCACGCCGCAGCAGCGTCGAGATCGTCCGGAGCAGATCACCTTCGAGCGAGCAGCAAATGCAGCCATTGGCGAGGCTGACCACGCCATCGCTGGCGCCCGCGATCAGCTCCGCATCGATGTTGATCGCCCCGAAATCGTTGACGACGGCGGCAATGCGACGTCCGTCGGCGTGCGCCAGCAGATGATTGACGACCGTGGTCTTGCCCGCTCCCAGGAAGCCCGTCACCAGGAGGATGGGGACCGGCATCGATCAGCTCGCAACGACAGGACGGCGCACCGGCTTTCCCGGCCGCGCCGCGACGTCCAGCACACCGTCGGTGATCAGGGGCTGACCGCTGACGACGAGATGCCGCACACCTTCCGACGGACGGTTCATCGCGGTGAAGGTCGCGCGGTCCGACAGCTTCTCGTAGTCGAACACGACGATGTCGGCGTCGGCGTCCCTGGCGAGCCGGCCCTTGCTGCGCATCGCCGGCGTGCTCTGCGACAGGATCTCCGCGGGGATCAGCGCGCATTTGCGCACGCCTTCGAGCAGCGACACGGTCTTGCGCTCGCGCACCCATTCGCGGATGAATTTCGTGAAGCAGCCGGCCGAACGCGGGTGCGAGGTCGCATCGTCAGGCAGCGGCCACGCGTCGCCGGTGTAGGTCTTGCCGTCCGAGGTCGTCCACGGCATCGCGTCGGAGGCGATCGCGCCGCCGGGATACAGCACCGACATGTCGAGCAGGTCGCGGTGATGCGCATTGTGCTCGGTGTCGAGGATGTGCCAGAGCACCAGCGAGGACGGCTCTTCGGCCTGCGCCTTCAAGAGCTCCTCGCGGTCGTGGAAGCGATAGCCGTCGGTCACGCGCTGCACGGAATCATAGCCGGTGCCGTTGCGCTCGACGAATTGCGGATCGCTGAAGAAGGCCGCCGCCAGCACGGTCGAGCCGGTGCCGTAAGGATAAGCCTCGACCGTGATGGGCAGGCCCTGCGCCTGCGCCTTCTCGATCAGCGCGCGGCAGCGCTCGATGTCGGTCTTGCTCGACGAATTGAAATGGCAGATGTGCATATGCGCGCCCGTCGCGCCGGCATAGCCGATCAGGCGGATATAGGCCTCCGCGGCGCTCTCGGGGTCGATGCGCGACATGTAGGCGACGTGGGTGAAGGTCGGCACGTTCTGCTTGGCGGCGAGCTGGCACACCGCAGTCAGCTCCTGCACGCCGGCGCCCGGGGCATAGGCGTTCAAGATGCCGATGCCGATGCCGCCCTCGTTGAGGCCGCTCGCGAGGCGGTCGAGGATTCCCGTCACCTCGGCATCGCTGGCGACGTTGTCCATCCAGCGGCGATCGCGCATGGCATTGCCGAACGCCTCCAGCGAACTCTCCGCATTGGAGCCGGTCATCGCGCCGATGCGTGCAAAGGCCCAATTGGTGGCGGCGCCGTAGTTCAGGACGCGACCCTTCCTCGCCTGGCGCTCATACCAGGAGCCGACCGGCAGCACGCCGGCCTCGAGATCGAGCGTCGTCGTCACGCCGTCGAACGCCTGCATGCGATCGGCGGGAACGGACTGGCCATGGGCATGCAGATCGATGAAGCCGGGCGCGACCACGAGGCCGGTCGCATCGATCACCCGCTCTGCGCCACCGAGCGAGGCGCCGACCGCGGCGATCTTGCCGTCTACCACGGCCACGTCGCCGACGGCATCCATCCCGCTCGCAGGATCCACCACCCGGCCGCCCGAGATCACCAAACCGCTCATGTCGTCACTCCGCAGAAGCTTATGCCAAGGCCCCCAAAGGCCTGGCTTCGGAGGTACGTCCCGATCCCATAGAGGCAGATTCCGGAAGCCACGACCACCTCCGCCGATGCCGACGTATCATGCTATTGCCGCGCCTCTTCGCCAGCGCGGCAGGCCGGCGGCAGCATCCGTGCGCGCCGCGTCTCCAATCACAATTTTTAGTTGCTTTTTTGAAACAAACCTCCAAACTGCGTGAGCGTATTTCATATTAGTCATTTGCTATCGAACATTGGTCAGGCCCCGGCGCGCCGCCGCCCCTCAAACCAGCGCCAGACATACAAAGATATTCCAAAAGTCGGGACTACTATTTCAATGGAGTGAAGCATGGCCTTCGACCCTCAAGAACTTGGCCTCAAGATCATTGAATTCGATCCCACTCATCCGCAACCCGGCTTCTTCTCTACCGCGACGGAGATGGCGGCCGCGCTTGCAGCCGGTCTGATGGCCAAGCCGGTTGCGTTTCCTGCGCATCTGGCGCCGACGCTGGACACGCCCAGCGTTCCGCCCGATCCGTCCGAGCCGTTGCCCAAGGCCGACGTCGTCATCGTCACCTGGACGCTCGCCGAAGCGCAGACCCTGGCCACCCTGCTGACGCCCGGCGTCTCGTTCGACAATTGGTATCAATATAAATCGAAGCTCGATCAGTACATCCCACTCGTGATCGGGAAGCGAGCGCCGTTCAACAGTCATAGCAGCGCGAGATTCTTCCATTCGCTAGGGATGTACTATCCGATCAAGCTTGCAGGAAAAAAGGTGATTTGTATCAAGTCGGGCCTTCACCTCGACCATGATACCTACAACCCGGGTCAACCGGCGCCCGCCAGGCTGCCGATGCTCGATTTGTGGAAGCAGATGATCGCGGAGACCGGAGCACAATTCATCGTCACGACCGGTACGGGGGGAGCGATTGGTGCCAACGTCCTGCTCGGCGACGTCGTCGTCGCCAAGGAGACCGTGTTTGATTGCACGCGGCAGTTTGTCCAGAAGCCATTCGCAAAGGCCTCCTATCCCACCACCGCTCTGCCACCCTCCTTCGCGCCGCCGCCGGCCGCAATGCTGGAGATAAATGCGGCCCTGGTCGCCGAAAGCGGCGACCAGCAGCATACGGGTGGACTACCGGCCATCCTCTACGACGGTTCGGTCGTCGCAGAGCCGAAGATCGTGACGACCGACACGTTCGCATTCGACAACACGACAAACTCGGCCGGCTTGCAGGGGCTTGGGCAGGCCTGCGACATGGGCGACGCCTCGCTCGGACTTATCATTGGTGAACTCGGCCATGGCGCACCTGAATGGGCGGCCATTCGCAACGCCTCGGATCCGCAGATCGACGGAACTCTGACGCCGCAGCAACAAGGAAATGTCGCCTTCCATACCTACACAAAGTTTGGCGGCGTGACGTCCGCGGCCAGCGTGCTGGCGACCTGGAGCCTGATATGCTCCCGCTTTCCCGTACATGCATCGGCTGCCGTCGCGATGACAATAGCGGCGCCTGCGCCGGCCAATCCAGGCTTCGTGCTGGAAGCATCGCGACGCCGGGCGATGAGGTCGACGCCCTCTCATCTCCTGCTCCAGATCGCGGCAGGACGCGACTTTTCCGCGAATGACGTGACGCCGGGCGATGTTCCCGCCGATGTCGCGCAAGCGCTGAAACAAAGGATGGATGAAGTTTCGGTCGATCCGCAAGCCAGCGCGATCGACTGGCGCCGCATCGGCTTCGTGGACGAAACCAGCGCGAGATGTGAACTCTACCTTGCACATGTCTCCTGCGACAATCCGGAAGTATTTCGCGGAAGCTACCTGTTCTCCAGCGCATCGCTTGTCGCAAAGGAAGAGTTCGTTTCCAGTTGAGATTCACCCCAGGCGGCCGAGAGAGACATCACCATGGCCACGACCTTGCAGCTCCTCGAGCTTAGCTCGAACAAGGGTAGCTGGACGCTGACCTCAGCGTATTCCGGAACGCCCGCGGAATTCGCGGGCCCTCGCTACGATGCCTTCGTCTTCATTCGGAATGGAGACGATCACATCCTGTGTGCATATCGCGCGGCCGACGGGACGACAGACCTGTTCCAGACCACCCTGTCGGACCCGCCGACCCGTAAGGTCGCATCGATCAATCTCGGGACGGGCTGGTCCACCCTCGATGCGTTCAAGTATTACAACGAGAACTTCCTCATGACTTATCGCCCCGATACGGGGCTATTCGGATTTTTCTCGCTGGGATCCGATCTCGCCATTCGCGGAAAGTACATGTACTCCCGCTTCCATGCCCCGGCGATGTCGCGCGACTTCACGATGGTCAAATCGTTCGTTGCGGGCGGCCGGGTCATCATCATGGGATACGGCTTCGACAGCGGAAGCGTATGCCTCTATCGCATCGAAGGCCTGGTTTCGTCGCAGCCCGGCGCGCCGCCAATCGCAGCTCATACCGTCTGGGATCATGTCTGGGCGCCGGGCTGGACCAGGTTTGCGTTCTTCACGCTGGGGAAAGAGGTTTTCTTCCTCAAGACGAATACCAAGTTTCCAAACGTCAACATCGACCACGTGCTCGACGACCCCGCCACCGGCACGAGCGAGGTAGATAGCAACATGCAGCTCGTCGACGCCCAGACGCTGAGTCTGGTGGCACCGTTCGAACGGGATCAGGGGCATCCGCATTTCGTCGCGTATCGCCCGGACGGGGCGGTCGTCGCATACCGGATCTACAGCACCTGTGCCGGGTGGTCGCAATTGGCCAACGCCAAGGCCGTGGCCGCCGCTCACACCCTGCTGCCTGTCGTGATCGATGAAAAGCAGCTGTTTCTGCTGGTCGCGGAGAGTTAGGTGACGGACCCCGTTGCCGACAAATTGACGGTTGCCTTGACCAAGGTCAGCGCGAGCTCCTTGACGTCCCCGTTCGATGCCGTGGTGGTGGGCGGTGGAAGCGCGGGCATCACCGCCGCGCGCACGCTTGCGGAGGCGGGCAAGCGCGTCGCTCTGCTCGAAGCAGGGCCGCTGTCGCTCTTGACTCATGTCCAGAGCACCGACTTGAGGTTTGATCCCAACCTCGTGCGAGGCGTTCAGCAGGCGCTGTCCTACAGCCCGCAGCTCTCCGGCGGCGGAACGTTCGGATCGCTGATCGGCTGTCTCGGCGGGCGCGGCCTGTTCTGGAACGGTGCGGCCCCCCGGTTCGACGCGGACGATTTCGACGACTGGCCGTTTTCGATCGGCGAGATCGACAATCACTATGAATGGGCGGAAGCCGAGTTTCGGGTCACGACCGAATACAGCGCGGGACGGCTGAGCGATTTGCTGATGGCACGGCTGAAAAGTGCAGGGCTCGACGCGCGCCTTGGTCCATACGCCGTCGATTGCCACAAGACCGCATCCGGCTGGCTGGCCGGAACGGTCGGCAATTCGCTCGCCCCGCTGCTCCGTTCGACCGCGGTCACGACATCCGGGCTGATATCGATATCGACGCGTGCTTTCGCCAGAAAGATTCTCCTGTCCGGCGATACGGCCTCCGGTGTCGAGGCCCTCGACCTCGCGACAGGGGCGGTCCTGCGGGTCAATGCGCACTCGGTCGTGCTGGCCGCCGGCGCCTTCGAATCGACGAGGCTTGCCCTGGCATCGGGTCTGCCGAATCCGCACAATCTCGCCGGCCGTTTCATCTCGGACCACAATTTCGTGCGGGCCTATTATCCGATGAATCCAGCCGATTATCTGGCCGATACGCCGGAAGTTTCGATCATCTGGATTCCCGCCGACAAGACGCGGGACTACCAGATCGAGATTCATCTGCCGTCGGACAATCTCTTTCTGGCCAGGGAACACGGTCCTTGGGCACCCGATCGCGGTCCGTATTATGCGGCAATGGTCCGGAGTTTCGCCCCGATTCAACCACGCGCGGGCAATTTCGTCGAGGCATTGCCAGGAGATGCCCCGGGATCGTATCGCGTGACGATCTCGCCCGACGCGGACGACCAGGCGCTCGCAGCCCGTCAAATGGCGGCGCTGGAGCAGACGCGTTGCGCGCTCGGCGCCGATTCAGCGCAGGTCCAGAACCTGCCGCTCGGTGCCAGCCATCACGAAGCCGGCGGGCTGATCATGGGGCGTGATCCCGCCTCGTCAATGACGGATTCGTTCGGGCGCTTCTGGGCCGTCAAGCGGCTCGTCGTGTGCGATTCCGCATCCTGGCCGAGCGTATCTCCAGCAAATCCGCACCTCACCATCGTCGCGGTCGCGCGACGGCAGGCCACCCAGCTTGCATCCGAGCTCTAGGGGGAACGGCATGTCGAACCAGCCATTCAGCTACGCGACACCCACGTCGGCGATCCGCGTGTTCTGCGGCTTCAACCGGCCCGAATTGAACGAGAGCCAGTTCTTCACCCAACTGGGGCAGACCTTCATGCCCGGTACGCCCTATATGTTGCAGCCGCTCGGACTTGCAGCGTACCTGCCCGGCGTGGTGTCGAATCCGCCCGCCGGACTGCCGCACGAATTTGCCCTGATCTGCTATCCCAGTCCGGCCGCGTGGCGGCATGCCAGCAGCGAAACGCTGCGTGGCCGGGTCTACACCCAGACCCATGGCGGCGTTTACGCATCGCCGCCGTCCGGAGCCTCGTTCCCGATCCTCATGGACGAGCTTCCGCCGACGGCCGTGGATCCGTTTTTCCTTTTCCCGACCGATATCGATTGGCAATACGGCGTCACTCACGTCCTGATCGGATTGAAGAAGGACGCGACGCAAACCGGAAGCCAGTTTCGGGCTGCCCTCCGCGCCGCGCTGGCCGGACTGGTGCCCCGGTTGAAGCAAGGCCGCGTGGATCAGGTCGTGGCCATGGCGCGCGACGACTTCGCCATCGTCTGGTTTCACGGGGAAAGCGCCGAATTCCCCGATCCGATCGATCCCGTCTCGCAGCTACTCAATCATCCGCAGAGCCTGCTTCACGAACGGGTCATTTGCCAGGACGAACCACCGACGGTGACCATCAACCGGAGCCAGGCGTTCAACTTCATCTTCGTGAGAGAGCCGCGCTTCTTCCTGCAATAGCTCATGCGGCAGACGCCCGACCAAATCGGGGGCGCCGACTTCGAGCGGCATCGGCCGACCGGCCCCAAGCCCTGACGTCTGTGGACCGGACGTTGAGACGGAGGCGGCCTGTTCGTCACCCGCGCTCACCTCTCCCGCGCTTGCTGTCTGTACCGTTCCAGCAGGCCCTCCGCCTTCATCTCCTTCAGAACGGCGGCAAGGCGGGGCGCGAGGTCGGCATGGGTCTTGTACAGATATGGATAGAGCACCATCCGGTCGCCGATCGTCAGCAGCGGCCGCACCGAAGTGACGCCCTTGAACTCGGGCGAATAGAGCGCGCTTAGGAGCGCGGCATCGATCTCGCAGAAAAAGTCGACGCGGCCGCTCAACAGCATGCGCAAGCCGTCATACTCGGTCGCGATGCTGGTGAGGCGCGTCTCCGGCACCAGAGATGATAACGAGCGCTGGCACAGCTCGACGCCGCGTCGATAGACGCCGATCCAGTTCGTCGCAGCCAGATCCTCGAGACGCGGCAAGGTCAGCGCCGGATTGCTGGCCCAGATCGCAAACCTCACCTCGTAGATCGACTCGTCGACCCGGACCTGGTCGGGGTGCGTCTCCCCGTAGGCGGGAACGCGCATGAACTGCCCATCGACGGCGCCGGAATCGACCATCGCGCTCACCCGCTGCGTCGGCATCAGGTCGACCTCGAGTGGAACGCCGAGCCGCTTGAACGCCTCCTGGTAGGCGAGCCGCTGCCATTTGCCTTCGTATGTGGTTTCTGGCTGGTCCGTCACCATCACGAACGGACGCAACGATTCCGCACGGAGAGCATGAGGCAGCACCGCCAGCAGCAGGAGAGCCGCGAACAGGAAACACGATCGGCAGTTCTGCAAGCAACGGCCGGATGCATGGGGATGAGAGGATGACATGAAGCGCTCTCGCAGAATCGGTACTTGGCCTCGCAGCACTCAAAGGATCTTGCACATTATTTTGCCGATAGGACCTCGCGGATCATCTGCGCGAGATCAGCTCTTCGGTATGGCTTGCGCAGCAGCGCGACGCCGGTGTCGAGACGTCCGTCGTGGACGAACTCGTCGGTGTAGCCCGACGTGTAGAGCACCTTCATCCCCGGGCGACGCGCTAGCACGGCCTCTGCCAGTTGGCGCCCGTTCATTCCGCCCGGCATGACCACATCGGTGAACAGAAGATCGAACTCGGCACCCTGGTCGACCAGCGCCAATGCCGCCTCTGCGTCGCTGGCGATCAGGGTCTTGTAGCCGAGGCCGCCGAGCTGGGCGATCACATAGCCTTGCACCAGCGGATCGTCCTCGACCACCAGGATGGTTTCCTGGCCGCCGATCGCAGCGACGGCCGGAGCGGATGCCGATTTCGCGGTGGCCTGAATCTCCGAGCGCGGCAGGTAAAGCCTGACCACGGTGCCCCGCCCCTGTTCGCTTTCGATCTTCACGGCGCCGCCGGTCTGCCTGGCAAACCCGTAGACCATCGCAAGCCCCAGCCCGGTGCCGCGGCCGACCCCTTTGGTCGTGAAGAAAGGCTCGAACACCCGACCGATGATGTCAGCCGGAATACCCTGGCCGGTGTCGGCGACCGTGATCATCACGTATGCGCCGGCGCGCACCTCGTCGTCGAACGAGGCAGCGTCATCGATGACCACGTTGGCGCTTTGGAGCACCAGCTTGCCGCCGCCGGGCATGGCATCTCTTGCATTGATCGCGAGATTGACGATCGCCGCCGAAAGCTGCGATGGATCGGCCAGCGCAGACCACGCATCGCCCGCAAGCAGCGTGTCGATCTCGATGTGCTCGCCGAGCATCGGCTTGAGCAGCTTGCAGACATCGAGCACCAGGTCGTTGATGTCGACCTCGCGTGGCTGCAACGGCTGGCGGCGCGCGAAGGTCAGAAGCTGCGAAGTGATCTCGGCGCCGCGCACGGCCGCTTCGTCGATGAGCTGGGCGATCGCGGCGAGCTCGGGCCGGTCGGCTACGCCTTCCTGAATGATCTCGATGGTGCCGGTGATCACCGTCAGCACGTTGTTGAAGTCGTGAGCGACGCCGCCAGTGAGCTGGCCGATCGCGTCCATCTTCTGGGACTGGCGCAACCTGTCCGTGGTGTCGTGCTGCTCGGTCAGGTCGGTGCCGGTGCCGCGATATCCCAGGAAGCGGCCATCGGATGCGAATGCGGGCTGCCCGCTGACGCTGACATGGCGCAGTCGCCCGGCCAGATCGCGCCTCGTGTACTCGAAATTGCGGAACGGCTCGTGACGTTCCAGCACGGCTTCATGTGCGCGCCATTTCTCCGGCTCGGCGCCGCTGTTGATCGCGGTTTCGATGCGGCTCGTGCCGATCAACGCGGCTCGGTCCATCCCGAAGGCATCCAGCCTTTCCGATATGTAGGTGAAATGATGATCCGGTCCGGTTTCCCAGAACCAGTCGGATGCGGTCTCCGCGTAATCGCGAAAGCGCTGCTCACTCAACTGGGCGGCCTGCTCGGCCTTCTGGCGCACAAAGAGGTCTTGCTGAAGCTGCGCGTTCACCTGTTGCAGATCGCCATAGGCGCGCTGCAAATTGGCGCACAAATCATTGAAGGCGTCCGCGACCTTGTCGAGCTCGTCGGGCTTGTCGCGGACTCTCCTGCTCAGCTGCAACGGCGGCGGCGGCCGCGCAAAATTGTAGCTTCCGACAAAGCCGGCGATGGTGATGAGGTGGCGGGTGACCAGGACGTGGAAGATATAGAGGATGAAGAGCGAGACGAGAAACGTCTTGGCCGCCTGGCTCACGAGGATGACGAGAGTCCGGTTCAGGAGATGGCGGCAGACCTCGGTGAGTGTCGCTTCGACATAAAGGATCCCGATCGGACGTTTTATGCCGCGAACCATGTAGTCGAGCGGATATTCGCGGGCGATGCTGGCGCGCGCGCTGCGCTCTCCGACGGAGATGTGAATCGGATCCTTGCGGTCGATGACCTCTCGGACCTCGACTGCGCGGATACCGGGCAGGCGGTGAATGCCGTTGAGCTGGAGCTGGAGCTGGTTCTGGTCGAGCGCCCAAAGGCTCTCGCCGAGGCTCGCAAGGTAGCTTCGGCCGATCTCGTCGAGACGCGTCTCGATAACGCCGACTTCGTGATCGTAGTCGAGGTAAAGTTGAAGCGCGGTCAGCGTCAGCGTGACGAGCGAGCTGAACAGCAGCACGGCGGCCAGCAGGCGGAAACCGACGCCGCTACGCAGCCTGCCGAGGATCTCGGCTGCGCGGAAACCAAGCGAGTTAGACGCGAGCGGCGATCCGATGGCCTGCAAGTCCCCCTTCGCGGCAACGGGCTCAATGGCGTAGCAACCATTGAGATCATTTTCGCCCTTGTCCACCTAGCATTCCCCCCGAAGCATGGACGGAAACCGTGGAGCGCAATCTGCGCCTCGGGGTTCGGTGTGGCAAGCCAACGACCAGCGGGGGGTGAAATCAACCAAGTGTCATCTGAAACCGGCGCGGGCGAACGGAGATTCCAACGGCACCATAGAGTGGAATGGCGTGCCGTTCAGAACAGGCCGAGACTCGTATGTTGTTGAAATATAAATCCAATCATCTTGTGAACACCGACCAATAAATAGGCCGAACAGGCTGAGTGTGCTGACAGCCCTGCCGCTCCCACGATTAAGCGCCTTTCGACCTTGCGAGATGATTTTCCTCGGCTGTGGGAAAGGTGGAACCTGGCGCCTCCGGCCAATGTGAAATCGCGAAATTGGGAGTTACGCGAATCGATCCAGAGCGTAACTTTTGCAGAGGTCGTCGGTCCAATGCGGAGACTTTCTATGGCCCTTCCTCTCGTCCAGCGCCAGCCACCACTGCCTTGGGGTCCCGATATGCGTTCGACGCGGGACGATCTTCTCGACAGGTATCTTCATCTTCGGAAAATCTCCAAGACACTTCACGACGACGTCCTCAGGTCCATCTCTGCCGACGCACTCTTGAGTCAGGCGCGTCGGCTCGGATTGGCACAGGGAAGAACCTTCGTTCTCGACCATGAGGACGAGATGTATTTCGTCTACGACCTCGCCATTTACACGGCGCCGGCCGACCGCTCCCGGGCGATCGACCGCTACGCGAGGCCGGCCCCATTCGCACCGCAATCCGACGAGCGGTTGATGTTGGACGCGATGCGCGCTTCACAGTTCGCGATACTTCTGATCGAACGACCTCACGACTCTGCGGGCCTGATCGTCACCGATATTCTCCGCAACACCAAAGTGTGGCTGCTCGACGTTGGGCTTGAAGCTTCGATGGACGAAGGAGAATTGATTGCGACCAGACTGATCACCCCCGGTCCGTTCTCGATGACCGCCGGCGTCAACGTCCCATTCGAGGTCGAAATGCTCGAAGCAATTTGTGCGATGCTGCCCCGGAGCATCGGCAACAGGGAGCTTAGCCGCATAGCCGAGGACCGACGCTTCGCTGAAGCCGTCTACAAAGCGGGGCTGATCGGCGGCGTCATGGACAAGATGGCTTATATTGACCTGACTGACCAGGCCTGACCTTTCCTGCAAGGTGGGCGCGTTTTTGCATGACACATCGCGCCTTTGAGCGCAGCATGCCGCAGCGTCGTCGATGAGCCGGTTGGCACGCTCGGAGGTTTGACGCATCGCGCCACGGTCAAGGCGAAGGACGGACCAGACCAAGTCGCCGAATGGCTCAAGCTGCTGGAGAACATGACGGCCAAGTCCGGCGATGGCTCCGGCGCGATGCAGTTACAGCTTCGGTTGGATGTGGGAGGAATTGGGTCCGGACGCTCCGGCGAAGAGCGTCAGAGCCTGTTTATCATGACCTGATGTTGCTCGGCGCGGTACCAATGCCGATATCGTCATTGCTGCAAAAAGCTTGGGTCCGGCTCTATCGATGGAGATTCCGTTCATGAACTCGCAGAAGGTCGGACGCAACGACCCTTGCCCCTGCGGCAGCGGCAAGAAGTTCAAGAAGTGCTGCCTCGACGCGCAACGGCTTGATGGGCCGTCGTCGGGATTGCTCCAAGATGATGCCTTGGATCATGGTTTGGATGACGGCTTGGATTTCGTCTCGTCGGCGCTCGAGGAAGCGGAGGGAAGGATGCTGGCGTACGACCCCTTCATTGAACCGGACCGCGAGCAATGGCTTGCACTGGATGAGGAGGAACGGATCGACCTCGTGATGGATTACCATCGGCGCGCCGGAATCCGCTTTCCGCGGCCAAAAGTGCACGCGATCTTCCATGCAATCGTCGAGAGCCAGATTGCCGATCCCGAACTGCCGGTGCGACGCACGCTGGAACGGCTGATGGACGAGGGGCTCGACCGCCACGAGGCCATTCATGCGGTCGGCTCAGTCCTCGCTGCACACATGAACGACCTGATGCGCAAGGTCGAAGCGGGCGGCGCGAAGCCCGACACCGCGGCCGGCGAGGATCCGAATTTGGCTTATTTTGAGGAGCTGAAGGCCCTCACCGCCGAGCAGTGGCTTCGGTCCGGCTGAGCTGCCTGTCAGGGGCGGTCTGGAAAAATGGCGCTCCCTAGGGGAATCGAACCCCTGTTTCAGCCTTGAGAGGGCCGCGTCCTAACCGCTAGACGAAGGGAGCGTGAGGGAGAGGACATAGCCGCGAATTTTGCCGACGGCAAGGTGAGATTGCGGGTTTCAAATGTCTCCGCATGGTCGTCCTGGCGAAAGCCGGGACCCATTACCACATTGAGCAGTTGTGACGCGCAGGGTTAACTCCCAATCTCCGTAACTATACCCGCCCGTGACTATGGGTCCTGGCTTTCGCCAGGACGACGATGGAGGGGTAAACGAGCCGGCCTCACGGCTCATTGGCAAATTTCAGGTTTCCGGTCGGCTTCAGCGTGTGGGCGTCGAAGGTGCGGATCTCGGTGACCCCGCCGATATCCAGGGTCACCATGAGGCGATCGCCGGCAACGCCCGTGGAGATGATTTTGGCGCCTTTTGGCAGGGTGGCGGTGACGTCGCTCAACGGTTCAGTCGCCCTTCCCTCCGACTTGAAAAGGCGGTAGCCCACCGCAATCAGAACGGCGCAGACGGCCAGCGCCGTGGTCAATCCCGCGATCAGCATCATCCGCCGCACCCGCACGAACAGCGCGGTCTGCTCGGGGGTCGGTTCGGGAACAGCGGTATCAGACGTCGTCATGGAAAGCTCAGGGTCAGCGCAAAGGTTGGACGTCGTGGTCGAAGGCGACGAGGGCTCGGCTCGGCTCGACCGCGTGCTGGCGGCACGACTGCCGGATCTGTCGCGATCAAGGCTGAAAGCCCTGATTCTGGCGGGCGCGGTGAGCCTCAAGAACGCCGAGATCCGCGACCCCGCTTATCACGTCGCCTCAGGCGATACGATCAGAATCGACGTGCCGGAGGCGGCCCCGCCCCAGCCCAAGGGCGAGGATATCGCGCTGGATATCGTGTTCGAGGACGACGACATCATCGTCATCAACAAGCCAAAAGGCCTGGTCGTACACCCCGCGGCCGGCCACGAGACCGGCACATTGGTCAACGCGCTGATCGCCCATTGCGGAGGTTCGCTGTCGGGCATCGGCGGAGTGCGCCGGCCCGGCATCGTGCACCGGCTCGACAAGGACACGACCGGGCTGATGGTGGTCGCCAAGAACGACCTCGCGCACGCCTCGCTCACCGCCCAATTCGCCGATCACGGCCGCACCGGACCGATGCGGCGCGGTTACATGGCCTTCGCCTGGGGATTGCCGGGCCGGCACCGCGGCACCGTCGACGCGCCGATCGACCGCCATCCGCATGCGCGGGAAAAGATGGCAGTGCGACAGGGTGGCCGCGAAGCGGTGACGCATTGGGAGCTGTTGGAGAGCTTTACTGGGCGCGACGGCAAGCCGGTCGCGGCGCTGCTGGCGTGCGAGCTCGAGACCGGCCGTACCCACCAGATCCGCGTTCACCTCGCCCATATCGGCCACCCCCTGATGGGGGACGCTGTCTATGGCCCCCATTTCAAGACCAAGGCGAACCAGCTCGGACCCGAGTCGCAGGCCGCTTTGGCGGCTCTCGGGCGGCAGGCCCTGCATGCTTATTTGCTGGTATTGGAGCACCCCAGGACGGGAGAACCTCTTCACTGGGAGGCGGGTCTTCCGGAGGATTTGCTTCTCTTGGAGAGCGCATTGAAAGCGGCGCTATGACGCAGGGGCTTTGAGAAAAGCCTTACCTTACAAAAAGTTATAGCTGCCACACGGGGACGTGACGTCAGCAATCCTTCCCTTTTTGGCCCCCGATGAGGTATATTGCGCCTGCGTTGGAAGTGACCAACGTGGAACATCGCAGCTACGGCCGGCTTTAACCAAGCGGTCGTCTGCCTGGCCCGCCGCTATCGGGGGCCTGAACCTTGGAGGGCTTCATAATGGCCCGTACCGCTGCTTTACCGGTCCTCAATGGAGAATCCGGCCTCTCTCGCTACCTCGCCGAGATCCGCAAGTTCCCGATGCTGGAACCCCAGCAGGAATACATGCTCGCCAAGCGTTGGCGCGAGCATGACGATCGCGACGCGGCACATCAACTCGTCACCAGCCATCTCCGGCTCGTCGCCAAGATCGCCATGGGCTATCGCGGCTACGGCTTGCCGATTTCCGAGGTCGTCTCGGAAGGCAATGTCGGCCTGATGCAGGCGGTGAAGCGTTTCGAGCCCGAGAAGGGCTTCCGTCTCGCCACCTACGCGATGTGGTGGATCAAGGCGTCGATTCAAGAGTACATCCTGCGTTCCTGGTCGCTCGTGAAGATGGGCACCACCGCGAACCAGAAGAAGCTGTTCTTCAACCTGCGCAAGGCGAAGAGCAAGATCAACGCGCTGGACGAGGGCGATCTTCGCCCCGACCAGGTGAAGATCATTGCCAAGCGCCTCGGCGTCACCGATCAGGACGTGATCGACATGAACCGCCGCCTCGGTGGCGATGCGTCGCTCAACGCGCCGATCCGGGACGACGGCGAAGCCGGCGAATGGCAGGACTGGCTGGTCGACAATACGCCCAACCAGGAAGCCATGATGGCGGAGCACGAGGAATATGATCACCGCCGGGACGCGCTGAACGGCGCCATGGGCGTACTCAACCCGCGCGAACGCCGCATCTTCGAGGCTCGCCGCCTCGCCGATGAGCCGATGACGCTGGAAGACCTTGCCGCCGAGTTCGGCGTGTCGCGCGAGCGCGTCCGCCAGATCGAGGTCCGCGCCTTCGAGAAGGTGCAGTCCGCGGTCAAGGGCACGATCGCAAGGGCCGAACAGGCCGCGCTGGAAGCCGCGCACTGAACGCGGCTTTTCCCGCGCCAGAAATTGGCGGATCGACAAGAGACCAAAAGCCGGCGGCAACGCCGGCTTTTTTGTATGAGCCGCAGCATGGTTGCGAGAGATGCCGGCGGTCCTCTTGAACGCCTGCGACGGGTCAACCGACCAAAGATGATCGGACAATCAAAGAACGGACACGCACCGTGTCGATCATCCTGCAATCCACCGTCGGCGGCTTCTCCGCCCAGTTCATGCGCAAGCTGCCGCAGGTCGAGCAGGCCATGCGCGACCACGGCCTCGATCCCTCGGAGTTCGTGATCTCCAAGGACTATGCCTCGACCGCGACGATCCCGATCATGGGTCCGTTCTTCTTCAATTACAGCGTCTACTTCGGTGAGGAGGAATTCACCGTCACCGAGCCGAACGACATGGTTTTTCTGGATTACTTCCTCAAGCGCGTGCTGGCCGCGGACGGCCCGCCGGAGCTGCCTGAGCAGCCGGGATTGTTCCGGCGGCTGTTCGGCTGGATGTCGCAGCCGGTGTAACCCTCGTCAGTCCGGGGCGCGCCCCTTGGCGCGGGCCCGGAATCCATTCATCGACCGACTCTGCTGCGCGATGGTTTCCGGGTTCGCGACTTCGTCGCGCCCCGGAATGACGGCGGCTACTCCCCCCAAATCCTTGCAAGCGTCGCGAGCCAGCAGCCTTCGCAATAGCGGGCGTCCTTGAAGTCGATCCAGTTGTGGGCATAGACGTGGTCGAGCGGGATGCCGTAGCGGGCGCGCAGGATCTGGACCAGGATCTTCCACGCCGCGACCTGCGCCTCGGTCGGCCCGATCGTGACATCGGGATAGTTGCCGGCAAACTCGACACCGATCGAATTGTCGCGCACGACCTGATGATAGGTCGTGCTGTTGTCGATGTATTTGTTGTCGTTGCGGTTGGCGCCGTCGGTATGGGTCGGCACCAAGGTGTCCGCGACCGACCAGTAGACCGTGCCGTCGGTCTCGACCCAGACCATCACACCACGCCGGGTGGGATTTTTGAACTGCTCCTGCGCGCCGCCGCGCGCCGAGCCCGATGGCCCTTCGGTCTGGTGCACGATGATGTTGCGCCAGGCATGGGCATCAGCGACATCGCCCCACGGCGCCAGCCAGACGATCTTCAGGCCGGGAATATCGGGCGTGCCGGTGCTGCGCGCGAGTTTTGCGAGCCCGGCGTCCATGGCTGCGGCGGGAGAGACCAGGAGCGCGGCGAGAACCGCCGCAACGAGGCGAGATATCATCACAGGATCCAACAGCGGACCGTAAGCGTAGCAAACTTACGCGAATTTACGCGCGGGTTCGACCGGCTCGGGCGAGAGCGGCGGGGCCTGATCGTAGATCGCAAAATCGTTCTTGCCGTTCTTCTTGGCGGCATAGAGGGCATGGTCGGCGTGGGCGATCAGCCGATCCGGGAATTGGCCGATGCCGCGATCCCATTCCGCAACGCCGATCGAGATCGCGATCGGGATGTCGTTGCCGGAGCAGCCGGCGGCATCCTGGCGGCAGACCTCGAGGATGCGGCGGGCAATCAGCGCACCCTCGCGCAAGGACGAGGACGGCAGCACGACACAGAACTCGTCGCCGCCGGTCCGGGCAAGCATGTCGCCCGGCCGGAGGCGCGTCTGCGCCATCAGGGTGAAATGCCGGAGGCAGGCATCGCCCGCGGCGTGGCCATGGGTATCGTTGATCGTCTTGAAGCCGTCGAGATCGATCACCAGCAGCGAAAACGGCTCGCCGCTGCGCTCCGATCGGGCGCATTCCTCGCTCAGCCGCTGCAACAGGTGGCGGCGGTTGGCGACGCCGGTGAGATCGTCGAGCAGCGCAAGATCGGCGACCTCGTTGCGGAGGCGATCCATTGCCATCAGCAGGAATCCGAAATTGAGTGTCATCGACAGAAATAGAAGCCCGAGCAACATGACCCCATGGGCCTGAGTGCCGGCTATCGCCGAAAAGTCGCCGCCGAGCGAATTGCCGACCGCGCGGGCCACGAACACCGCGATGATGATGAGGATGACGATGCCGGACAGCCGCGCGCCGGGGCTGACACGGCCCTCCGGCGGCGACAGCAACAAGCGCAGCGACAGAGCCAGCGGCAGGCCCTGGCCGATCGTGTAGCTCAGCATACGCAGCTGCAGCTGGTTGAAGCCGATCTTGAACAGCACGACACCGACGACGCTGACAACCGCCGTCCCGACCATGAGGCGCAGATAGAGCGGGCGATCATAGAAGCGCTGGATGCCCATCGCCGAGAAGCAACTCGCCGCAATGATGCCGGCGGCCGCGAGCAGAAGTGGAATTGGAGAATCGACGAATAGGTGGACCAGCGCCGTCATCGCGCCGAGGGCCCCCAGGAAAGCCGATGCCATCCAGTAGCGCGCGGCTTCGAATTTCGGATAGGAGCGCGTCACATAGGCCCAGATCAGGCCCAGCGCCAGGAAGTTGACGACGAAGACCGTCCAAAGCGTCGGTACGTTCAGCATGGCGTTCGCGATACGCGCAGCGTCCCGCCCCCTGTCCCCAGCAGAAGTTCGTCCATGACCCCGTCCCCGTGTTCTTGCGGAGGATCATGCGCGGGTTGCGCTTAACGGAACCTCACTGCGATCGTCGAAAGCGCGCCCTTGGTTTTGGATTCATGAACGCCCCGTCTCGGTTATCGGATCGTTAGGCACGTCGTCGGCGTCGATGCGCGATCGCGTCGAAGCCGACCGCGAAGCGGATTCGCGGGCCAAAATCACCTAAAAACGCATCTGAGCTGTGGATAACGTAATGACACAGATGTGACAGCGCGGGGCATGGACGCGCGAATCTGCTGAGTTTGTCATCGAGGATGTTGCGAGGCTGGCCCTCCGCCGAGCGATCCTCGTGTCGCGTTTCACCATTAACCCTTAAGAGGATCCTATGGCTAAGAAAGCGAAGAAGGCGAAGAAGGCGACGAAGAAAAAGGCCAAGAAGGCCGCGAAGAAGAAGTAGCGCGGATGTTCTTTGCCCGGGTGGAGCTCGCTCCGCCCGGGCGTCGGGCAGGACTGGCGGGTAAAGCCGAGAGAGTTTGAAGATGGCGGGCGCGGGGCCCGCTTTTTTAGTGCCTACCGCTCGGCGAAGGCCAGCTTGGCACCGAGCAGGGCGAACCCCGCCGCAAAGGAGCGGCGCAGCCACGCCATCACGCCGGGACGGGAAATGACGCGCGCGCGCACGGAGGCGGCGCAGAGGCCGTAGATGACGAACACCGCGAGGGTCATCGCCATGAATGCCCCGCTCAATTCCAGCATCCGCGCCAGCACATGCGCCTCGTCGACCGCGATGAACTGCGGCAGGAAGGCGAGGAAGAAGATCGAGAGTTTCGGGTTGAGGATGTTGATCAGGAAGCCGGTGACGATGACCCGGCCGCTCGAGCGCTCCTTGATATCAGCCTCGACCGCGAGCGCCCCCGTCTCCCGCAGCGCCTGCCAGGACATGTAGAGCAGATAGGCCACGCCGCACCATTTCAGCGCGGCAAAGGCGAGCGCGCTGGTGTGGAGTACCGCAGCAAGGCCGAGCATCGCCGCGACCATGTGCGGCACGATCCCGAGCGTGCAGCCGAACGCCGCCGCCACGCTGGCGCGCGAACCGCGGGTGAGTGCCGCAGCCAGGGTGTAGAGCACGCCGGTGCCGGGCGAGGCGACGACGATGAGCGAGGTGAGCAGGAAGGACCAGGACATGCCCCGTCCCTACCATCCCTGACGCTTGCCGAGAAGTCACGACACGGTCAGCGCCGCCGCGCCGGGCGCGCTTCAATTCAGCTGGGCGATCTCGGCTTCGCGCAACACGTCCAGCGGCGCCCAGGGCTTGGCCCAGAATTTCGCGCCGTCGGGCAAGGCCTGCGCCAAGGGGCGGCCGGAGGTGACGACGACGTCGAGCTTCGGATTGCGGTCCTTGGCGACGTGGGCCAGCTCGACGCCGTTCATGCGTCCGGCCAGCTGCACGTCGGTCAGCATCAGGCAGAGCGCGGCGGCGTTCTTGTCCAGCACCCGCTCGGCGGCTTCCGCGCTCTCGCACTGGATGACCTGGTAGCCGCTCTCCTCGAGCAGGAGGCAGAGCATCTCCCGCTGCAACGCATCGTCCTCGACGATCAACGCGGTCGCTCGGTATGGCTGGGCCTGTCCCATCTGGCTGCTCCAATGCTCGCATCCGCTTCAAGTCACGAAGGTTAAGGAGGCGAGCGGCGATATGGTTCGGTTCCAGACTGAAAATATGTACATTGAAGTTCCATTCGAGGATTGAGGGAGCTACCCATGACTGCGATTCGCGGCGCCGCCGCCATCACCGGAGCGGCCAGCGGCATCGGCCGCGCCCTCGCAATTGAACTCGCACACCGCGGCTGCGATCTCGCGCTCGCCGATCGCGACGAGGCCGGGCTGAAATCGCTCGCCGCCGAGATCGGTGCACAGCGCAAGATCAGCGTGCATCGCGTCGATGTCGGCGAGCCCGACGACATCGCGCAATTCGCAGCCGAGGCGCTCGCGGCCCATCCCGCGCTCAACATCGTCATCAACAATGCCGGCGTGGCGCTGATGGGGACGTTCGAGGAGATCGACCAGGCGCAGATGGACTGGCTGTTCGACATCAATTTCTGGGGCGTGGTGCACGGCACCCGCGCCTTCCTGCCGCATCTGAAGGCAAGGCCAGAAGCGCATATCGTCAACATCTCCTCGATCTTCGGCATCATCGCGCCGCCGGGACAATCGGCCTATGCGGCGGCCAAGTTCGCGGTGCGCGGCTTTTCCGAGAGCGTGCGGCACGAGCTCGCGGTCGCGGGAAGCCCTGTCAGGCTCTCGGTGGTTCATCCCGGCGGCGTCGCTACCTCCATCGCGCGCTCATCGCGCACCGGGGTCGGCGTCACCGACAATGCGCGCCGCGCGCAGGCGATCGACCGGTTCGAGAGCGCGGCGCGGACGACGCCGAAGGACGCGGCGCTGCGCATCATCAGGGGCATCGAGCGCAACGAGCCGCGCATCCTGATCGGCAATGACGCGAGGTTCATGGACATCCTGCAGCGCTTCCGCCCGGGGACGTATTGGGCGCCGTTGCAAAGGCGGCTGGAGAAGATGACGAAAGGGAAGTCGTCAGGGACGCAATAGCGCCGCCCACACTCCGCTGTCTTGCCCCGGCTTGACCGGGGCATCCAGTACGCCGCGGCTCCTCGGTTCAATCACTGCCGTCTCTGGAATACTGGATCGCCCGATCAAGTCGGGCGATGACACCGCGTATGCGGTCACTGCCCCATCAGCCGGTCCGCGAAATAGCCGATCGTCTTGCGGTAGATCACCGCCCTGTTCCACTCGCGCATCGCTTCGAAATTGGCCGAGCCTTCGTCGTAGGGCTGGCCCATCTTGAAGCCGTTGGAGTGCAGCAGGTTCGCGGTCGAGGCCAGCACGTCGGCGACGCTGTGGCGGAGGTCGACATGGCCGTCGCCGTCGAAATCGACGCCGTATTTGATGTAGGACGACGGCAGGAACTGGGTCTGGCCGATCTCGCCGGCATAGGCGCCGATGAGGTCGCGCAACGGCAGGTCTCCGCGCTGCACGATCTTGAGCGCGGCGAGCAGCTCGCCCTGGAACAGCTCGGTGCGGCGGCAATCATGCGCGAGCGTGGTCAGGGTGCGGATCACGGGCAGCTTGCCCATGTCACCCTTGCCGAAATCGCTCTCCAGGCCCCAGATCGCGACCAGGATCTCCCTGGGCACGCCGAACTGCTGCTCGATGCGCGAGAGCAGCGCGGCATGACGCTGCAGCAGCGCGCGGCCGCCATTGATGCGGCCGGCGCCGACGCGGGTCGAGACGTATTGCTCGAAGGTCTTGTTGAAGGTGTAGCGCTGGCGCCGGTCGAAGGCGAGCACGGCGCCATCCTGGGTGATGCCGCTGAATGCCGCGCTGGTCACGCCCGCCGACACGCCAGCCGCCTGCGCCTCCGCACTCATGCTGGCGACGAAGCTGTTGAAGTCGCCACCGCAGCGCGCGGCCTGCGCCGATCCGCCGGCGAGCGTGACAAGGACGGCGGCGGCGAAAAGCGGTCTCAACATCCGAAGGAGTTCCTCTGCAGTGACGCGAAGCGGAAGGCGATCATGCCCGGGAACGGGATTCGCGTCAAAGCGACGGCGGACTCGATGGCCGAAACAAAAACCGCAAAACAACCCCATGCACAGTAGGCGCGGCAGCGACTGCGATTTTTCCGAATAGATGTTGATCCGTCGGGCAAAACAGGGATATAGTATCAGCATAGCAGGCTCCGGTCGTCGGCGGGGCAATCGCATATGGCGTGCACGATGCAGCGGCATCGGCGCTTGGCTCCCTCGCCCGCTTGCGGGAGAGGGTTGGGGAGAGGGTGTCTCCACAACGGGACAATCCCCCAGAGGAAAGAACCCTCACCCGCAAGCGGGAGAGGCGGAGCAAGCCCGCTGCCGGCTTGATCCGCATCAACATGCCTCAGGCCCTCGTTCATAGACTGGAGCAAACAGGAGCGCCTTGTCCAAGCATCCTGCCCAGGAGACCAGCCCATGACCGGAATTACCCTGACCGCCGACCAGATCCGCAACGCGCCCGCACCGGTGCGGCAATGGATCGAGCAGGAGGTGATCAATTCGCTCGGACTTAATTCGGCAGGACTTGCGCCGCGACCGCCCGTCGCCGCACCGGCTCAAGCCGCCCATCTCGTCGCCTGCAGCGTGGACGACGTCGCCGGTGTGCTCGAGCACATCCGCGGCACCTTCCCGGCGGTGAACGTGCTGTTCGAGTTCGGCCGGCCCGGGATCACCTACGGCCAGCCCGCAGTGATGACGTTCCGCCTCATGGACATCCTGCACCACACGCGGCTGCAGCAGATCGAGCAGGTCATGACCTCCCTGGAAATGATCAACCAGGCGCTGACCGTGGTCAGGAAAGACCCGTCCGCGCGGTTCTGCGGCTTCGACAATGAAGGCCATTGCCTGATCGCGCCGCAGACGCAGGCCAGCATCGCCACGCTCTGGCAGGACATGATGGCGCGTCAGCAGATGCAGCAGACCAAGCCGGACGAGCGGATCGCCCCGGCGGCGTGAGACGGCGGCTCGGGTCGCCCCAACGGCAAGCAGGGCGATTGATATGGATTTTACGATTGTCGTGGGCTTGCTCCCGCCTCTCCCGCTTGCGGGAGAGCATAGGCCGCCTTCGGCGGCCGTCCTTCCGAAAGACGCCGAGGCGTAGCCTCGGCTATTGCACGCCCCGGGCGATGCGAAGCATCGTCCCGCGCGTGGCGGGTGAGGGTTCTTTCCTTTTGGGGGTTGTCCCGACGTGGAGACACCCTCTCCCCAACCCTCTCCCGCAAGCGGGAGAGGGAGCGCAGGTGCACCAGGCCGCCCGCATCGTGCACGCCATATGCGATTGCCCTGCGCCGGCAAGGAGGGACGAGCGTAACATTTGTGGAGACTTCATCGTGCCGAACACCGAACGACCAGCCGGGCCGCGGCCGTTCCGCCTGCTCCGCATCCCGCTGTTTCGCCTGCTCGCCATCAACCTTGCGATCGGCGCCTGCGCGGCCGCGCTCCTCGTCGGCGGACTGCTCTGGCTCAACCCCGGCCATCTGCGCGAGTTGATCCTGGCGGATCGCGCGCCCGGCATCGGGCTGGTGTTGCTGCTGGCCTCGTTCGTCATCACCTTCGGCTCCGCCGCGATGGGCAGCGCGATCATGGCGCAGGGACGCAAGCAGGACGAGGGCGGAGGCGGTGGCGGGAGGCCCATCGCGATTGGCGATGCGGTCGTTGTCGCGGCGCGCACGGCCGACGGGAAAGGCGCTTCGCAACGCCAGAGCAGCTAACCTATGTTATTTTCAAGAGCATGCTCGCTTGCACTAATGGTTGAATTCGTTGCGCTGCGAAAAACTGCAAGATGAACAGAGTATTTCGATCATCGGAGCATCTGCTTTTCGACATCGCGGGAACCCGCTGACGACATCGTCTGCATATCTGATGCGCTCGCTGCGACATCGTCGCCATCACGATTTGCCTTGCCATCGCAGAGCGCAAGCGATAGCCTTCTATCTCAGGTTGTCGCCCTTGCCAGCCCCGGGCGACGCTGAAGAACCAATAAGCGGCGGGCTCACCGGCCCGCCGTTTATTGAGGTTCAGGGCCGCTCGGAGATGAGGGCCGCTCGCAGGCATCAGGCCGCTGCCGGCCGAAAGGCACGATCCAACGGCTCCGCTGGTATTCCGGTCGCGAAGGACGTCGATATCTCGCGCGAAGTCATTTGACTGCGGCGCCCTGATCGACGACAAGCCGCCATGGCCAAGAAACCCGGAACCAACCCGAAAGGCGAATTCGCCTTTTTCAACGTCGTCTACGAAGACGGCTCCCAACGCTCCAACCGCCGCGTGCCCTCCGAGCTGCTCGGCGGCCTCGACGGCGACGAACCCGCGCGCAATTTCATCAGGGAGCAGGACCGCGAGATCGCGGAGAAGAGCGGCCGGCCGCCGCTGGAGATCAAGGAGATCGAGCGGGTTGGGGCGAAGAAAAAGTAACGCCGCGACGAGATTGGGCTGAACTGGTGCGGCATCGGGAGGTCACCTCTCCCTTGGGAGAGGTCGGCGCGTCCCGGGCGATGCGAAGCATCGTCCCGCGCGCCGGGTGACGGCTTACGGTCTCACCGTGTGCTGCTCCCCCTCACCCGATTTGCTCTGGACGATGCTTCGCATCGCCAGGGCAAATCGACCTCTCCCCGCCGGGGAGAGGTGTCGGAGCCCGCGGCCGGCCTATCGACTCAAACCAGAGCCGATGGCTTCAGGCGCGCTCACCCGCGCCCGCACCATTTATTCCAGGCAAACAGCAGATCGGCAAAACGATCGTAGACAAACCGCGTGACCGGCAGCGCCACGCGATTGCCTGACAGCGCCGCAAGCCACCCCTCGCCCGGCGTCAGCCTCCACAGCGCAATCGCGACGTCAGCACCGACGATGAGCCGGCCAGCCTCGTCGGTCGCATGCAGACGGCGCCTGATGTCGTCGAGCGAGGCGCCGAAGTGCGCCAGCGCATCGGGCTCTTCGTTGATGTCCTTGAACTCGACGGCACCGCTGCGCACCAGCGCCAAAAGCTTGTTGCGCTGCCAGTCGATCCCGGCGTCACAGACGGGACAGCGGGTGTTGTAGTAGACGGTGAGGTGATGAGCACTCGACATGGCTGGGTAAGGCGAAGCAGAACTCTAGAATCTTGGATCGAACGAACTCGCATTGCGCGCAGGCTTACGTTAACTCAAGGTAGTGCTCATTTTTGATACGTCTTTATAGGTTTGACTAAGTTCTCTTTTTGTTCTATGGTGGATATATGGCTGCCTCGACCCAGATTGAGTGGACTGACGCCACGTGGAATCCGGTCACCGGATGCACAAAGATTACACGTGGCTGCGACCTCTGCTACGCCGAGCGGTTTTCGGAACGATTTAGAGGCGTGCCTGATCATCCATTCGAATCCGGCTTTGATCTTAAGCTGCGCCCAGAACGGCTAGAGCAACCGCTTAGTTGGCGTCAGCCGCGACGCATCTTCGTTAATTCCATGAGTGACCTCTTTCACAAAGAGATACCGAAATCATTCATCGACTCCATCTTCGAGACGATGGAGACCGCCAATTGGCATACATTTCAGGTACTGACAAAACGCAGTTCGCTGATGACGCGATATCTCCTGAATCGATATCGCGCGGAAGAGGCCCCTCCTCACATTTGGTTAGGCGTGTCTATCGAGGACGCCCAGAACGCTGTTCGACTAAAGCATCTCCACGCCGCGCGTGCATCGACGAAGTTCGTTTCGTTCGAGCCCCTGCTTGGTCCTGTCGGCAAGCTTAACCTCGAAGGAATCGATTGGGCGATCGTGGGCGGTGAAAGCGGCCCGCGCGCACGACCAATGGCGGAGGATTGGGCAATCGAAATTCGCGATCAGTGTCGAAGCGCGAAGGTCGCTTTCTTCTTCAAGCAATGGGGCGGCACCCGACCGAAGTCTGGTGGGCGGCTCCTGCAGGGCCGTGAATGGAATCAGTACCCCCGGATTTCTCGAACCAGACTATTAGAGGCAGCCGAATAGAGAGGTTAGTTGTGACCGATCCTTACTTCGGTCGCGAGCAGACCAAGGCCAAGCATTTCATCTTGAAGAGCTACCTTCAGGCGCTCGCGTTTAAGGTATTGAATTTTTCTGATGTAACGTATGTCGACGGCTTTTCAGGTCCGTGGGAATCCAAGACCACCGACTTTAGCGACTCATCTTTCATGATCGCAATCCGCGTCTTGAAGGACGCTCAAAGCCAAGTGCTAACGCGAACCGGAAAAAGACGACGGATCAAATGTTTCTTTTCCGAGAAGAACGCAAAGGCGTATTCCCTGCTAGCGAGCGCGGTTGCTGAATTCCATAAACCTGAGGACGGCTTCGAAATAAAGACTTACGAAGGAAACTTCGAGGATGCGATCGACATCATTCGATCTTTCGTTGGCACATCCTTCCCTCTGATATTCATCGACCCCACCGGATGGAAAGGATATCCATTCGACAAGATCAGACCTCTGTTTGCGCGGGCCAAGTGCGAGGTACTGATCAACTTCATGTACGACTTTATCAATCGATTTGCATATAGCCCGGACCCTGAAACCATTGAGTCGTTGGCCCCCATTTTGGGCGGGCCTGATTGGCCCAATCGTCTCGATCGAGATATTCCTCGCGGCCTCGCCGTCGAAAAGCTATTTCGCGATACACTCCGAAAAGCGGGAAACTTCGACTTCGTGATATCCACGAAAATCGACAAGGCAACAGCCGAGCGCCCGCATTTCTTCATCGCATACGGAACCAAGAGCGCTGAAGGATTGAAGACGTTCCGTGAGATTGAATACGACGCACTGCGAAGGCACGCGAAAAGTAGGGCAGACGCAATAGAAGCAAAGAGAGAGGAGCGATTAAACGTTACCGATTTGTTTGCAAATCAGCGTGCCGAATTAAGCGAGGCAACCGTTGAGGAAATCGTTGGCGAACAAAAACGATTGGCCGCAGGTTACATATTGGAGTTACTTATTCAACATGGGACACTCAAGTTTTCGAAACTTGTTCCTGCCCTGCTGCAACCATTCATGTTGCGGGAAACAAACGTGAAGGACATTTGTGTCGACCTTGCCAAGGCCGGTCAGATCGAAAATGTATGGGGTAGCGGTAATCGAAAGCCGCGCGACGAAGACGTTATCCGGCTACGCCCACAGCAATGATCCAAAAGAAACGGCGGGCTCACGCCCGCCGTTCTGGATTCCAATAATGGCCTTCGGCTCAATTATCCAAGAAGCTCCGCAGCTTCCGCGACCGCGACGGATGCTTCAGCTTCCGCAGCGCTTTCGCCTCGATCTGACGAATACGCTCTCTCGTTACCGAGAACTGCTGCCCCACTTCTTCCAGCGTATGATCCGTGTTCATGCCGATGCCGAAGCGCATGCGGAGCACGCGCTCTTCGCGCGGGGTGAGCGAGGCGAGCACGCGCGTGGTGGTTTCGCGCAGGTTGGACTGGATCGCGGCGTCGATGGGGAGGATCGCGTTCTTGTCCTCGATGAAATCGCCGAGGTGTGAATCCTCTTCGTCACCGACGGGGGTCTCCAGCGAGAGCGGCTCCTTGGCGATCTTGAGGACCTTGCGGACCTTCTCCAGGGGCATGCCGAGCTTTTCGGCGAGCTCTTCCGGGGTCGGCTCGCGGCCGATCTCGTTGAGCATCTGCCTGGACGTGCGCACGATCTTGTTGATCGTCTCGATCATGTGCACGGGGATGCGGATGGTGCGGGCCTGGTCGGCGATCGAGCGCGTGATCGCCTGCCGGATCCACCACGTGGCGTAGGTCGAGAACTTGTAGCCGCGGCGGTATTCGAACTTATCGACCGCCTTCATCAGGCCGATATTGCCTTCCTGGATCAGGTCGAGGAATTGCAGGCCGCGGTTGGTGTACTTCTTGGCGATCGAGATCACGAGACGGAGGTTGGCTTCCACCATCTCCTTCTTGGCCTGGCGTGCTTCGCGCTCGCCCTTCTGCACGGAGTGCACGATCTTGCGGAACTCGACGATCTCGAGGCCGGTCAGCGCGGCGAGCTGATGCACCTCGTGACGGAGGTCCTTGATGCGGTCCTTCTCGTGATGGACGAAGTTCTTCCAGCCCTTGGCCGAGAGTTTCGAGACGCGGTTGAGCCAGCGCGGATCGAGCTCCGAGCCGGTGTAGTTGCGCAGGAAATCCTCGCGGGCGACGCCGTGGCTGTCGGCAAGGCGCATCAGGCGGCCCTCATGCGAGACGAGGCGCTTGTTGATGTCGTAGAGTTGCTCGACGAGACTGTCGATACGGGCCTGGTTGAGGCGCAGCGACTTCACCTCGACGATGATCTCGTCCTTCAGCTTCTTGTACTTGCGCTCCTGGTGCGGCGAGAGCGACTCGTTCTGGAGCTGGTTCTGGATGTCCTGCTCCTGAAGCTTGCGCAGCTTCTTGTAGCTGTCGGCGATCTTGTCGAAGATCTCGACCACCTTCGGCTTGAGCTCGGCCTCAATGGCCGCAAGCGACATCTGGTTCTCGAACTCGTCGTCGTCCATGTCGGACTCGGCCGCAGCCTCGCCCGGATCCTTCTCCTCGCCGACTTCAGCACCACCGGCCGGGGCGGCGCGGAACGGGGTCGGCGACGGGGGCGCGGCGGGCGGCGCGACATGCGCGGGCGCGCCTGTTACGGCAGCCGCCTGGCCTTCGGCCGGCGCTTCGCCGTTCTCGCCATTGGGGCCTGCGATCATCGCATTGTTCATGCCGCCCTTGGCGTCGGGACCGGCATAGGTGGCTTCGAGATCGATGATGTCGCGAAGGAAGATCTTGCCTTCGTTCAATTCGTCGCGCCAGATGATGATGGCCTGGAAGCTCAACGGGCTTTCGCAGAGGCCCGCGATCATCGCCTCGCGGCCAGCCTCGATGCGCTTGGCGATGGCGATTTCGCCTTCGCGGGAGAGCAGCTCGACCGTGCCCATCTCGCGCAGATACATGCGAACAGGATCGTCGGTTCGCTCGCCCGGCTCGCTCTTCTTGACCTCGGTGACGGCCTTCTGGGTGACCTCGACGAGCTCGTTATCGGTCTCGTCGTCGCCCTCGTCCTTCTCTTCCTCGCCTTCGGAATCGTCGGCCTCGGTGACGTTGATGCCCATGTCGGAGAGCATGGACATGATGTCCTCGATCTGCTCCGGCGAGGTCTGGTCGGACGGCAAAACTTCGTTGAGCTGATCGAAGGTCACGAAGCCGCGCTTCTTGGCCTGCTTGATCATCTTCTTCACTGCCGCGTCGGACAGATCGAGCAACGGCGACGGCGCGTCCTGGGAGTCCTTCTCCGGTGCGTCCGCTGCCTTGTCGTCTTTTTCCTTGTCCTTCGCCTGCAGCGTCTTTGCCTTGGTGGCCATCCATTGCTCCTAAACGCGTTTCATGCGGGACGTTGCGCGCGCCCGCGTGAAATCACTTGAACCTGTTGCTCGACGCTCTCGCTTCGCCAGATCTCGACACGGAAAGGGCGGCGCGCACAGATCTCGCCACCCCGACCTTTCACTCGCCGGATTTGCCTAACGCTTCGTGAGCCTCTTTGTCGCGGCGATGCAGGTGAAGTGCCAACAGCTGTTGCGCGGATTCATTCCTGACGCGTCTGTTCTGCCTGCGGCCGCGGGGCCAAAGTGCTACAAGACCGTTAAGCCTCGATTAACCCTGTTTTTGCCGCCAAACCTTGGATTTGGCGAGTCTTTTAGCGGTACCGGCGGCGTCCGTCCGCATGATTCTTTCATCACACGCTCTTCTGGAACCGGCCCGACAGCTCGCCAAAGCCCTCGATCAGGGCCTCGGTACCGTCGACCTCTCCTATCCGAGCCTTGACGTCACGCAGCCATGCCAAATTGGCCTCGCTGGGGTCCTCCCCCAAGGCCAGCTCGGCGTCTTTCAGCTCTCTAAGTAGTGAATGCCATTGCCGATGCAAGGCAACGAGCTGATGCCAGGTGGCAAGAACATCGTCCCTGGCGGCGCCCTCGCGGGCGCCCCACACCGCCGCGGTGGTGATTGCGCCCTCAACCCGTTGAAGAACCTGAGAAAAACCGCCCTTATCGAGGTCGCCGCGCATCTTCTCGGCCTGCTCCTCGGGGTCCGGCGAGTGGTAATGGTCGTTGACGAAGGCGCTGATGATGGCGGCCCGGAGCTTGTGGGCCTCGGGATGGGCGATCTCCAGGGCCGCCACCTCCTCGAGATGGTCGTGCAGCAGCCAGGGGTGGTTGATCAGGCTCTGCAGGATCAGGGCCTCGCGGCGGGAGATGGCGCTGCGCTGCCCGCGCATGATCGGGCTCGCCGCCAGCTGGGGGCTTGCCGCCTGGTAGGGGCCTGAGGGCAGCAGGGCCGGCCCGGGCGGACCGCCGCGGCGGCCTCCGCCGAATCCTTGCCCGAATCCTTGCCCACCGAATCGATTCGGGGACGCACCGCGGGGCTGGAACGAGCGGCCGCCGCCGCCTTGCCGGAAATTGCCCCTGTTAGCAAAACCGCCGCGGCTGCCATCAGGCGAGAAGGTGCGCTGCAGCCGCTCGATGAACTCGTCGCGATAATAGCGCCTGACAACCTCGTCGCGGATGCCGTTGGAGAGCTCCTTGATGCGGGCTTCCAGCGCGGCGCGGCGCTCGGGCGTGGCAAAGTTGCCGCCTTCGAGCTCGCGCGACCACAGCATGTCGGCGAGCGGACGCGCCGCCGCGATCACCTCTTCCATCGCGCCGCGGCCACCGGAGCGGACGAGATCGTCGGGGTCCTGGCCCTCCGGCAGCAGCGCGAAACGAAGACTCTTGCCGGGTGCGAGAAACGGCAAGGCAAGGTCCGCAGCACGATAAGCGGCCTTCTGGCCGGCGCGGTCGCCGTCGAAGCAGAGGATCGGCTCGTCCGCCATCTTCCAGAGCAGCGCGAGCTGGCTTTCGGTCAACGCCGTTCCGAGTGGCGCAACGGCGCCGGAAAAGCCCGCGGTGACCATGGCGATGACGTCGACATAGCCCTCGACCACGATCAGCGAGGCGCCGTCATGGGTGGCTTTGCGGGCGGTCTGGTGATTGTAGAGATTGTCGCCCTTGTGGAAGAGCGGCGTCTCCGGCGAATTCAGGTACTTGGCCGGAACGTCCTTCTCCAGCGCGCGTCCGCCGAAGGCGATGACGCGGCCGCGTAAGTCAGCGATCGGGAACATCACGCGATCGCGGAAGCGATCATAGGGCACCGGAATGTCGTCGCCGCCGACCAAGAGGCCGGTCTCGACCATGTCCTCGACGGAGACACCGAGCTTGCCGAGATGCTCCTTCAGCGCGAAGCGATCGGGCGAGGCATAGCCGAGGCGGAACTGCACTTGCGTCGCCGGCGAGATGGCGCGGTCGGCCAGATAGCCGCGCGCCTTCGCGCCGAGGCGCGAGGCCAAGACTTCCGAAAAATACTTGGCGGCGAGCTCCATGACGTCATGCAGCGTGCGGCGGCGCTGTTCCTGCCGCGCCGCATCCGGCGTCACCGCCGGCAGCGGCAGCCCGGCCATGCCGGCGAGCCGCTCGACGGCTTCGGCGAACGGCACGCCGTCGGTCTCCATCACGAAGCTGATGATGTCGCCGTGCTTGCCGGAGGAGAAGTCGTGGTAAAAACCCTTCTGGTCGTTGACGTAGAAGGACGGCGTCTTTTCTTGCTGAAACGGCGACAGCCCCTTCCACTCCCGCCCCGCCTTCTTCAGCTTGACGCGTTTGCCCACGACCTCGGAGACCGAAAGCCGGGCACGAAGCTCGTCGAGGAACTGGGGCGTGAAGCGCATGGCCATGGTGTAGCGCGAACCGGGGTGAGTCGGGCGAAGGATCAGGGATATAGGTGCGGGATCGCCAGAAGTCAGGTTTGGCCGGGTTATCCCGACTATTCGACCTATGCACAGGGGCGCGTCATTCCGGGGCGCCCGGAAGGGGCGAGCCCGGAATCCATCGAGCCGCCGGAATGCTGGCAGGAATGGATTCCGGGCTCGCGCTGCGCGCGCCCCGGAATGACAGGGCCGCTTGGACCCCGAGAAGCGGAGCAGGCGCCCGCTGTCAATGCTCCAAAAACCGGCCGGACTCGATGTGCGGCAGGCCCGTCACCGGCCAGTTGTAGACATAGGTCCAGGCCGGCGCCGTCAGGCCATCCGCACCTGTGACGTCGACGAGGCAGCGCAGATATTCGGTCGGCTCCGGAAAGCCCTCGCCGCAGGCCTCATACATGTCGAGCTCGCGCAGGAGCTCGTCGCCGGCGCGCAAGGCGAAGAGCTCGCCGTGCACGACGTCCGATGACAGCTCGGACAGCAGCAATCCCGGATAATGCTTGACGAGGACGAGCCGGCCGCGGCAGCGCGCCTCGCCCAGGAAATCCGCATGCTGCGCGAGCAGCCGCGCCATCGGATGGTCGAAGCCGCGCATCAGGGTGCCGTAGACGAAGAGACGATCGGAGGTCATGTTTGTCCTGACGTTGCGGCGTCGATGTAATGGGGCTACTCCGTTTAGACGAGATATCGTTTGATAGGCAATCAGGATGGACCTGCACGCAGCCGAGGCGACGGATCGACTTCTTGGCGACGGCGACATTCCGCCAGTGCATGAGGTGAATGCGGCGGGCACATCGCCCTTCCTGCTCACATCGGACCATTACGGCCGTATTCTGCCGCGCGTGCTCGGCGATCTCGGCGTATCGGAAAGCGAGCTCGTCAGGCATATCGCATGGGACATCGGCATCGCCGGCGTCGCCGAGCGGCTCGCAAACATGCTCAACGCGCATTTGATCGCACAGCGCTATTCGCGGCTCGTGATCGACTGCAACCGCCCGCCCGGTGTGGCGAGCTCGATCCCCGTGATGTCGGAAGCGACCGCGATCCCGCGCAACGAAGGCATCCCGGACGGCGAGCGCGCGGCCCGGCGGCGCGAGATCTTCGAGCCCTATCATCGGCGCATCGACGCGGTGATCGACAGCCGGATCCAGGCGAAGCAGCCGACGGTGCTGGTGTCGCTGCACAGCTTCACGCCCGTCTATGCCGGCGTCGCGCGGCCCTGGCACATCGGCGCGCTCTACAATCGCGACAAGGTGCTGCCGCAGCTGCTGCTGAAACATCTACGCGCCGAGGGCGACCTCGTCGTCGGCGACAACGAGCCCTATGCGGTGAGCGATCTCAGCGACTACACCATTCCCGTCCATGGCGAGGCGCGCGGCCTCGTCAACACCGGCATCGAGATCCGTCAGGATCTGATCGCGGATCAATCCGGCGAGCAGCAATGGGCGGAGCGGCTGGCAAGGATCTTTGCGGAGATCGAGGTGGAGTTGAAGCCGGCGCTGCTGGTGTAAGACACGCTGCCTTCACTTGGCGCGGATCAACGCCAGCCAGATGCCGCCGCCGATCATGAAGCCGCCGGAGACGCGCGACACCAGGCGGGTGCGGCGCGCCGAGAAAAAGCCGCGGACCTGCCCTGCCAGCAGCGCGTAGATTCCGTCGGTCAATCCGGCCAGCACCATGAAGGTGACACCGAGCAGCAGGACCTGCGAGAGGTGATCCTTGCTCATGTCCATGAATTGCGGAATGAACGCGCCGAAGAACACCAAGAGCTTCGGGTTCGACAACGCGACGACGAAGCCCTGCAACAGGAAGCCGCCCCGCGGGGGCGGCGGCGGCGCGTTGGCGTCGACGCCCTCGACCGGAGAACGGATCAGCTTGATGCCGAGCCAGACCAGATAGGCCGCGCCCGCAAAGCGCACCCAGTTGAACCAATAGCCCATCGTCGCCATCAAGGTGGTGAGGCCGACCGCAAGGACGCCGATCACGATCAACAGACCCATCTGCACGCCGAGAATGTTGGTCAGCGCTGCGCGCGTGCCGTGGCGCAGGCCGTTGGCGATGACGAGGGTCACGATCGGCCCCGGCAGCAGCGCGAGCGCAATGCAGGCGGCGATAAAGGCGAGATAGGCTTGCATGGACATCATGGGGAAGACCCTGCTCGATGGCGTTTCGCCGGCATTAATGCATGGCACCTAGTTTCCGTCCAGCGCCGCCGTCATCCACGTTCTCATTTCCCGCGTCTTGAGGAATGCGAGCGCCGCATGCTGCATGGCGCCTGCGTCGCCGCGCCCCTGCGCCACCGCGACGAAGAGATCGCAGCGCCGCGACAGCGCAACGCCGACCGCGGCGCGGCCCGCACCGTCATGGATGGCGAGATCATAGCGGCGCGCCCGACCGCGCAACTCGCCGACATGCACGACCTCACCCTGTGCGGCGGCCGTGAAGCGCGGGGTGATCAGATCGATATCGGCGACACGATCGACCTCATCGTCATCGGCAACGCCGCTCTCGCAATTGCAGAAGCCGCGCTTGGCGCGCAGATAGAGCTCGGCGCCGTCGCAGGCACCGCCCTCGCAGCGAAAGGCACGGCCCGCGGGCCAGCCGTCGCGCGGAAACGGCCAGGCCGTCTCGCGCCATCCAGCAGATGGCGGCGCGGACGACGGAGCCAGCTGATAGGCGCCGACGCCGAACGCGCCGAGCGCGATCAGAGTGACCGCAATCGTCGCCGCACGCCGCATCGTCAATTCTTCGGCAGTCCGGCGACGGCGCGCGCCGCTCCGGTCAATTCGAGGATATGCAGGCCGGTGTTGGCGCGATCGACGATGTAGATGTAGCCGCGGTCGTCGGTCTCGACATTGTTGGTCTGGATCGCGACCTTGCAGCGCTCGCCGCCCTCCACCGGAATGCAGCGCTTGTCGGTCGCGCTGGTGATCGCCGGAATGAAATAGCCGACTTCCCTGGGATGATAGGGATCGCGGATGTCGAGCGCGCGCACGCCGGCATTGAAGAAGGCGATGAAGGCCATCTTCTTGTAATAGACCGGCGCCATGCTCTCGTTGGAGGAATGCGAGCCGAAGCGGCCGCCGCGCTGGCAGAACTGCCCGCTCGCCTCCGGCACGGTGTAGCTCGAGATCATCATCGGCCGGGTCTCGGTGGTGACGTCGGCGAACCACACCATCTGCCTGGCCTCGCCGCATTCGTTGAGGATCGCCTCGTCCACGATCATGACGATGTCGCGCGTCTTGCCGTCCTTGTCCTCGGCGAACTCGGCGACGGGCATGTCGAGCATCGGAAACGTCGTGTGCGCGCCGTTGAAGGCGGACATCGGCAGCCGCGATATCTCGGGAAAGCGCAGATTGTCCGGCGTCGGCTCCTTCGGCCCGTTCAGCAGCTTCTCGCGATCGACGATCTGCAGGATGCCGCCCTTGTTGGTGCCGTAGCCGAAATAGACGCGGTTGCCGTTCGGCCCGGTCGAGATCGGTCCATGCAATTCGGTCGGCACCGCGCCGGTCGCGCCGGGCTCCTGACCGGGCAGGCCGAAATCGCGGATCTTTTGCGGATGCGCGGGATCGGAGAGATCGTAGATCTGCGTCATGCGCCGCGTGCGCCAGTCCGGCGCCCCCGAGACCAGATAGGCAATGCCGGTGTCGCATTCCCACCAGCTCTTGTGCGTGTCCTTCAAGCCACCGAGGCGCGTGATCAGCACGGGATTGGCGGGGTCAGCGACGTTCCAGATCTCATGCGCCTGGCTGCCGAAGGTGCGCAACATGTAGACCGCGTTGGGATCGCCCTTCGGCAACGACTTGCCGTCGCACACGCGCACCATCTGCGCGCCGCCGGATTCGTATTTGCCCTCCTGCCCCGGCAGATGCCTGAGATATTTCGGATGCGCGGGATCGGTCACGTCGAGGATCGAGGTGCCGTTCGGCTCCGCGTTGCCCGTCATCGGATTGACGGGATCAGGCACGTCGTCGGTGCCGCCATGATGACCGATATAGGCGATCCAGCGGTCGCCCTGGTGATGGATGGTCGGCTGATAGGCGCTGCGCGCCTGAAGATCGTTGAACCCGACCAGCTTCATGTTTGATGCTTCGGGCGGCGCGCCGATCGTCTGCTTCTGCGCGTGAGCAGACGGGCTGCCGGCAAAAAGGACGAGGGCGGCAGCAGTCAAGACGCAACGGAACATCAAAGTCCTCCCCGGAACCAATCTGCGTTGGCTGAGCTGCGACGCTAGCACAACCGCTCGCGCGCGCCAAAGACATCATCTTGACATGCAACCATTTGGTTGCCTATTATCGCCGCCATGGATGAAGTCTTCAAAGCGCTCGCCGATGCCTCGCGACGGTCGCTGCTGGACCGGCTTCACGCCAGGAACGGCCAGACGTTGAACGAGCTCTGCGACGGCCTCGCGATGACGCGCCAGGCCGTGACAAAACACCTGGCCATCCTGGAAGAGGCCAATCTGGTCACGGCCATCAAGCATGGCCGCGAGAAGCTGCACTATCTCAACCCGGTGCCGATCCATCAGATCGGCGAACGCTGGATCAGGAAATTCGAGCGCGGCAAGCTCGCCGCACTCGGCGAGTTGAAACGCCAACTGGAGAAGCGTGATGAGTAAGCCGCAATTCGTCTATGTCACCTACATCGAGACCACGCCAGAAAAGCTGTGGCAGGCGCTGACGTCGAGCGAGTTCACCAGGCAATACTGGTTCGGCGCCGAGGTCCGCTCCGACTGGAAGGTCGGCTCGCCGTTTGCGCTTGCGCTGGACGGCGAGGTCACCGATTCGGGCGAAATCCTCGAGGCCGATCCGCCGCGACGGCTGTCCTACAGCTTCAAGCATCACAAATATGAAGAACTGCGTGGCGAGCCGATCTCGCGCGTCGTCTTCACCCTCGAACCTTTCGGCCCGGTCGTGCGTTTGACCGTGCTGCATGATGGCTTCGTCGAGGGCGGCAAATATCTCGGCGCCGTCTCCAACGGCTGGCCGGCGATCCTGTCGCAGCTCAAGAGCCTGCTCGAGACCGGCAAGCTGCTCAACATCACGCGCGCAGCCCTCAACAAGGGATTCGACGCAAAATGAGCCTCGACCAGTTCAAGCCGCTGACGGTCTACACCATTTACATCGCCTCCACGCCGGAGAAGGTCTGGGAGGCGCTGACCTCGGCCGAGTTCAGCAAGCAATATTTCTTCGGCAACGCCGTGGAGGTCGAGCCGCGGCTTGGCGGTGCCTTCATCGTGCGCACGCCCGACGGCGCCCTGCATATCAGCGGCGAGGTGCTCGCCTACGATCCGCCGCGCAAGCTTGCGGTGACGTTCAACGTCAACTGGCCCGAGCTGATCGAGAAGCTGGGGCCGACCCTCGTGACCTACGACATCGAGCAAACAGGCGACGCCGTCAGGCTCACCATGAGCGAGGGCCACGATCGCGAGCTCAGCGACGACATTCTCGCCGGCGGCCGGTCGGGCTGGCCCGCGATCCTGTCCAGCCTCAAGAGCCTGCTCGAGACCGGCAAGCCACTCGTCGTCAAGCTCGGTCCGCCCCAGCGGATGCTGGATGCGCTGAAGGCGATGGGGATCAAGACGCCGTAGGGGCTGACCTGTCATTCCGGGGCGCGCGCAGCGCGAGCCCGGAATCCATCGCGCAGCCGCGTTGGCGGATGAATGGATTCCGGGTTCGCCCTGCGGGCGCCCCGGAATAACGACTAGGAGGCCACCGGCACCACCAACCGCCGATAAAGATGCCATGTCGCGTGTCCGAGCACCGGCAGCGTCACCACGAGACCGAGGAAATACGGCAGCGCCGACACGATCAGCAGCATCACGATGACGGCGGCCCAGCCGATCATCGGCAGCGGGCTCGTCACCACCGCGCGCACGCTCGTCACCATGGCGGTGACGAAATCGACCTCGCGATCGAGCAGCAGCGGAAACGACGCCACGGTCAGTGAAAACAGGATCAGCGACAGCGCCGCGCCGACCGCATTGCCGACCGCGAGGAACAGCAAGCCCTCATTGGTGGTCAGCACCACGGTCATGAATTCCTGCAAGCTCGAGAAAGAGGCGTGCAGGCCGAGCAAGAGCGCGATCAACAGCCGCACCTGGTACATCCAGATCACGAATACGAACAGCGTAACGAAGGCCATCCAGCCGATTTCGCTACGCGAGCGTATCGCCGACCAGATCGCGCCGAAAGACACGGGCTCGCCGCGCTCGCGGCGGCGGCTCACCTCGTAAAGACCGATCGCGACGAATGGCCCGATCAGCGCAAAACCGGCCGCCAGCGGATAGACGAGATAGACCATGCCGAAGGCGGTGAGGCAGAGCATGATGGTGATGCCGCCGACGGCGTAGAGCGCGCCGAAGCAGAGCCCGTAGAGCGGCAGCGCCTGGAAATCACGCAGGCCTTCGACCAGCGACTCGGCGATGTCGGTCGCCGCAACGGGCCGCACCACCGGATCGACCTTGCCCGAGATGGACATCAGCTTCCTCCGCACATCGGCGCGATCTTTCGTCGCACGCGGATCGCGATATTAGCGCCCCTTCGCGCAAGCGCAACTTGAGGCGAACGACGAGTAGATCGTGGCGGCACCGCAATGCACGCGCCGGGAATCTTTGCCATCGGTATGATTTTCCAGCCGGGAGCTATGGACTGCGCAGACGATCGTGCCGCAGATTGTACCTTCGAAGACAAACGCGCGAGCAGCGGACCCGTCCGAGCGATGAGCCTGCGTACCCGGTTACTGATCCTCGTCATCGCGGCCATGCTGGTGCCGGCGAGCCTCGTCGGCCTGCGCTTCGTGCAGAATCGCACCAGCGAGATCAACGCTGCGCTGGCCAATCTCGCTGCTTCGGCCGACGATATCGCGAGCGATCTCGACGAGAAGATCCAGGGCACGGCCCAGCTTGACTACGGCCTTGCCCGCGCCCGGGATCTCGACACAAGAGACAAGGCGGCGTGCTCTGCGTTTCTGTCCGATGTGCGCGAGGAATATCCGCAGTTCACGGGAATCTTGACGATCGATCCCGACGGCAGCCTGTTCTGCGACTCGCTCCGCAGCAACCGCACGCTCGATCTGAATGATCGTGCCTATTTCAGGCAGGCAAAGGTCTCGCAAGGTACCGTCGCGCTGGAGCCGGTGTTCGGCCGCCTGACCGGACTGTCGGTCCTCCAGATTGCCTATCCGGTGCGCTCCGAGGCCGGCGCGCTGAAATTCGTCCTGCTCGCCTCGTTCAACCTGAACAAGTTCGCGGAGTTTCACGACAGGCGCTTGCTCGCCGAGAAGGACATCCTGTTCGTCGACAGCAAGGGTACGGTGCTGGTCGCCCCCAGGGGAGGCGGCTGGAGCGGTTCGGTCGGCGCGTCGATCGCTGGCTCCGATCTGTTCCGCTTTGCGGCGTCGCCCGATCACGAACCGTCTCGCGAGGTCACCAATCGCGACGGTCGCACGCAGGTCTGGGCCGTCTCCCGGTCGCCCTCGATCAGCAAGGCCGGCCTCTACATCATGGTCGGACGCTCCAAGGACGGACTGGTCGCGGCCGCCAACCGCCGGCTCTACGAGGATCTGGCGATCCTCGCTGTGGCCTCGCTGCTGCTGCTCGCCGGTGTCTGGATCCTCGCGACCGTCAGCGTCGGACGCCAGGTCGGCCGCCTCGCCGCGATGGCGAAGCGGCTCGGGCTCGGCGATCTCAGCGCTCGTATTCCGCCGCCGCATCCGCGCGGGGAACTCGGCGGATTGATGATGCTGCTCAACGGCACCGCCGAGTCGCTCGAGCAGCAGCGCGCCGCCATCGCCGATCTCAGCCACAAGCTCAGCCAATCCCAGAAGATGGAGGCGATGGGCCAGCTCACCGGCGGCGTGGCCCATGATTTCAACAATCTCCTGACCGTCATCCTGGGCAACTCCGAACATCTCGCCGACAGGCTGGCGGACAACAAGGAATTGCACCGGATCGCAAGCGACATCGCGACCGCGGCCGAGCGCGGCTCCGACCTGACGCGGAGCCTGCTGGCCTTCGCGCGCAAGCAGCCGCTGCGGCCGCGCCAAATCGACATCGCCGAGAAGGTCGTCGGCATGGAGCAGTTGCTGCGCCGGTCGCTCGGCGAGCACATCGAATGCAGCTTCGCGTTCGGAGCCGCCCTGTGGCCGGCCAGCGTCGATCCAGGCCAGCTCGCAACCGCCTTGCTCAACCTCGTGCTCAACGCGCGCGATGCCATGCCTGACGGCGGCAGACTGACGGTCGAGGTGCGCAATGTTTCGCTGGGCTCGTCCGATCTCGACGTCAACGGCGAGCCGCGGCCGGGCGACTACGTCATGGTGGCCGTGACCGACACCGGCTGCGGCATGGCAGCCGATGTCGCCAACCGCGCATTCGAGCCGTTCTTCACCACCAAGGAGGTCGGCAAGGGCACAGGCCTCGGCCTGAGCATGGTGTACGGCTTTGCGCAACAGTCCGGCGGACTCGTGCAGCTACAGTCTCAGCCGGGCGACGGAAGCGTCGTCAGGCTGTTCTTCCCGCGTGTCGCTTCGGCGCCGAACGAGGAGCCGGCTCCCGCGGAACCGATCGTCGCGCCCGCGGCAAGCGAGACCATTCTCGTGGTCGAGGACGACGACATGGTGCGCGCCTATGTCGAGAGCGAACTCAGAACGCTCGGCTACCGCGTCATCGCGACGTCGAACGGGCCCGCGGCACTGGAGTTGCTGCGCCAATCCGGGGATATCCATCTGCTCTTTACCGACGTCGTGATGCCCGGCGGCATGTTCGGACCGGAACTTGCGCGGCAAGCCGCAGTGCTGCGACCTGGCCTCAAGGTGCTGTTCACCTCCGGCTACAGCCAGACTCCGGTCAAGACGCCCGACGGGGTCGACGCCCGCGTTCTGACCAAGCCGTTCAAGCGGCAGGATCTCGCCGCGATGCTCCGGTCCGCGCTGTCGGCGCCGCTGCGGTAAGGCGGAATGTGTTTTGGTTGAATCGGTTTGATCCGCGGCCTCCGAACACCTCTCCCGTAGGGAGAGGTGCTCCGAGGCAGCCGATCTTCGCCATCCTCGGAAGCTAACCTCTCGCCCGCAGTTCGCGCCGCAGCACCTTTCCCGTAGCGGTCATCGGCAGTGTCTCGGCGAACTCCACGTAGCGCGGATATTCGTGCGCCGCGAGTTGCACCTTGACGAACTCCTGTATTTCGCGCGCGAGCGCATCATCAGCGGCAAAGCCCGGGCGCAGCACGATCCAGGCCTTGATCGATTCGGTGCGGATCGGATCGGGAATGCCGACCACGGCCGCCATCGCCACCGATGGATGCTTCATCAGCGTATGCTCGATCTCGGACGGACCGACGCGATAGCCGGCCGTGGTGATGACGTCGTCCTCGCGGCTCACATACCAGAAATAGCCGTCGTCATCCTGCACGCCGAGATCGCCGGTCAGCAAGAACTCGCCGGCATATTTCTTCGCCGTCGCCTCCGGATTGTGCCAGTATTCGAGCATGGTCACGGGGCATGGCTGGCGCACGCCGATGATGCCGCGCTGGCCGCGCGGCTGTTCCTCGCCCTTGTCGTTGACGATGCGGACATCGAAGCCCGGCGTCGCCTTACCCATTGAACCGGGCCGGATCGGAAACAGATTGGAGTTGCTGCCGATCACGAGATTGCACTCGGTCTGACCGAACACTTCGTGCGCATCGATGCTGAAGGTCTGGCGCACCCAGCCGAGCAGCTCGCCGCCGAGCGATTCACCGCCGGTGAAAATACTGCGCAGCTTGACGCTCGCGTGTCTGACGCCCGCCTGCCGCATCAGTTTCAGCGCGGTCGGCGGCAGGAAGACGTTGCGGACGCCGAGATCGGCCATCATCTGCATCGCCGCCTGCGGCTCGAATTTTCGCGCGCGATGTCCGACCAGCGGAATGCCGTGATACCAGAACGCGAACAGGCCGTTGATGAGACCGCCGATCCAGGCCCAGTCGGCCGGCGTCCACATCAGGTCGCCGGGGCGCGGCAGGAAGTTGTGGCACATCTCCACGTTCGGGAGATGGCCGAGCACGACGCGATGCGCGTGTAGCGCGCCCTTGGGATTACCGGTGGTACCTGAAGTGTAGATGATCAGCGCGGGATCGTCGGCGGAGGTGTCGACGTCGGCAAAATCCTCGGACGCGGCTTCGATTGCCGACCAGAACGGTTTCGCGCCGGCGTGGACGGCGCCGCTCGTGACGTAGATGTCCTGCAGATAAGGCAGCCGATCGCGGATTTTCGTGAGTTTTTCCCAGCCTGCCTCATCGGTGACGATCGCCTTGGCTTGCGAATTCGACAGGCGGAATTCGAGCGCATCCTCGCCGAACAGCGCAAACAGGGGGATCGAGATCAGCCCGGAGCGGAACGCCGCCATATGCGCGATCGGCAGCTCCAGCGACTGCGACAGGAAGACCGCGACGCGATCGCCACGCGAAAGCCCGTCCGCCTTCAGCACATTGGCGAAGCGGCGCGACATTTCCGCGACCTCGTCGAAAGAGGTGCGTGTGGTGGCACCGATCTCGTCGACATAAACAAGCGCGAGGCGACCGGTGCCGTCGGCGTGCCGGTCGCAGCACGCTTCTGCGATGTTGAAGCGCGCCGGAATGTCCCAGCGGAAATTGCGATAGAGCTCGTCGTAGGTCGCGGCTTCGGTGAGCATGGGCTTGGTCGTCTTCGCGGTGTCTTGTCGCTATTGTCCAGTCTAGAGCCGTGGGGGCTCGGAACAAGCCCTGCGGCGTCATTCTGGGGCGCCCGAAGGGCGAGCCCGGAATCCATCGAGCCGCAGAGAACGTCGCACGATGGATTCCGGGTTCGACGCTGACGCGTCGCCCCGGAATGAAGGCCTATCGCACCGTCGCAAAAAATTTCCTGACGTCGCGCACGAACAGCTCCGGCTGCTCGAAGGCAGCAAAGTGCCCGCCCCGCTCCATCTCGCTCCAATGCGTGATGTTGGCGAAGTTCGGCTCCATCCAGCGCCGCACCGGTGTGATGATCTCCTTGGGAAACACGGCGACGCCGGTCGGCACCGTTACCTTTGGCGTCGTGCGGCGCTTGCCAAAGCTCTCCCAATAGAGCCGCGCGGACGAGGTGGCCGTCTCCGTCGTCCAGTAAAGCATGACGTTGTCGAGCAGTTCGTCCTTGGTGAAGATGTCTTCGGGATGGCCGTTGCAGTCGGTCCAGGCCCAGAATTTTTCCAGGATCCAGGCCGCCTGCCCGCTCGGCGAATCCGTCAACCCATAACCGAGCGTCTGCGGCCGCGTCGATTGCTGTTTGGAATAGCCGGAATCGAGATCGACGTAATGCTTGAGGCCGGCGAGCGCACGCTTCTCTTCCGGTGTCGGCTCGCCCTCGACCTTCGGCGCGGCGTTGAAGGCGAGCGTGATGTGGATGCCGGCGCAATGCTCCGCATCCCGCGCGCCGAGCGAGGTCGTCACCGCCGAGCCCCAGTCGCCGCCTTGCGCGCCGTAACTGATGTAGCCGAGCCGGTCCATCAGCTTTGCCCATGTCGCTGCGATGCGGTCGACACCCCAGCCGGTGGTTTTGGGCTTTGCCGAGAAACCAAAACCCGGCAGCGAGGGGCAGATCAGATGAAACGCGTCCGCTGGATTGCCGCCATGGGCGGCGGGATCGGTGAGCGGTGCAATCACCTTTTGGAATTCCACGATCGAGCCGGGCCAGCCGTGGGTGATGATCAGCGGCAGCGCGTCGGGCTCCTTCGAGCGCACGTGCAGGAAATGGATGTCCTGCCCGTCGATCTCGGTGGTGAATTGCTCGAAGCGATTGAGTTTTGCTTCACGCGCGCGCCAGTCGTAACCGTTGGCCCAGTAGGTGCACATCTCCTGGATCCATGTCAGCGGCGCGCCCTGGCTCCAGTCATCGACCAATTCCGCCTCCGGCCAGCGCGTGCGTGCGAGGCGTGATTTGAGGTCGGAGAGAATGTCGTCGCTGATGGCGATGCGGAACGGCTTGATGGCGCTGGTCATCAGTTGGCTCCCCATTCTTGCTGTCATTCCGGGGCGCGCCACTTGGCGCGAACCCGGAATCCATTTGGCAACAGAGCCGGTGGCACGATGGATTCCGGGTTCACGCTGCGCGTGCCCGGGAATGACGACCTAGCCCGACAGCGCAGCCTTCACCAGCCCGCTGGCCTTGCCGAAATCCATCTGTCCCGCGTACTTCGCGCGCAACACCGCGATCACCTTGCCCATGTCCTTCATGCCGGCCGCGCCGGTCTCGGTGATGGCATCCGAGATCGCTTTCCTGACCTCGTCGTCCGACATCTGCTTCGGCAGATAGGCCGAGATCACGGCGATCTCCTCGCGCTCCTGCGCGGCAAGCTCGGCGCGGCCGCCCTTGTCGTAGAGTTCGACCGACTCCTGCCGCTGCTTGATCATCTTCTGAAAGACCCCGAGCAGGTCGGCGTCCGACAGCGGCGGCTTGCCTTGGCCGCGGGCATCGATGTCGGCATTCTTGATGGTCGAATTGACCATGCGCAGCGTGGAGAGCTTGCGCTCGTCCTTGGCCTTCATGGCCTCCTTGACCGCATTGTTGATGTCGTCGCGCAGCATGATCGTCACCCTCTCAATCTCTAGCCCTGATCTAAGCCGTTCGCTGGAAAGAGGCCAGTGCGGACCGGTGACCGGGGGTTCATTGTTTCCCGCCTGACGGCCAAAACGGCGCAAAATTTCAGGACGTAACCCTAAGTCCCTGAACAGACCTGTCAAATATGCAAAAACGCATGTGAATCCGGCGTTTCCCGCTTTGACGGGCGCGCGTGGGGGGCTTATGAAGCGGGCTCATGACACAACATGACAACGATCCCGCCTGGCCGGACCACAAACCGACCGCGCTCCTCGTGCTCGCCGATGGCACGGTGCTCGAGGGCTTTGGTCTCGGCGCCGAAGGCCACGCCGTCGGTGAAGTCTGCTTCAACACCGCGATGACCGGCTATGAGGAGATCCTCACCGATCCCTCCTATGCCGGCCAGCTCATCACCTTCACCTTCCCGCATATCGGCAATGTCGGTACCAACGAGGAAGACATCGAGACCGTGAACATGGCCGCGACGCCAGGCGCGCGCGGCGTGATCCTGCGCACCGCGATCACCGATCCCTCTAACTACCGCGCCACCAAGCATCTCGATGCCTGGCTGAAGGCACGCGGCATCATCGGCCTCTCCGGCATCGACACCCGCGCGCTGACCGCGCTGATCCGCAGCAAGGGCATGCCCAATGCCGTGATTGCGCACGCCAAGAACGGCGAGTTCGATCTGCATGGCCTGAAGGAAGAAGCGCGCGAATGGCCCGGCCTGGAAGGCATGGACCTGGTGCCGATGGTCACGTCGGGCCAGCGCTTCACCTGGGACGAGACGCCGTGGCTGTGGGACAAGGGTTTTGGCCGTCAGGACAAGGCCGAGTTCAACGTCGTCGCGATCGACTACGGCATCAAGCGCAACATCCTGCGCCTGCTCGCCGGCGTCGGCTGCAAGGTGACGGTGGTGCCGGCGACGACGTCGTCCGAAGACATTCTGGCGATGAAGCCGGACGGCGTGTTCCTGTCGAACGGCCCGGGCGATCCGGCCGCGACAGGCAAATACGCGGTGCCCGTGATTCAGGACGTCATCAAATCGGGCACGCCGACCTTCGGCATTTGCCTCGGCCACCAGATGCTTGGCCTTGCCGTCGGCGCGAAGACGAAGAAGATGCATCAGGGCCATCACGGCGCCAATCATCCGGTGAAGGACGAGACCACCGGCAAGGTCGAGATCACCTCGATGAACCACGGCTTCGCCGTCGACGAGACGACGCTGCCAAAAGGCGCGACCCAGACCCACATCTCGCTGTTCGACGGATCCAATTGCGGCATCCAGCTCGACGGCAAGCCGGTATTCTCGGTGCAGTACCACCCCGAAGCTTCGCCGGGTCCGCGCGACTCGCACTATCTGTTCCAGCGCTTCGCCGATTTGATGCGGCAGAAGAAGCGGGCGTAAGCTAGTCTCCCGTGCCCCGGGCGCAGTGCATCACGCCGCTCCTCGCGGCGAGATGCGCTGCTGAACCGGGGCCTATACCGCGGCACTCTGGGTCCCGGCTCTGCGACGCAGCGTTGCACGCTGCATCGCGTCCGGGACACGAGAGGAACACCCTCGCCGGATTAAATGTTGTCCCGGTGCATGTGTGCACTCGGAGTCCCTCCCATGTCCATCGTCCGCGACTTTGCCGAGCCGCTCGCCATCGTGTTCGAGGATGACGGGCTCGTGCCGAACAACACCCTTCCTTTCCTTGTCTACCAGGGCGCGGTGACGCTCGATCGGAAGCAGCCCGAACAGACCATCGAAAACCTGTTCGAGACCAACGGATGGGGCGGCACGTGGCGCAACGGCGTTTACGATTATCTGCACTACCACGCGACCGTGCATGAGGTGCTCGGCGTCGCGCGCGGCCATGCCCGCGTTCGCTTCGGCGGCGATCGCGGCCAGGAATTGGAGATCAAGGCCGGCGATATCGCGATTTTGCCGGCCGGCACAGGCCATCAATGCATCAAGGCAAGCGACGATTTCTGCGTGATCGGCGCCTATCCGCCGGGATCGAAGATGGAGATCACGCGGGCGACGCCGGAGAACCATGCCAAGGCGCTGAAGACGATTCCGAACGTCGCGCGGCCGCCGGCCGATCCGGTGACGGGGAAGCACGGGGCGTTGATGCGGCTGTGGCGGTAGCGACAACGACGGCGCCGTAGGGTGGATTAGCGAAGCGTAATCCACCTCTTCCTTTCCCGTGGAAACAGACGTGGTGGATTACGCCTTCGGCCAATCCACCCTACGGCAGCTCGGCGTTACGCCTCGTTGCCGCCTTCCTGGCGCGTCGCTTCGAACAGGAACCATGTCCGTCGCTCGGTCTCGTCGATGAAGTTCTCCAAAATGCTGGCGCTGGCGACGTCGCCGGCGTCGTCGCAGACCTCGTGCGCCTTGCGCATCGCGTTCGCGACATGTTTGTTGTCCTGCATCAGCTCGCGCAGCATCTCGCGCGGCGGGACGTAATCCTCGTTGTTGTCCTTGATGGTCTGGAGCTTGGCGACCTGGCCGATCGACTTCAGCGTGGTGCCGCCGATCTTACGGACGCGCTCGGCGAGCTGGTCGGTGGTGGCGAAGATCTGATCGGACTGCTCGTCCAGCAGCAGGTGATAATCGCGGAAATGCCGGCCGCTGATGTGCCAGTGGAAATTCTTGGTCTTGAGATAGAGCGCGAAGGCGTCGGCCAGAAGCACGTTGAGCGCCTCGGAAACCTTTTTGACCGCCTGGGGCTGCAGATCGGTGGGGGTGTCGAGATCGGGCGAGACCTTGCTGGGGGCTTTGCTCACGGGAAACCTTCCTGTTAGGACGCGGACATTGACGGCGCGCCGTCGCACCCCTAACGCAAGGCGGGCAGCGCGGTTCCCGGACAGGAACCGCCAGGCGGGATATCATGGAAGATTGGATCGATTATTACGACTCGACGCACACGATCTATGTCAGCAAATTGCATCGCGATTTGCACTTCCAGATCATCGCGCGGGACATCATCGGCTACATCACCTCGCCCGACGCGACGGTGCTCGACTATGCCTGCGGTGAGGCGCTCTCGGCGAGCCAGGTGGCGTCGGCCTGTGGGCAGCTGATTCTGGCCGAGCCCGCGCCGGGCGTGCGAGGCCGGCTGATCGCACGCTTTGCGCCGGACACCAAGATCCGCGTCCGCTCGCTCGACGATGTCCGCAACATGCAGGACCAAACGATCGACCTCGTCGTGATGAACTCGGTCGCGCAATATATGACGTCCGAGGAGCTCGATGCCGCGCTCCGCAATGTCAGACGGATCCTGAAGCCGACCGGCAAGCTGGTGCTCGGCGACATCCTTCAACCGCATGTCGGCATGGCAAGGGACGTAACGGCGCTGCTGTCCTTCGGACTGCGTCATGGCTTCCTGAAAGATGCGCTGGTCGGTCTCGTCAGCACCGCGCTGTCGGACTATCGTCATTTGCGCTCGCGCATCGGATTGCAGCGCTACAGTGAGGGCGAGATCACGGCCAAGCTGAAGGCAGCGGGCTTCGCCAGCCAGCGCGCCACCACCAATATCGGCCACAACCGCTGGCGCATGACCTTCATCGCCCGGCCGCCGCTGACGCGTTAAGCATAACCACCACCTGAGGTGGCTTGTCGCACCTCTATCGGACATGATCGCCGCGGCCCGGTGGCGGAAGCGTCCACGCGAGAGCAGTGCATTGCTCTTTATCCTGGTTCAAATCCAGGCCGGGTCTCCAGCCTTCGCTGGCTGCGCCAGCTTCGGCCAGGCAAGCCCTGTCGCGGCGAAGCCCGAAGGGCGAGGCTGGGCGTGGCGTGCGGCTCATGATCCGGCAATGCAGCCCCAACGTTCAATAGTTCTTGAACTGGTTGACTCCGGAATCACTTCTTGAGGCCTGCCGGGCTGGGCGTTCTATCTGGCCCAGATCGCCAGCGGGGCACTAGGCGGCGCGGTGCTAGCCGCCCCCTCGCCTGATGACCTCGGCCGGATTGGCGGATCAGGCCTTGCCGCCTCGCTTCTGATGCATCTCGCCAGTGGCTGGCAGGCGCGGCCAAAACCCGACAAAATTGCCGGTTGATGGGCGTTTTTCGGGGTTTCGCCGCCCCGAAAACTGGTCTAAGACCCACCCGCGCGCGAGGGAGACCCCCGCGCTCTCGGCTTAGGGGACGCGCGGCAAGCGCGCCCTTTTTTTGTGCCCAAAATCCAGCCCGCGAGCGGTGATGCCTAAACGAACCGACATCTCGACCATCCTGATCATCGGCGCCGGTCCCATCGTGATCGGTCAGGCCTGCGAGTTCGACTATTCGGGCACGCAAGCGGTGAAGACGCTGAAGGAAGAGGGCTATCGCATCGTCCTCGTCAATTCCAACCCGGCCACGATCATGACCGATCCGGAATTGGCCGATGCGACCTATATCGAGCCGATCACGCCCGAAATCGTCGCCAAGATCATCGAGAAGGAACGCCATGTCATTCCCGGCGGCTTCGCACTGCTGCCGACCATGGGCGGCCAGACCGCGCTGAACTGCGCGCTGTCGCTGCGCCGGCAGGGCACGCTGGAGAAGTTCGACGTCGAGATGATCGGCGCCACGGCCGACGCCATCGACAAGGCCGAGGATCGCCAGCTGTTCCGCGAGGCCATGACCAAGATCGGGCTCGAGACGCCGAAGTCGCGTCTCGCCAACGCCTCCGAGCTGAAGAAGTCGTTCCGCGACAAGTACCATGCCGAACGCGAGAAGCTGTCGGGCGTGGCGCTCGAGGAGCTCGACCGGCAATGGACGCTCGGCGAGAGCGATCGCCGCAAGCGCTACCAGGAATACGCGTTCGGCCAGGCCATGATGGCGCTGTCCGAGATCGGCCTGCCCGCGATCATCCGCCCCTCCTTCACCATGGGCGGCACCGGCGGCGGCATCGCCTACAACAAGGAAGAATTCCTCGACATCATCGAGCGCGGTCTTGACGCGTCTCCCACCAACGAAGTCCTGATCGAGGAATCCGTGCTCGGCTGGAAAGAGTTCGAGATGGAGGTGGTGCGCGACAAGAAGGACAATTGCATCATCGTCTGCTCGATCGAGAATTTCGATCCGATGGGCGTCCACACCGGCGACTCCATCACCGTCGCGCCGGCGCTGACGCTGACGGACAAGGAATACCAGATCATGCGCGACGCCTCGCTGGCGGTGCTGCGCGAGATCGGCGTCGAGACCGGTGGCTCCAACGTCCAGTTCGGCGTCAATCCCGAAGACGGCCGCATGGTCGTGATCGAGATGAATCCGCGCGTGTCGCGCTCCTCGGCGCTGGCCTCGAAGGCCACCGGATTCCCGATCGCCAAGGTCGCAGCCAAGCTCGCCGTTGGCTACACGCTCGACGAGATCGCCAACGACATTACCGGCGGCGCGACGCCGGCTTCGTTCGAGCCGACCATCGACTACGTGGTCACCAAGATCCCGCGTTTCGCCTTCGAGAAATTCCCCGGCGCCTCCTCCACGCTGACGACCTCGATGAAATCGGTCGGCGAGGTCATGGCGATCGGCCGCACCTTCCAGGAGAGCCTGCATAAGGCGCTGCGCGGGCTCGAGACCGGGCTCACCGGCCTCGACGAGATCGAGATCGAAGGCCTCGGCCAGGACGACGACAAGAACGCGATCCGCGCAGCCCTCGGCACGCCGACGCCGAACCGCCTGCTGCAGGTCGCGCAGGCCATGCGGCTCGGCTGGTCGAACGAGGACATCTTCAACTCCTGCAAGATCGATCCGTGGTTCCTCGGCGAGATGCGCGGCATCGTCGACATGGAGGAGAAGGTCAGAAAGCACGGCCTGCCCGGCAACGCCTTCGGCATGCGCACGCTCAAGACCATGGGCTTCTCGGACGCCCGCCTCGCGGTGCTCGCCCAGACGACCGAGGCCGAAATCACCGCCAAGCGCCACGCGCTCGGCGTCCGTCCGGTCTACAAGCGCATCGACACCTGCGCGGCCGAATTCGCCTCCCCCACGGCCTACATGTACTCGACCTACGAGTCGCCGTTCGCGGGCAGCACCGCCGACGAGAGCACGCCGTCGGACAAGAAGAAGGTCATCATCCTCGGCGGCGGCCCGAACCGCATCGGCCAGGGCATCGAGTTCGACTATTGCTGCTGCCATGCCTGCTTCGCGCTGCATGACGCCGGCTACGAATCCATCATGGTCAACTGCAACCCGGAAACGGTGTCGACCGACTATGACACCGCCGACCGGCTCTATTTCGAGCCGCTCACCGCCGAGGACGTGCTGGAGATCATCGCCAAGGAGCGCAGCAACGGCACGCTGCACGGCGTGATCGTGCAGTTTGGTGGGCAGACCCCGCTGAAGCTTGCGCGCGCGCTGGAAGCCGCCGAGGTGCCGATCCTCGGCACCTCGCCCGACGCCATTGATCTTGCCGAAGACCGCGACCGCTTCAAGCGCGTGCTCGACAAGCTCCGCCTGAAGCAGCCGAAGAACGGCATCGCCTATTCGGTCGAGCAGGCCCGTCTCGTCTCCGCAGATCTCGGCCTGCCGCTGGTGGTGCGCCCGTCCTACGTGCTCGGCGGCCGCGCGATGCAGATCATCCGCGAGGAGAACCAGCTGAACGACTATCTGCTCGGCACGCTGCCGGAACTGGTGCCGGCCGACGTCAAGGCGCGCTACCCGAACGACAAGACCGGGCAGATCAACACCGTGCTCGGCAAGAACCCGCTGCTGTTCGACCGCTATCTGTCCGATGCCACCGAGATCGACGTCGACTGCCTCAGCGACGGCAAGGACACCTTCATCGTCGGCATCATGGAGCACATCGAGGAAGCCGGCATTCACTCCGGTGATAGCGCCTGCTCGCTGCCGCCACATTCGCTCGAGCCTGAGATGATCGCGGAGCTGGAGCGGCAGACCCGCGAGCTCGCGCTCGGCCTCGACGTCGTCGGCCTGATGAACGTGCAATATGCCATCAAGGACGGCGATATCTACGTGCTCGAGGTCAATCCGCGCGCCTCGCGCACGGTGCCGTTCGTCGCCAAGGTGATCGGCATGCCGGTCGCCAAGATCGCCGCGCGCATCATGGCGGGCGAGAAGCTCGCCGACTTCAAGCTGAAGAAGGCGGACTTCAAGCATGTCGGTGTGAAGGAATCGGTGTTTCCGTTCGCCCGCTTCCCCGGCGTCGACACGGTGCTGGGTCCGGAGATGCGCTCGACCGGCGAGGTCATGGGCATCGACCGCTCCTTCGCGGTGGCGTTTGCCAAGAGCCAGCTTGGCGGCGGCACGCGGGTGCCGCGCAAGGGCACGGTTTTCGTCTCGGTGCGCGAAAGCGACAAGGTTCGTATCGCCGAAGCCGTGCGCCAGCTGCATTCGCTCGGCTTCAAGGTGTTGGCGACATCAGGTACGGCGCGCTTCCTGACTGATCAGGGCATCCCCGCGGAGAAGGTCAACAAGGTGCTGGAGGGACGGCCGCACATCGTCGACGCCATCACCAATGGCGACGTCCAGCTCGTCCTCAACACCACCGAAGGCCCGCAGGCGCTCGCCGACAGCCGTTCGCTGCGGCGCGCGGCCCTCTTGCATAAAGTGCCGTATTACACCACTCTTTCCGGGGCCGTGGCGGCCGCGCAGGGCATCCGCGCCTATCTGGGCGGGGACCTTGAGGTTCGGACCCTGCAGAGCTACTTTTCGGAAACCTGATCGCTTGCGAAAGGCCGGGCCCTGAGGGTGAAGCCTTGCGCTAAGTGATTGGCAATCAAGCCACAATGGCCGGAGGAACTGTCCGGCCATGTGGTTGTTTTGTTCCGGCGCCAGCCCACTTAACGTTCCGGTGGCCGTGTGGTCGGGTCCGGAAAGCACTGACGAATCAGGTTTGCCGCGCCCTCCGTTTTGGCGGGCGCGCGACCGGAAGACGAGAGAAGAGATGGAAAAGGTTCCGATGACTGCGAGCGGCTTTGCCGCGCTCGGGGAAGAATTGAAGAAGCGCCAGTCCGAGGACCGTCCGCGCATCATCGAACATATCGCGGAGGCGCGCTCTCACGGCGACCTCTCCGAAAACGCGGAATACCATGCCGCGAAGGAAGAGCAGTCCCACAATGAAGGCCGCATCGCCGAGCTCGAGGACAAGCTCGCGCGGGCCGACATCATCGACATCTCCAAGCTCTCCGGCGACACCATCAAGTTCGGCGCCACCGTGACGCTGGTCGACGAGGACACCGAAAAGAAGACGGTGTGGCAGATCGTCGGCGAGGTCGAGGCCGACGCCAAGAAGGGCCGCATCTCCATCACCTCGCCGCTGGCGCGCGCGCTGATCGGCAAGAAGAAAGGCTCGACCGTCGAGGTCAACGCCCCCGGCGGGGCCAAGGCCTACGAGATCACCAAGGTGGAGTGGCGGTAGTCCAATCCGCGCAAGATTGCCTGAAAAGCCGCGCCTTGCGCGGCTTTTCTGTTTCGCAATCTGCCCGGCGTACGATTGTGAAGCGCACTGTCATCCGTCATGCTCGGCGCTGCCGTTCGAGCACGGGAGGACACAATGGACACCGATCGCATCGCCGCGCAAAGCCAGCCTTATCTGCTCAGCCTCTTCCGCTTCGTCATCGGGCTAATGTTCTTCCACTACGGCGTAGCCAAGCTGTTCAAGTTTCCGCCGGTGGAGATGTTTGCCGACGTCACGCCGTTGTCGCTCTGGGGCGTCGCCGGCATGTTCGAGTTCGTGCTCGGCGGTCTCTTGATGATCGGCCTCTTCACCCGCTTCGCCGCCTTCATCCTGTCCGGTGAGATGGCCTTCGCCTATTTCATCGAGCACATGCCGCACAGCTTCTTTCCCGTCGTCAACGACGGCGCGCTGGCGATCGTGCTGTGCTTTGCGTGCCTGTTCCTGGCGGCCGCCGGAAGCGGCCCGATCAGCGTGGACGCGCTGCGGCGGTGACCGTTCGTTTCTACCGCCGCCCCTTGACGTCGAGCGGCACCGCCGCCTCGTACTTCGAATTGTGCAGCACCAATGACGTCCGCACGTTGCGCACATGGGGCGCCGCGGTCAGGTGCGTCACAAAGTCCTGGAAGGTCGCCATGTCGGGGGCGACGCATTTCAGGATGAAATCGACCTCGCCGGACAGCATCCAGCATTCCCGCACCAGCGGCTCGGCGCGGACGAACTCCTCGAAAGCGCGCAAATCCGCTTCCGCCTGGCTGGAGAGATGCACGGCGGCGAACACCGTGACGTCGAAGCCGAGCTTTCGCGCATCCAGCAGGCCGCGGTAGCCATGGATATAGCCCTCTTCTTCCAGCGCCCGGACCCGGCGCAGGCAGGGCGGGGGTGAGATTCCGACTCGTTTGGCGAGCTCGACATTGGTGATTCGACCGTCGGCCTGGATCTCGGACAGAATCTTGAGGTCGATCTCGTCTAGGTTCCGCGACACGTGATTGGAACTCCTGGCCTTATCGGCGGTATTGGGTGGGTCTGTCGCAATCCTCATAACCAGTCTGCGCCAAATGCGCAATTTTATTGCGCGTGCAGCGCAATCGACTTTTGTTCCTTGTTGGAAAAATCCGCCGGCAGGGAATGCAATTCTTGCATAGCTCACCAGAACGCTTAGATTAGCACTGATATTTCAGCGCCTCCGCGAGGCCTCCCGGCACGTTCCGCGCCCGCGCTGCAAATCCCCCGTGAAAGGCGTCCGTAAATATGTCCGCTCCCGTTCATGCAAAGGTCGTCATCATTGGCTCCGGCCCCGCCGGCTACACCGCCGCGATCTACGCTGCGCGCGCGATGCTCGAGCCGATCCTGATCCAGGGCATGCAGGCCGGCGGCCAGCTCACCATCACCACCGACGTCGAGAACTACCCGGGCTTCGCCGACGTGATCCAGGGCCCCTGGCTGATGGAGCAGATGGAGAAGCAGGCGGTGCATGTCGGCACCAGGATCGTCACGGACCTGGTGGTCAAGCTCGACACCTCGCAGCGGCCGTTCCGGCTTACCTGCGACTCCGGCGATGTCTATCTCGCCGACACCGTGATCCTCGCCACCGGCGCACAGGCGCGCTGGCTCGGGCTGCCTTCTGAAGCAAAGTTCCAGGGCGGCGGCGTCTCGGCCTGCGCCACCTGCGACGGCTTCTTCTACCGCAACAAGGAGGTCGTGGTGGTCGGCGGCGGCAATACCGCGGTCGAGGAAGCGCTGTACCTGACCAACCACGCCTCGCAGGTCACGATCGTGCATCGTCGCGACCACTTCCGCGCCGAGCGCATCCTGCAGGAGCGCCTGTTCAAGCATCCGAAGATCAGGGTGATCTGGGACTCCGCGGTCGACGAGATCTGCGGCACCGAGAACCCGAACAAGGTCACCCATGTGCGCCTCAAGAACGTCAAGACCGGCGCGCTGTCGGATGTGAAGACCGACGGCGTGTTCATCGCCATCGGCCACGCCCCGGCGACCGAGCTGGTGAAAGACGCCGTCAAGCTGAAACCGTCGGGCTATGTCGAGGTGGCCCCGAACTCGACGGCGACTTCCGTGCCCGGCCTGTTCGCCGCCGGCGACGTCGCTGACGAAACCTATCGCCAGGCCGTGACGGCCGCAGGCCTCGGCTGCATGGCAGCGCTCGAGGCCGAACGTTTCTTGGCCCTGCGCGCCAGCGAGCGCGCGGCAGCGGAATAACGATCATGCCCCGAACACGCGACGGATTTACGGATATGGACTGGGACAAGCTGAAGGTATTTCACGCTGCGGCAGAAGCGGGCAGCTTCACGCATGCGGGAGAGCAGCTCGGCCTGTCGCAATCGGCGGTGTCACGCCAGGTCTCGGCACTGGAGCAGGAGCTCTCGGTCTCGCTGTTCCACCGCCATGCCCGCGGCCTGATCCTCACGGAGCAGGGCGACCTGTTGTTCCGCACCGCGCATGACGTGTTCATGCAGCTGCAGGCGGCGCGTGCCAAACTGACCGACAGCCGCGAGCGGCCGAGCGGCGATCTCAAGATCACCACCACGCCCGGCGTCGGCATCAACTGGCTGATCCCGCGGCTCGGCGAATTCACCGCACTCTACCCGGAAATCCGGATTTCGCTGATCGTCACCGACGAGGAGCTGGATCTCTCCATGCGCGAGGCCGACGTTGCGATCCGGACCCGCAAGCCGACGCAGCCGGATCTCATCCAGCGCAAGCTTTTCGCGATGGGCTTCCACGCCTATTGCTCGCCTGATTACATCAAGCGCTTCGGCACGCCGCGCACGCTGGAGGAGCTCGACTCCCACCGCATCATCACGCTCTCCGACGGCAACTTCGCGCCGCATTTGCAGAACCGCAATTGGCTGGTCGAAGCTGCGCGCAACGGCTCGGGTCCGCGCGAGGCCTATTTCAAGGTCAACAACATCCTCGGTCTGGTGCGCGCCTGCCAGCAGGGTCTCGGCATCGCCGCGCTGCCGGATTATTTGATCGAAGAACAGAGCCGCCTCGTACAACTGTTCGGCGAATCGGATTCGATCCAGCTCGATACCTACTTCGTCTATCCGGAAGAGCTGAAGACGGTCGCACGCGTGCAGGTGTTCCGCGACTTCGTGGTGAGCAAGGCGCAGCGCTGGCCGTCCTGATTTCCGCATGACTGACATGCGGCCTCGGCTGTTGCTGCATGGCGCTCGTCAAGCTCATACTACTTGAACGCTGAGCCTTCGCGTTGCGCATTTGTCCCCCTCCTCCAGTGGCGCGGGAGTTCAGTAATCCCTCTTGGAAGGTGATTGTGTCGGCCTCACGTGGCCAATACCTAAGCCGGGCCTTCGGGTCCGGCTTTTTTTCTGCCCAATCAGGCCTTCGCCCTCCGCGTGTATTGACAGTTTTGGACATACACCGCATCATTTCCCAATGATCACGAAGTCGTGCGCCATCATCTCGAAAAAAGGCCCCCATCCGGGGACCTCGGATTTTTGCGCGCGCTAGGCTGACTTTGTCATCGCTGCCAAATCCCGAAAACCCCGCCACCTGGACGGGGTTTTTTCATGTGCCTCCGTCTCAGGTCCATCACTGAGAAGGAGATAGGAACATGACTGATTTGCGAACTCGCATGCATGGGCTGTGGCTGCCGCTGGTGACGCCGTTTCGGAACGGTCGTCTCGACGAGAACTCGCTGCGGCGGCTGACGCGGCACTACGCCACGCAAAGCATCGACGGCTTCATCCTGGGGGCGACCTCGGGCGAAGGCATGACGCTGCGCGAGGCCGAGCTCGAACGCCTCGTCGCCATCGTCCGCGACGAGATGGCGGCCGGCCTCCGCAATGTTCCGATCGGCCTCGGGCTCTCGGGCGCGGACACCTCGCGGATGAAGGAGCGGCTCGACGCGACCGCGGACTGGCCGATCGACTTCTATCTGATCGCGAGCCCCTATTACGTGCGGCCGTCGCAGCGCGGCATCCTGGCGCATTTCGAGGCGCTGGCCGATCACGCCGCCTGGCCGCTCGCGCTCTACAACATCCCCTATCGCTGCGCCGTCGGCATCACCAACCAGAGCCTGCTGCGGCTCGCCGAGCATCCCAACATCGTCGGCCTGAAGGATTGCGGCGCGAGCCGCGAGCAGTCGATCGCATTGCTGCGCGACCGGCCGAAGGGCTTTGGCGTCCTCACCGGCGAGGACGCGAACTACTTCGAGGCGCTCGGCGACGGCGCCGACGGCGGCATCCTGCTGTCCGCGCATCTGGAGACCGCGACCTTCGCGGCGGTCTATAGCGAGATCAAGCAAGGCAACCACGATGCGGCAGAGGCGCGCTGGCAGGAGGTCGCGGAGCTGACGCGGCTGCTGTTCACCGAGCCGAGCCCGGCGCCGGCAAAGTACTGGCTGTGGCGGACAGGCCTGATCGACAGCCCCGAGGTGCGGCTTCCCATGGTGGAAGTCAGCAGCGAACTCGCCGCCGCGCTCGACCGCGAGATCGCGCGGCGGGTCAAGGTTGCGGCGTAACCGTTTCCGGTCATTCCGGGGCGCGCGGAGCGCGAACCCGGAATGACGTCGGAGAAGGGAAGTGACGCAGCGCGCTCATAGTTAACCACGCACCAACGTGCTTCGCAGCCGCCGCATGGCGCATCCACGTCTCGTTTACGCAATGGCGCCTATCGTTCCCCCTCGACGTCTTTCAAAAAGAGGGAATGACCATGAGGCAACGCGTTCGCCCGACCGCGGCGGAAATGTTCGCGCCTGCCGATCTTTTGCAGGGGATCTTGGTGGTGTCGTCGTTCGGCTTCTGGGCCGTCATGCTCGGCCTGATGCCGGTGCTGCTGTTCAGGGTCTGGCTCGCCTGATCACGCAAGGCCGCGGCGATGGTTAATCCGTGGTGGCAAATGCGCTCAAAATGCGAGCGTGGCGCTGAGCCGGAATTTTAAAACATCCCGCGTATCGTTCTGCCCATAAGCGAAGAAATCGCGGGGGCTATCTTGAACAATCAGAATGATGCGGCGTCGCATTCCGACGCCGAGCAGCAGGGCTTTTCCACCGGAGACATTCTCTGGGCCGTCGGCGTCTGGTCGGTGATCCTGACGCTGTCGCCGGTGATCGTGTTCTACATGCTGATGGTCGCGTAACTTCCTCGTCAGTCCCTGAAAACGCAAAACGCGCAGGACCCTGCGCGTTTGTCGTCCGGGGAAATGATTGATGAAATTATGCCGCCTGCTTGTGCATGGCGCCCGATGCCGACGCCGTGCCGCGAATGGCCTTCACTGAACGCTCGATCGCCGCCCACAGTCTCGCAATTTCCTGGGCCGCACGGCTTTCGGCCTGATACTCACGCGCGCCTTCGCCGTGGCTGAGTGCCATCAACAAATCCGAACGATTGGTGATCTGACCGCCCCAGACCGGAGCGCGGAACTTGGCCAGCGCCTCGCGGGCGATGGTGACGATCGGGCTTTCGGACTCGTCGCGGCGCGCCGGAGCGCCGTTGAGCACGACCGCGTACGGCTTGCGCGCTGCGCGGCACATCTGGATGGTTTCCTGCACCGCGTTGACGTCGAACACGCCGGGCCTTGCCGGGATGACGACCATCGTGGCGTTCTTGATCGCGTCGTCGACCACGGCCGAGAGATTCGGCGGCGTGTCGATCAGCACCCACTCGTAACCGTCGCGCTTGGCCGCGGAGACGATGCCGCTGACCGAGTTCACGGCCGCCTTGATCGGCGGCTCGTTGGTGCCGCGCAGCTTGTGCCACAGCGTCAGCGAACCTTGCGGATCCGCATCCACCAGCATCACCTGCTTGCTCGCCTTGATCTGCGCAGCGAGATGTGCGGCCAGGGTACTCTTGCCCGAGCCGCCTTTACGCGATGCAAAAACAATAACGTTCATACCTCTGGCCTCCAGATTGACCCCAGGTCGCGAAAATGAATCACCGCGCTGATTCGTGAAAGAAAAATTTATCGGCAGTTGCGTCGGCGCCACGAAATAACAAGACGTGTTGGCTTTTGAGTCACACTGCCTTGTGCGACTGACGACATGTCAGTCATGAATCGCTGTTCACGGCGGCAATCCCGTATCTTTTCAAGCACTCACGCGGAAAAGGCCGCGCCACAACCTCGCCGCGCAAAGCGTAGCGGCGCTTTTTTCGGCAGAGCGAAGCGCAATTGCTGCAAGCCGGTGCGCAGCCTTGCGCGAACAAAACGAGTCCGGTGGCTGGCGCGAGGCTGGTGTCGCTCGCGTCACATTGACGCGCGGGGCATGACGAGGTTTCGCGAAGGGAACGCCGGAGGGGCGCCTAGCCGTCGTCGGTTTTCTTCTTCTTGGCCTTCGGCTTGGCCTTCTTGGCGACAACCGGCTTGATGTTGGTGGGTTGACCGGCAACCGGCTCCGGGCCGCGGCGGAAGAACACCGCGCATTGCGGCGACAGCTGCGCCTTCTTCTGGACCATGCAGGCGGTGATGGCATCGACGTTGGGCACGAACTCGCCGCACAGCCGCATCGCATCCGGCGAGCAGGCCTGCTGCTGCTCGGGCGTGTAGGCAAGGCTGGTGCCCGGCTGGACCAGAACGGCGAGCGCAACCCCGAGAGCCGCAGCCGCCATCGACTTGGTGGCCTTGGACGTCGTGACACGAGATACCGGCATCGGTCCCCCCAAAATGTCGAACAGGATGGGAGTGTGGGTGAACGGGCGTTGGTTGGCAACGAGGGGGCAGGCGAAAGGTCGGACCTGTGCGGTCTCGGCAACAGGGCTGGGCTTGCCGGCTTCTCCGCCGTCATCGCCCGGCTTGACCGGGCGATCCAGTACTCCGAGGCGGTTGTGATGGAGCCGAAGGGCCGCGGCGTACTGGATCCCCCGCCTTCGCGGGGGATGACGGCGGTGGGTGGGGGATGACGGCGGTGGATTTGGTTGGCCTCCCGTAAAATCGCGAAAACAACCCCATGCACAGTAGCCAGGCCCCTGCCTCGCCTCGCGAATTCCCGCCATTTGCGGATTTTACGAATTTTCCTTTGACTTGTCGGGCAAAACACCGGCATGATGGCAGCATCGAGAGGCGCGTGGGGTGGTCGGCCGAAATCCCCGTGAGGGGGAGGACCGCATGGCCACCGTGTTGATCGTCGCGCCGGTGTTTGCACTGATCGCGGCCGGCTATGCATCGGTGCTGTTTCGCTTCGTCTCCGAGGGCGCGCACAAGGGCATCTCCGAATTCGCCTTCAGCATCGCGATCCCCGCGCTGCTGTTCCGCACCATCGTCGTCTCGGAATTCCCCGACGTCAGCCCGTGGCGCATGTGGGGCGCCTATTACGGCGCGCTCGCCCTCACCTGGATCGCGGCGCTTGCGATCTCCGCGCTGATCCGCGAACGGCGCGAGGACCGCGAGGACGGCGTCGTGTTCGCGATCGGCTCGGTCTACGGCAACATCGTCATGCTGGGGATTCCGCTGGTGCTCTCCGCACTCGGCAACGAGGCCGCCGGCCCGATGTCGCTGATCCTGTCGGTGAACACGCCGCTGCTCTGGCTGTGCGGCATCCTGCAGATGGAGCTGGTCAGCCGCAAGCGCACCGGCTCCGTGCTCTCGGTGATCTGGCCGATCCTGGCGGATCTCGCGAAGAACCCGCTGATGCTCGGCATCGGCTTCGGCGTGATCTGGCGCTTTACTGGTCTGGGCCTCAACCCCGTCGTCGACAAGACGATCGAGCTGCTCGCGCAGGCGGGCTCGCCGGCCGCCCTGATCGCGCTCGGCATCACGCTGTTTCGGTTCGAGGTGAAAGGTGAGATGACAAGCGTCGCCGCGATCAGCGCACTCAAGCTGCTGGCGATGCCGGCAGTGGCCTTCGCGCTGGCCAAGCTCTTGAACCTGCCTCCAATCGTAACAGGCGTCGTCGTGCTGTTCGCGGCGATGCCGACGGGCGCCAATGCGTACATCTTCGCGGTTCAGTATCAGCGGATGGTGAACCCCGTGTCCGGCGCGGTGGCGCTGTGCACGCTGCTGGCGGCGGCGACGTTGCCGGTGGTGGTGATGGTGGTGGCGGGGGTGAGGTAGGGCGGGCGTCCGCCGGCCCGGCCGATGGCGGTGGCGGGATTTGCGTTCTGGTAGCTAGGAACTACATTTTGCCGGTCAATGGACGCTTGGAGGCCTGGAATGAGCCAGACCAACCAGATCATCGCAATGCTGTTTCCGCTGCTTGCACTCGTCGTTGCGGGCTTCACGGCGCTCGTGGTCAGGAAGCCCTGGCGCCAGAAGGCACTCCGCGATGTTCAGAGCACGGGCACGACAACGGTTGTCGCTGTCGCCGGAACGGACTTCCTGGTTGCGGCCAAAGACCTGGAACGCCGCGCGCACGACCTTGCCCAGGATCTGCAACGAACTCTCGTTCGCTAACGACTTACAGGCGCAACAGGCTTTCAACAGGCTGGCCCGCGCGCCAGGCCATCTCCCAGAAGTCGGCCTCCAGCCGGGTGGCTTCCTTGAAGATCGCAATCAGCTCGGCCTCGCGGGCCGGCGTGGCGTAGCGATCGGCAAGATGCTCCATATGCGCCCGCGCCTTGGCCGCGACCTCCTGGTACGGCACGCCGGCGTACTCGGCGATCCAGACGCGGTAGGCGTTCGTGGTAGCGTCCGCGAGGGGGAGCGAGGCGAGCCGCGTTGCGATCTCCGCGTAGCCGATCACGCAAGGCGCGAGCGCCACCTTGAGCGCCAGCAGATCGCCGCGCATTCCTGCATCTAGCACGTAGCGTGTATAGGCCAGCATCTCGGCCGCCGGAGGGGCCTGTTCAAGATCGGCCGGGGACAGACCCCAACCGGCGCAGAGCTTCACATGCAGGTCCATCTCGACATCGAGGATGGCCGAAAGGCCGGCTGCTGCTTCACGCATGTCGGCAAGTCTGGGCGACTTGTAGACCGCGAGCGCGTAGGCGCGGGCAAACTCGATGAGGAACAGATAGTCCTGAACGAGGTAGTGACGGAACGCCGCTTCGGGGAGCGAGCCGTCCGCCAACCCGTTCGTGAAGGGATGCTCGGTGTAGGCCCGCCACTCAGCGGAGGCTGCTGTCTTGAGACGCTCGAAGAAACTCACGATCTTTCCTGCCTAAAGCGCGATGAGATTGAGTTGAATCGTCATCGCGCTTTAGCTCTTTGTTTGAGCATGATCTTTTCGGAAAACCGCTTCACACTTTTCCGGATCATGCTCTAGCTTGCCATGAACGTCCTTGGCTCGCTACCGATATCGCATTGCGTGGCGAGGAGCTACGGTGCCGCGCACGAAACCGGCATTGAGAAGCGTTGCAGATAGGGCACTCGCCGCGTCGCGCGTTTTGTGTGCTGTCACCGTAGTCCCTGCAGGCGCAGCAGGATCTGCGCACGCCACGCGATAGCCATTTTGGTCTGGCTCATTTCGGCCGGAAGACCGCATCTGTGGTGGCTCGCGTGATCACCCCGGGTAGATATTCCGTTTGGTTCAAGACGCCGGTCGGCGAAGGCGCTGGTGTGGTCGAGTTCGGCCCTGACGGGACACTCGTCGGCGGCGATTCCACATTTGCCTATGCGGGACACTGGACGCAACAGGGCGAGCACTTCAAAGCCAGCCTTTCCGCCCGACGCGTATCGCCGGGGCCGCCCGGTGTCTTCGGATTGGATGAGATCGACATCGTGGTGGCGGGACGGTCGGTGGATGGCTCGTCGACGTTGTGCACGGGATTTGCGAAGCAATCGCCCGGCTTGAGGCTCGAAGTGGAGTTGGTGCGGATTGTTGGCGATCATGGCGAAGGTGCGTAAATCGGACTTAGCCGGCGTTTGCACGTGCTCGGGAGGATCGGGAGTTAAGGGTTCTCGATCCGGCAATCACGCTTGAACCGGGACTGACCTGTCGTCGACAAATTGGCTGCATACGCGCGTTGCTGATGGCACAACGCCCGCTATCTTGCGCTCGGTCGATGATTGAACGGACGGAGACGGATCTTGCGCCTGCCATGGCCGCTTCTGTTCGGATATGCCGTCGTCAACAATTGGTTCGTGACCATACCGCTGGCGCTCGCGTTGGCATTTTCGGCCTGGTATGGCTCGCCCTGGATCGACGGACTGCGCTTTGTATTGATCGCTTGCGCCGCCTTTCTGACATTGCCATTTCCCGCGGCCGGCGCCCTCTATCTCTACCAAAGCTACGACGCAACCAGATACTGGCGCACTCTCGAGACCGCCGAGACCGTCGCTGATTTGCCTTTGCCGGCCGGCAGCAAAATCCAGTTCGCCGACAAGGCGCATTCCATCGTCGTCTTGATCGAGCTGCCGCAGGTGACCGAGATTCTCGGCATGCGGCTGACAGGAACTCTCAAGCCGTGGAAGAGACAAGGCAATGACGTCACGCATTGGGGAGGCGATCTCCACGGCTATCAAATCATCGACGGATTGCCATGCAAGGGTGGACCCTACGCGAATGACCGCTTCGGCGGCGTGCTGTTCGATAAGGCCGGGACACTCCACCGCTTCACGCTCGGTGCGCCGCACGAGCTGCTCGGGCTGAAGCTGCCGGCCCACACCACGATCCGGCGCGGCAACGACATGGAGCCCTGGACCTTTCTTCTCTCGGCGGGCGAAGCCTACATCCCGTTGCTGGACACGATGGCCCCGGTCGGAGTTACGCTGGAGGTTGCGGATGACGGCCGGCTGGTTCGCATCCGCTCGGGACACGGCCAGACCATCGTCCTTCGCGGTGCGCCCTTGAACAGCGGGAGCTTCGAGGTGCGGGGCGACACCGTCGTCTCACAGCTCGCCGAACCATTCGCCGTCGCTGGAGACATGCGACCGGCCGGCACCTCGGTGCGGATCGGTTTGGATACGGGCGAGATGTCGGTCATGAGCGAGCGATGAGATCTCCCAGTGTCGGGTGCATGGCGAATAACGAATAACGGTGAACGGCACGACAGAATTTTGTGGACTGTCACCGTAATCACAATTTGTGAGGAGCGCGCCAGACAATCAGCTCAGGCTTTGTGTCCTTCCCTTTGACCCGAGACATAAGAAGGCTTCGCTTGGGATCTACCCCTTCGAGCCTCGCCGCCATGAAACTCCCCAACCTCTGGGTCGAGCGCAAATCACCGTTCTCAAGCTTTCAAACGACGCTCCACAGACTTTGGCGAGAGCAAGCTGTATTTTTTTGCATGCAGCAAGAAGCATTTGCCAATCTGCCTGGCCATTAGCGGCGGCACCGCGTTCCCTACTTGCTCGGCCTTAGATGAGGCCGTACCGACAAACCTGTACTTGCGAGGAAACGTCTGCAGGCAGGCAGCTTCGCGGATCGTGATGGCTCGGTGTTGTTCTGGATGACCAAACCGACCGTTTGAATAGCTTATACATCGCGTCGTAAGCCCGGACGCTGGACGGTCCCATGCTAGACGTCCGTAGACATCAGAGTGCCCGTCGTGCCCCCGATGGCAGTCGAGCCAAAGCTCGTCAGGCCAGCTTTCTCTCCCTCCGCCTTCAGGTGTAGCGACAATCCTCCGCATATTGGTGTCGGAGAGCGTGGCGGCCCAGTGATCAGGATCGCGAGGATGCACCGCTCCCGCATTCACTCGCGGAAGATCGCCGATCCAATCGCGAACAGTAGCATAAGGCCGACGACCTGGCCCGTGGGTTGCTTTTGGTAACGCAATTGCGCTGTGCTTGCTTGCTATAAGAATTAGGCGATCTCTCTTCTGGGGTACTCCAAACCACAGAGCCGGCAGCACTCCCATGGATGTGCTGTAGTTGTGTTGTTTGAGAAACTGAACGAACGAGTAGAGAGGTCCATCCTCCCCCTCGCTCACGCGCTGCATGCCTGGCACGTTTTCCACGAGTATAAAGTCCGGCAACCAGCGATCGACAAAGCGCTCAAACTCTGCCAAGAGCGTCCGTCGCGGATCGTCGGACGTCATATGACGATTTTGCTTAGAAAATGGCTGACATGGAGCACATCCGCTAAAAAGGATTGGGCGAGTTCGACCAACGAAAAGCGGAGCGAGTGCTTCAACAGAGATCTGGCGGATGTCTCGTTCAATAAATCTGGCGTTCGGAAAGTTGGCCCGAAAAGTAGCCGATGCGCTCGGATCATTGTCGAGCCCAAGCACGATCTGAAGGCCGGCCTGCTCCAAGCCGGTGCTGGTTCCTCCACATCCAGAGAAAAAGTCGACCACGTCAATCACGAGGATCTCTCAACAGCTTTTCTGGCCAATTCTCTAATCGCTTCGAATACCGGGTGACTCGTCGGGATCGTAGCCAATCGTCTCCTTTGCGTAGACAAGATGTCGTTCCCGTCAAGCGGCTGAAAATGCGCCAGAGCCAAATCTTGACGTGTCAAGTCATCAAATGCCTTCTTGAAGTCATTGTTTATCACCTGAGGTTCAATTCCGGTTTTTTGCATGTTTGTCCAGATGAACTCCTCTGGCGAACTGACGGGCAGATACTGAACACAATTGCGACTCCAGTCGACAATTGTGCGGACCGCATTTTCGATCTGGGTTTGATTTCCACCGCTGTCGCCCCCATCAACGTTTATCTTGATAGTCGTGCCAGCAACCTCGCGCAGCTGCTTGTGCAACTGAGGGAAATCGTGGGCCGAAACGGTGTTGGCGGGCGGGAGCGGCTTTACTGGCGATTTGTCGCCATCGAGCAACACAACAACGTCCTTTCGTCCTTCGGCCGAAAACACCGGCACGTAATGTCCCCATATCGTTTCCGCACCACCTGGAAAAAATCTAGTCTGGAATTGGCTAGCAAAGGCTTCATCGAAGGAAAGCGCTCGATGGACAAGATGCTCCGCCAAGATGTCTTCGACAACAATCTGTATGCGGCCAGCTATCGGCTCCCCAATATGGAAGAACGCCTCATTAGCGGCAGCTTTCTGACTAGGGATGATGTTCTTTCCTGTCTTGTGATCGACTAAGATTACTTTGATGGCTTCTGGTGGCAGATGCCGGATGATGGCCGGGGAGTGGGTCGAGACGACGACCTGATGCTTGTGTTTCTTGATCTGCTCGAAAACAAATTCGACCAGCCTTTCCTGCGCACCTGGGTGCAATGAGACCTCCGGTTCATCCAATAGGATCAAAGAGGTCGGCTTCGCACCTAGGATGTCAATGACGAGCCGTACAACAGCGAACTCGCCACTGCCTGCAAAAGCCTCCGTGTAATTCAGAGCAGAGGTCTTGAGCACACATGTCGCTCCGGCCACGTTAAAGAACGTGTGACGTAACCACCTAATCTCCGTATAGGTCCGACCTAGTATTTTGGAGACAGCAGCAACTTCGGCGGGACTGAGGCTCCTATTCTCCTGAATTCTCTCCGAGCCGTGCCAGCTGTACGTCGTGAGGTTGTAGGAGATCGCCCTCTTCAGAAGCGGGGATCGGCGCCTTATAAATTCTTTGCGGTCTTGAAAGTTGGAGCCTGCACCGTAGTAAAAACTTCGATCATAGGCACTCAAGGTTTGCCGAAAGTCGATGTAGACGACCGGTTTATCTATCGTATCCCATCGAGTTTTTCCTTTGTTACCCGGCGCCGCAGCGGGATCGAAAGGCTCCATATCGTAGCGCCTGATCGGACGCGATGGCTCCCAATAATCCGGATTGTTCTGAATGTTCACGCGTGTCTTTAGAACCTCGACAATTTTTTGAACGCCGGGATGAAGATAACCGTAGACGAAGCACGGCTTGTCGTTCCCTCGGTCGCTAATCTCGTCGGTGCTCGTTGAAAACCAATAGAGCCCAAGACTGCTTTGCCCTGGCGTGCTCTGGATGGCTCGCAAAACCGAACTTTTGTTCGTCCCGTTCATGCCAACGATGGCAGTAAAGGGAAACAGGAAATCGATCCGAGTATTCTGTTCCAAATTGCGGAAATAGGGGAACCTGATGTGCCGGACGAACGGCTCCAGTTTGTTCGTCAACATAAGCTGACGGACGGCTTCCCTATCCGACTCGAAGGTCATTGGTTTTCCCCCCGCGAGAAATAGCGGGAAGCAACTTAAAGCAGCAAGCCAATTTCGGTTTGTTCTGTGGATGAGCGCTCTTGTCGTAGCGGCTATCTAAATCGCTACCCAAGAGGGTCGGACAAATCAGGTACGATGCTAAGAGTTTGAAATCATTGGTACAGTTGGGTGGGTACCGCCAATAGCCAGCTTCGGCTTTGAAAAACTTGACGAATTTGCGCTCTCTCGCGCCGGCTTTGTAGCAGCCTTTTGTATTTGCGCAAGACGATGCCAACGATACCCCGACAGCGCCGACGTTGATTTCGTTCCCAATCAAGCCAACGTGGGCAGCGTTTGGGATGACAAAACTATGCAACCGGCATTCTCAATCCCGAAGCGTCAACCTTACGTCTTTCGCACGCATTGAACCTGAAATGGCTCCGACCGACGCAGGTTTTTGCCTCACGAGCCTTCACATAAGCAGCAGCCGCGGCGGCCAAAATCCAGTCTCTGAGAACGAAACGAGGGGGACGGCACGTCTTTCGCGATTTGTGAGCCCCAGCTCAATGCAAAATACGAAATGGATCGTTACGTTGCTCCCAAGCCCTAATCTCCGCGTAAACTTTTGTCTTCGAGAAATCCTCGCGTGAGAAACCTAGGCGCAACTTCGACTCAAGCTCTGGCACCGAACAGTGAACGGCGTTTCTCGAACCGATCACGGATTGAAGTGCAACCCCTAGCGCAGCGATGAGATCGTGACCGCAAACAAGGTGATTTAGGTCCACCTCTGCAAAAGTGAAGTTCGTTATGAACGCTTTCGCCTCATCGAGCCCCGTGTGCTTGTTCGAGTGATCAAATACTTCTTTGACAATTTCGTCCAAATCAATCTCGAGCTTCCTCCCGAGGAACCTATACTTCAAGCCCTTGAATTTGAGATTAGCGTTCGTCTTCTGCGAGTACAGCCTCAAGCAACCAAGTTGCGAGCAGGCGTGGATAAGAAAGGCACGAACGGTTGTCGTCTGCTGAAGCTTCTTAATTTTATCTTTCGAGCCGTCTTCAATCAGGAGTCGATCCAAGGCGGAGGAATTGAACAGAACAACTTCGAAATCGTGGAAATCACTCTGAACAATATTCGGGGACGTAAAAGTCGTTTCAAGTATAGCCGCAAAATCAGCATCAACGATTGCGAGTACACCTCGAAGACCGCTTTGATCGACCAAATCGATGGTCAGCAGAACATTTTCCTTCCCAAAACAGTTCACCAGGTTGCTTATGTCGACCTCCAGCAAACCTTCAAAGAGCCGGACATCAGAGTCGCCTTCTAGCAAGACAATTGACGACTCTGGGGTCTGTGTTCGCAGGAACAACACTTCGGCAGCCAGTGCTTCAGGCGTAATATCTTCGAACATGCTATTTCGAGGCCGGTGCTTTGAGAGTTTCGATCAAACCCAAGCTACCGCTTGCTAGTTGCGGCGAATGCGTCGCCAAAATTACGTCCATCGGAGCAAGCGAGATGATCTGCTTCAGGTCAGGCAGCACATGTTTCTGCCAAGCGATGTGAAGGGATATCTCCGGCTCATCGATCAACAGCAGAGAGTTTGGCTTAGTCTTGAAAAGCAGCTCGTAGATCAACACCAGCTCGTGCTGTTCTCCAGAGGACAGATCATTTGGCTCCAGCGACTCTCCTCTGAAGTCGATCAGCACGAAGCCCTTGTCCTTGTCCAAAGCGAGCTGCTTGAATTGAAAGCGCCTATTGATAATGCCCAAAAAGGTTTCGATTTTCGCCAATAGCTCGTTGAAGACTTCCAGCTTTTGAACGGAGTCAAACAAGTAAAGCGTCAAGATGCGACGGGTGTTGTGGTCGAACGCAACAGGGGACAACACCGTGTCTTCTTCACCTTTGTCCAGCAGACCTGCTTTCCGCAAGCGGGCACGGAGCTTTAGCAAATCTGCCAACCTCGCGCGGAGCGGGCCTTCCGGCAACGGCTTGAACGTACCCTTACCGCGAGCCAATAGGCGATTGGGGAAAGTTTGATCCAAGGATTGGGTTATGGCTGCCGATTGTTGGATTGCGTTTTTGATCGCTTGCGACACATCCTGAGAGAAGGTGAGAACAGCAGGTATGAAGTCGATTTTTGCATCCGGACGACTACTCGTGCGATCTGAACGCACCATCAAACGCTGTGTGTCTATCAGGCGGCAGTCAAATAGTTGACGCGTTTCTTCGATCCTCTTAGGCAGAGATGCCCTGTGCGCACGCGGATAAAAATGGGCGAAGCGTTCCCAAGCCTCTGCTGGGTCAAGAACCTGTCCCGTTCTAGGATCACGAAGCAGGCGACCATCGGAAACGGCGATGTCGTATCTCAGCCGCTCTGGAAGATCCTCCAAGTTTTTCTGATCCCACGGCGACCATCTTTCAAGCTCTCCGCCGTCTAAATCAAAATAAAGGTCATAGCGTCGTTCATAGGGGCGGCGCCTGTCGTTCGTCTCAACTGTAGTTTGCTCAATCCGGACGGATCTTCCATCGCTGAAGATGAAACGAGCTACAGAAAATTCGTACTGTCGAAATACGAGAAGCGAGCCTCCAAAAAAACCCGCGATCATCTTTAGAACGGCCGTTTTACCGAACCCGTTCGGCGCATGAATGATTGTTATGCGCTCTTTGGTTCTGAACGTAATGCGGTGATTGAAGAGGCCAAAAAGGCCATCGACTTCGAAATAAGAAAGCTGGATCAATTTGCAGCACCCTCAGCCCGTCCTAGAACCTTTCTTCAACACGGCACAAGAGAAAGCAAGCTGCAATGCAACCAAATCACTACGACCTTGTGAGCAGAACTTCCTCCTTACCCACCTCTAGCCACCGCCTTGCTCAGCTCTCGGGTAAGCTCCCGTTTGAACTCGACTAGCGGCTTCCCAACCCACTCTGCCATCCATTGCGTCATAGTTTCATCGATGTGAATGCGGCCACCAGACGCCACACCTATGCGCCGAACTAACCGCCCAATGTCTTCCTCGGCAGTCAAAGGCTCGCCGATAGAATAACGGGGGATCGCAACGCGCCGCCAATGAAGCCCTTTGCCGCGCAGATACTCCGGTTGCCAATTGGATGAGCAAAGAAAAATGAGGTACAGTCGGCCAGAGATGTTTTCACGGAGCTGCTCGTAAAATCGCTTCGAGATGGGTGGGAAACCAGAAAAAATGAGCATGCTCCTGTCCTTGGCCCTGCTCCCATTCAAGACACGCATCTCTAGCTCTCTCCGGAGACCCCGAACGAATTCGCTCCGCATCTGATCATAGGTGCCTGGATGAACCCCGTCGCGGATGCGCTCTATGGCAGACTGATTGGCCCTGTATGGATAGATCCCGATATCTGCGGACTTGTTACTCGAACGCAGGGTTTCGAAGAACGACTTATCTAGCGAGGCGGGGTTCAGCTTGAATTGAGAGCGCTCTGCTTTCGAGTAAAACCAAAGCAGCTTCGTCCCAGAGGCGTGAGCATTGAAGCCTTCTTGTACATGCGAACCATCGCCGAAATGGGCACACACACGCTTAGTTAGCAGATCCTGCTCCGCGGCCGTGTGGTAAAATGCCAATACTGGCGAGGCGTGATTTTCAGTGACCGACTGAAAGATTTGATTGATGGCCCAATCGGCGTTTTGGTAACGCGAGATTGCAGTGAGCACTTCTACAAGTGGGCCAACAGGACTTCCGGTCGCGGAGCCGTCCACGCCAATGATGCTTCGGCACCTCACTTTCGTGAGGTTAGCTCCACTTAGTTCGGCTCCAGTCAAATTGAGCGTATCAGCCTTCAAGGCACCAAAATCGACGCCCGTCAGATCACAATTTTGCAGATCTATAGCCGGATCGATGCCGAAACGCTCTGCGAGCCTGCCAAAATCCTCTTCTTCAGTCTCCAACAGTGCAAATAGCGCCCTCAATGAGTCAGTCATCGCTCTTCACATCGCCTGCGAGCACTGAAGTCCAGCCTACGATTGATGACACGCCGGCTTTCTCGGTTGCTTGGTTGATTTCTCGGAGATGCTTGGCCAACAACACTTTCGCAATAGCAGTTTGGTTCGGAGACTTTTTGAAGCGGTCAATGAACGAAGCAGGAGCTTCGACATCTATCAAGACAATATCCTTCGGCAAAAACGTGAGGCGTCCTTCCACCTTTACGCTTCGTGATGTAACGCGCAATTTGCAGAGTGCCTCATCGCCGGCGTAACGCGATTGCATATAGTCATCCACCACCGCAGAGAACCGCCAGCGATTTCCTGACATCGCTACGACCGGCTCCTCACGCAAATCCGCGGTTTGAGTTTCAGTTGTCGCAGCTCGGCTATCCTTCGCAGCTCCGACGCTAAAAGCTAGACTACCTTCGCCCCGCGCAGACGCCGTTCCCTTAACACCCACTCCCAGAGAGCCCTTGCCGCTGGTGTGGCTACTCGCAACAGACGCTTGCGTATGCTGAACATGGGTCTTTGCAGAACTGGGTTTTCTATCGCCGAACCGATGCGCTGCAGGATCAACTTCACAGCCGTTGAGTTCCAAACCCAACGTCGCTCGCGCCAAACCAATCTCCACCGATTTCGACCAGTCTTCCGAAGAGACTGTCATAGTGCCAAAGCGAACATCAGCACCAAGCAGAAAGTCTTGCTCATTGGCGCCTTGAGGCACAAACAGAGCGACCTCAAGCAGTTCACCGCATCCCGCTTGCGCGATTTGCTCTAGCACAATTGGTTTCGGCTTCTTCGAGGCCACTGCTGCCCCCTCGGCCACAGGTTGTGGGACATGAGAGTATAAGACCACTGCGCAAAGAAAAGAGGCCCGGAACATAGTCATCGGAACGCGGGCGTCGGCAGATTGACAGCCAAGCCGATTGTATCTATTTCTCAGGAATAAGATACGAAAGAGGCACGCAAGTCATGGTAAAATCGTCCAAATCTGTCAAGGCATTTGCCTATCTGAGGACCTCATCAGCGGCGAACATTGGCGAGGACAAGGACAGCGGCCGTAGGCAGCTCCAAGCCATCGAAGCCTTCGCAAGACGCAGCGGTATCGAGTTGGTCGGGACCTACCATGATGAGGCTGTGAAGGGTTCTGACCCTATCGACACTCGCCCCGGCTTCGCTGGTATGCTTGAGGCCTTAGAAGCTAACGGCACCAAGACCATAATCGTCGAGACGGCCAATCGCTTCGCGCGTGACCTGATGGTGCAGGAGGTTGGCTTCGCGATGCTGAAGGCCAGAGGCTTCGACTTGATCGCCGCCGATAGCCCTACGTCGTTCCTGGACGACACGCCCACCGCACGGCTTATCAGACAGGTGCTCGGAGCCATCTCAGAATTTGAGAAGGCGATGCTCGTGGCTAAACTGAAAGGTGCTCGGGATCGGAAGCGTCGCACCGGATTGAAGGTCGAGGGACGCAAGTCCATTGGCGAGGAACGCCCCGAGACGGTTGAGCTTGCCCGCAGGCTGGCCCGCACGAGGCCGAAGGGTGGCAAACGGTCACTCAGGGAAATCTCGACCGCGCTTGCAGAGGCTGGGCACACCACGAAGACAGGAAGACCGTACGCTCCAACGGCAATCAAGCTGATGCTCGCACGGGCCTCTGGACGCGTCATCAGCGACACAGCGGAGGGACAAGGCAAATGAGCCCCCTCTGGTCGCAGCGGTGTTCAGCGCGCTCAGTCTGGTCTTCCGGCCATGGCAGGCAGACGACTGAAAAGAGCGCCGTTGAGGCTCCCTTGATGAGCCTCTCCGAAGGCACTGGATCCTAAATCGGCCAAGCCGGCGCCCCCATTTCAAAATCTTCGGCTTCAAGGGGCAAGCCGCCGCCGAGGTTCACAGGGCGCGTGGTCGCCACAGGAAGCAACGTCGTCCACGGGATCACTCGGGCAAGCCCCCTATTCGAAGCCCCTGAAGCGGGGTGTAGCGGCTATTCTGGGAGCCCAACTTCTCGGAATGCTCGAGCCATGCGCTCAAGCCAAGCGGTATCCTTTGTCAGGCACAGCTGAAGAGTGTCTCTGACCGTCAAATCTGGACGAAAGCGCAGCATTTTTGACAGCGCATCGCGGGCCTCGATCATTCGTCCTGCCGGGACAGCGTTGATGACTAAGTATGCGAGCGTGTACATGAGCGGGTGTGCTTCGACGGCCTTCATGGCCCACTGAAAGCCTGTCTCGTACTGCTCCAGAGCGTTATAGGCACACGCAAGGCCAGTCCAAGCGTAGGCTTGGTGTGGGTCGAGAGGATCAAGTCTGAGAACCCTCATGAAACATTCGATAGCCGCTTCCGCCTCACCATAATTGATCGACACCCAGCCTCTCGACATCCAACAGTAGCCATGACTGGGGTTCAGGGTCACGGCACGATCAGCAAGCTCCTTCGCCAAGTCATACTGTTGGCCGATGAAAGACAGGATATGAGCCGCTCTCGCCAACGCATGAGCGTCCTCGTGAGGCAGCGTAGCTACCTTCTGGGCCAACCCGAGTGCCTCGGACCGAACTTCCGGTGGGATGGGTGAGCCGTAGGAAATGTGTTGAAAGCAGAGGGTATAGCCAGCCATCGCGTAAGCAGCCGCGTAACCGGGGTCTAAGGTAAAAGCCTGAACAAAAAGACGGTATGCCTCTTCGAAACGCCGCTCATACCGTTGCAAGGCCATGCCCTTGACGTAAAGCTCATAGGCATCAAGGTCCGTTGTCGGCTTTGTTCTTACTCGTTCGAGTTCAGCCTTCTCTACCCAAAGAGAAACTGAGTTGACAATCTTGGCGGTCAGCGCATCTTGAAGATCGAAAATATCGCCGATGTCACCATCGAGCCTTTCGGCCCAAACATGCTTGTTGTGTGCCGCGTCGATCAGTTGAGCGGTGATCCGCAGACGGCCTCCAGCTCGCCTGATACTGCCTTCGAGTACATATCGAACTCCGAGTTCGCGTCCGACATGCCGTACATCGACGGACTTGCCCTTGAATGTGAAGCTCGAATTTCGGGCAATTACGAACAAGGTCGTGAACCGGGAGAGCGCGGTGATGATGTCCTCCGCCATACCGTCAGCGAAGTATTCCTGCTCGGGATCACCGCTCATGTTCTGGAAGGGCAACACGGCCAATGAGGGCTTGTCAGGCAGCGGGAGGGTGCCTGAGTGTTCGACCGTTGGCCCGACATCCACTACTGATCCAATCTGATAAACTCTGATCGGCTCGTCGATGTTCTTCACCTGTTGCGAACCGAGGTCTGTAAAGGTCAGCGGCAGGACTTTCCTCACTTGGTCGTAAGCAGCCCCCGAAATGCACACGGTGCCCGCCTTGGCTAACGTCTGCAGCCGTGCCGCAATGTTCACGCCGTCACCGAACAGGTCCCCTGCCCGCACCATCACGTCACCAATGTGGACACCCATGCGGAAGTTGATCCGCTTGTCGAACGGGACACCTGCGTTCGCTTCAGCCAGCGCTGCCTGAGCCTCCACCGCACACTGCACCGCATCCACTGCGCTCCCGAACTCAGCAAGAACGCTGTCGCCCGCCGTGTTGGCTATGCGGCCCCTGTTGTCACCAATGAGCTTGTCGAGGATCGTGCGTCGCTCGGTGAGCCCCTTTAGCGTGCCGACCTCATCGGTGCCCATGAGCCGACTGTAGCCCTCCACGTCCGCTGCGAAGACTGCGACGAGCTTACGGCTGACCTCGCCAAGGTCTGACATTCGCTGCCCCGATGCCACCTGTGTTGCAGGTAGTATCATTTCGCAGGCGGTAGAATGGCGCAAGGGTTCCCCGGCGAGCAGATGGCTGGAAGGATCGGACCCCTGCAATGTTCGCCGCCCTTCATGAGCCTCTCCGACACACCCGGATCCTATTTTGCCGCCCTGCCGCCCCCATTTCAAAATCTTCGGCTTCAAGGGGCTCGCCGTCGCCGAGGTGACAACAGTGCGAGCCCAGTCAGGCTAAGCTGCGGAAAACAGGTCGATGGCGGGAACGCCGAACTTTTCCGGACAATCACCGCTCTGAATGGAAAGGTAAGGACTGCGGCCTTTCAGCAGTTGCTGGACCTCCTGTTCACCGTACCCCAATTGAGCCATGTAGGTGTTCAGGCGCTTCCCAGAGGCGACGGCACGCGCCAAAAGCTGCTCAATGATGTCTCTGTCCGGATGCCGCGGCTCCAAATCAACGGCCAAATCAACATCGCCGACTTCCGGTGCATCGCTCGCATACGACCCGAACGCACGAACCCGCTTGACCCGGAAGACAAGCTCGTCTCGCTCGTTGATTTCAGTCACGCGCTCCAACATCTGTGCTACCAAGGCATCCGCTTTGGCCCGAGTGATCCGCTTAACGAACCGGGCTACACACAGGCGTGAACCAAGGGCTGTCAGGGAGTACTTTCCCCCAACTCCGCCGCCCTGCACTTCCTGCTTGGCCTCAATGAACCCGGCGTCGGCAATCGCTTGAAGAACGGTCTGGGCTTGGGCGGACGTGAGCCCCAAGTCGGCTTCTGCAGAAGCAGCGGTGATGTTGTGCCCTTGAGGGTAGTTTCGCAGGAAGTCGCGTATTTTGATCAAGGGAAGTCCGGCGAGGGTATCGTTCTTGCTGACATGCATGGTCGTTACGTCACCTCTGGGGTGCTTCTCGGAGGCCTTAGGAAGGCCCGTGGTTCAATTTTGGATACTGGGAGTCAACCAGCCGGGGCCGCAGGTGGAGGCTCAGGGGGGCCCTGCTCAGGCGGCTGAGCGTAGCACCCCACCCGGTCATTGACTTCTCGGGGTGCCTCGGGTCCACCGGAGCCGCAACCGACAACACTCCCAATGGTCATAAACTGATAAAACGTTTCCAGTGTACCTGTGTAGCTCCTCTGCCTTCTCTACCATCATCAATCACCATTCCCCCTCTCCCTTGTATCCCCCCTGTGGCTTCCCCTCTTGCCCCCCTGTCTTCTCAGGGAAGAGTTGGACGGTTGATTTTTAACAGAGGTGTTGCTTCCAACTGAGACCGAAACGTTTCCTTGAGTATCTCATGTGCTGTATCGGCTTTGTGGGCCGGTACGATCAGGCTGTCGTGGACGCTCAGGCTCGGTATCTGATGTTCCCTCTTCAACTGCAACATCGTCGTAATCATCACATTGCTTTCAAACCACATCAGACCCGCCCAGCCGTTGGTGGCATGGCGAAGTGGTTGGCCCCAAGTCTCAAGAGCGGGATACTTGGCAAGAGCCGCTTTCGTGATGGTTGAGACGCGGTGTTGCTTCAGCTCCGGGAACTTCTGAAGCATGCGCGGTGGCCATCGAACGATGGGTTTCGCATTGCCGAACGTAGCAACCATCCAAGCCTTCACTGAGCTGCGGTGCTCAGGCCCAAGGCCGGGCAGCTCATAAGGATCACCTTCGGGCAGCTGGACGCCACGCAAAGACAGGAAGATTGTGAGGTAGCTTGCCCGAATGTCTATCTCCGCGACCGGCTCACCATCGATAGTCATCTTCAGCCGTTTGTGACCGCTCATAACCTGGTAGCTGTCGGAGAAGTGCTGGCTATAGAGCCGCCCGCCCATGTTCCAAAAGAAGCTGGGATCATCGCCATTGTGGAAGATCCGCACGTAGCCATGGTGCTCACCACCGCGCAGCTTGTGTTGCGCGAAGAATTCGTTCAGCTCCCGCACATTGCCTTCGATAGCGCTGGTTATGCCATCTCTCTCGAACGGCATTGGCTTTCCCGGTGGCCTACTCGTCGCCCAGTAAGAGACTTCCTTGGCCGCTCGAAGCTCCAACACCACCTTCGGGAGGTCATACTCGAACTCGAAGTGATCATGCACGCTCGCAGGATTGACAGACCGTTCCTTCGAAAAGCACAGCAGAGCGGGTGTTGCACGAAAACGAGCCGCGAACTTTCCCCTGTCATCCCTGGAGACCTTGTGGCCGTCGATGTGTTCGAGCAGCGCGAGACGCTGGAAGCCATCCACGAGCTGCACGAAGGTTCGGAAGGAAACCTTGGCTCCCGTAAAGGACTTTGCGTGCATGCTTCGATAGACCCACGGGTTGGGGTCTGGCTCATTCTGGCCGTACGGCCGAAGAAGGTCCGCCAAGAACGCCCCAACGGCATACCTGAGTTTTTCCGTGGTGCTCTGCCGCTTGTTGGTTCGTGCACCCGTCGCAAGAGCATGCTCGTCCACCATGTTCGCTAAGGAGCTAACGAGCAGCTCGGCCTCTTCTGAGATGGGATGTGCGCGCAAGCGGGCGTGTTTCGCGGCTTGAAGTTCTTCTTGGTCGATTGAAGCTGAAGTCATTTCTTCCTGTCGTCGTGGATTTTCTTTGTTTGCCTGCGGTTGGTGCGCAAGCAGCCCCTGATGGACGACCAATTCATTCCAGAGAGTAGCGCGGGAACTTCTTTAGAGCGTCTGCCATCGCGGTCACATTGGGCGTCCCGTACTTCCGCCCTTCAGTGGCTTGTGTATGACCCGTGATGGCGTCGTTCATCTTCTCCGGTATCCCGGCTTCGTCAGCAATGCGCTTGAACGTGTGACGCCAAGCATGGTTCGGGCTGATGTGAGGATCATCGACACCCAACTCACGAACCCAAGTTCCCAGATGAGCGCGCGCGGTGTCAGACCGAGGCCGCGGGGGCTTCAGCGGATCTACAATGGGCCGTTGCGGTGTCTTGTCATTGTAGAACAGTGCACCCTTCCCAACCTGCTTGATCATCTCAATGAAACCTTGAGCAATCAGGTGTTCGTGGATGGGCACAACACGCGGCTTTCCGGTCTTGATCGTGCCGGCCTCGGGCGTCAGCTTCATTACGTAGAGGCCCTTACGATCCTCAATGTCGATCCCGCGCAACTGCGTGATTTCGCCCGGTCTTGCCCCGGAGTACGCACAAAGCCAAGGCACCCAGCGGCGAGTTCTCTCTGTGGGCGTGATAGGCTTCTCAATGGCCAAGCTGGCGTTGAGGATGATCTTTGCCTCAGCGTCCGTGAAGCTCCGGCCATCTTCTCGTGTCTGCGCCTTGCGCGGAACATCGACGCGAACTTCCTTGAACGGATTTTGTCCAATTTTCTTGTGCTCGCGCGCCCAGCCGAACACACGACGGGCAGAGGACAACCAAATCTCACGAACAGTTATGGCCTGACGTTCTTCGCCGATCAGGCCCCGTATCCAGTCGCGCGCAGCGTCCTCCGTGATGCCATTTGCGCCGACCTCGGCAAACTGGCGTTGCATCTCAAGGAACACGGCACGCCATCTGATCACCGTCTTGTCGGCGGGCTTGACCGCAAGGACGAACGCTTCAAACAATTCCCAGCAGCTCACGCCCGAAGCTCTCACGGGGCCATCGGTGAATGCCGGGAAAGTGTCCGGGTTGTCATCGCGTGAGTAGTCACCGCTCGCGCGCTTTTGCAGCACTGAGATAGCGGGCATCAAGTTGTCGCTTACGGCGTCCACGAACAGCGCATAGGCGGTCGAGTTGAGCGCCATTCCTTCGCCGGCTAGGAAGGTCGCTACGCGCGCCAGCTCGGCTACTTGCGGCCTCACCGCCTCGCGCACCTCCGGCTCCTTCGCCCACTCCCAATTACGATCAGCCTTGGAATTTTCGAGGAAGCTGTCGGGCGCCTCAGGATAGAGGACATTCCACGTGAGGTGGTCACCGAATTCCTTCCAGTATTTTACTGGACCGGGATTGGCCTCGTGTTGCCTCACGAACCAAACGTACCAGCGGCCTGCAAGAGCTATAGCGTTGAGACGAGTAAGCGGTTGACCCTCACCATTCTGCTGCGCTCGAAGCGCCGCGATGCGCGTTTCAATCTCGGCCAACCACTCGCCGTGCTGAGTCTTCGCGAAGGGAGCCGGAGTGCCTGCGGGGATGCGAAGCTGTGCTTCCCATCGGACCTTGTACAGGCGCGCGTACTCATCACGGACGTCGGCAGGGATGCTCTTGCGAGCAACGAAGCCGCCACCTTTTGCTCGAACCAGACCGACCATACGCAATGCCATTTGTAGCGCCTTTTGTATTTTGCAAGGCGCAAAAACGTCAGGTCTATCAGCAAGATACTGGAACTGCAGGGTGATTTAGCAGTGGTGGTACAGTTGGGTGGGCTCGAACCACCGACCTCCTGTTCCACAGACAGGCGCTCTAACCAACTGAGCTACAACTGCATCCTTGCGAGCCGCGCCTTGGGGCTGCCTGAAAAGGCCTGACGCCTAAGGGGGCTGGACGGGGCGGAAACTAGGTGCAACGGGGGTTTTTGGCAAGGCCGCAGAGGGTCGAAAAACCGGGGTAAATTGCGGTCTGCGCGATAAAAATCGGGGTTGATGGCGGCCGTGGGGTTGTTCTGCTCGTCTCGCCTGCTTGTGGAGAAAATCCCCCAGAGGAGAGAGCCCTCACCCGCGCCTTCGGCGCGACCTCTCCCGCAGGCGGGAGAGGTAAGAAAAACCCGGGCCTTTGGGCCCGGGTTTCCTAACTTGCTCGATCCGCCGGTTTGATCAGGCGGCCGGGTAGAACTTCGAGGCGGAGGCCTTGATCGGCTCGGCGGTCGCGCTGGCGGAACGCTGGGCGATCTCGAACAGCTCCTTGGCCTGGGCCTGAAGGGTCTCGAGCTGAGTCTTGGCGTGGCCGGTCCAGAGCTGGAACGCATCGGTCGGCGACTTCATGCCGAGCAGCTCCTGGGTGAAATCCATATGGGCCGTGGTATTGGCCTTGGCGAATTCCATCAGCTTGGCGGTGTACTCGTTCGCACCCTTTTGAACGGAGGCGAACACGGCCTCGATGGTGCCGTTGTGGGTCTCAGCCGCGTCCTTGAACTTGGCGTAGTTTTCGCGGGCCTGCGAAACGCCCTTTTCGGCGAATGCGCGCACCTGCTCGGGAACCTCGAACGGGATGATCGAGGCAGAAAACGGATCAGTCGCACCTGTCATGTTGGTCCCTCACGCTAAAGAAAAATGGAGTGAGCCTTCTGGCGCGCCCGCCGGCCAACCGGGGCCATTTCTTGTTACGAGGTGGCGGGTACGACGACTGGATACGCAGAACTACCCAAGATGGCTCGTCCAGCGCCAGTATTGTGGCTCACTAACATGTCAACATTGTGCGGCGCAATGTGATCCGCGGGTGCGTTGCGAAAATTTAATCCCAGGGGTGAGGTTCCCGGGGTGGGGCACCGGGGGTTGAGGTGCGCACGTCATTCCGGGGCCTGAGCGGAGCGAGGGAGCTCGGAATCCATCGGGCCTCGGAGACAGTGGAGAAATGGATTCCGGGCTCGCGACTTCGTCGCGCCCCGCAATGACGAAGGCGTTGTGCCGCGCCTTGCTCGTGCGGCTGACGACCTGGCTCACGAATCCTGCGGATGCAACGACGGGGCGCCTTGCGGGGTCGGTCCCATTAAGGTTATCGCGGCTTTAGGACGCCCCCGTTATGGTCCGGGCGTGGACCTGCCCGCGCCCGCGGGCGATAGTAACCCTTTCTTAAGGCTGCCATTCCCGGCGGACCTGAAGCGAAGCGTGGCGCGAGAGTCAAAGCCGGTCGGATGACGAATTCGGATTTCCAGTTGCGAGGCGTCGGCGATCCCAGGCTGTCCGTGCACGCGACGTCCCCCCTGCCGGCGTGGCTGTGGTCACCAGATGGTTCGCGCGTGCTGTGGGCCAATGCGGTCGGCGCGAAATTCTTCGGCGCTCCGAATGCGGCCAGCCTGGCGCAAAAAACCTTCGGCCCCGCCGACAGCCACCGCCGCCAGATCGTCCGCCTCGCGCACCGGCTGCCGGCAGGCGGCAGCGTGAGGCTGGAGCGGATGCGCGGCTTCGGCGCCGGGCTCGGCACGCTGATGACCTGCGCCTGCGCGCGGCTCGACTTTTCCGATGGCACCTCCGGCGTGCTCGTCACCGCGATGGACGGCGCGTCGCGCAGCATGCCGCTGGTCGAGCGGCTGCATCGTCTCGTCGACGGCGCGCGGACGCCGATGGCGGCATTCGCACCTGACGGCCTGTTCGCCGGCGCCAGCGAGGCGGCGCGCTCGCTGCTCGGCTTTCGCGATCTCGACGAGGCCGGGCTCGACCAGGCGCGCAACGAGGCGCTGGCAAAGGGCCGCGTCGAGATGCCCGTCGGCATCGGCAAGATGGTGCTGCAGCGGGTCGGCGTCGGCGCCGATGTCGGGCTCATCGCGCTGATCGAGCCGGCGACGGCGCACGTTGAGCCTGCGGTGGAGAGCGCGCCGGTCACGGCGCCTGAAATCGTGCATGCTCCCGCGCCCGACGCCGCGGCTGAGCCTGCGCCGCCTGTCGCACCAGGGCCGGCGCACGGGTCGGATTCCGGGATCGCGATGTTCGATCCGTTTGCCGAACCGGACGAGACGCCCAAGCCGGCCGAACATGCGGCGACCGAGATCGTCTCGATCCAGGACGCCGTGAAGGACGCTGAAGCGCCTGCGCCGGAAACCATCGCGCAGACGATCGAAGCCGCGCCGGAAACTCCAGTTGAAAACCCGCCCGCAGCCATCGTGCCGCCGCAAGCTACGCCGATCACGAGCGTGATGGTCGAGCCGCCAGGACACGCGGAGACGCGGTCAGCCCAAGCGGAGACACCGCGCCAGCATCCGCTGCGCTTCCTGTGGCAGATGGATGCGCAGGGCCGCTTCGTGCTCGGCTCGGACGAGTTCATCCGCCTGATGGGCGCGCACACCGCGGCCGGCTTCGGCCGGCCCTGGCGCGAGATATCAGAGGAATTTGCGCTGGATCCCGATGGCCGCGTCGCGCAGGCGCTCGAAAGCCACGACACCTGGGCCGGCATCACCGTGAACTGGCCGGCCGATGGCGGCGAGCACCTGCCGGTCGAGCTGGCCGGCCTTCCCGTCTACGACCGCGCGCGCAACTTTGCCGGCTTCAAGGGCTTTGGCGTCTGCCGCGATCTCGATGGCCTGAACCGGCTCGATGCGCTCAGGCGCTATGAGTTGTTCAGCGAGCCGGTCGCTGCGCAGGGCCTGTCGGCCGATGTGGTCGAGCCTGACTCTCAGCCTGAGCCTGAAGCGGAGGCCAAGGTGGGGCCGGAGGACAAGGCGGAGGCGCCGCCGGTCGAGCCGCCGCCCGAGCCTGAGCCGCCCATCACAACCGAACCCGAACCGCCCGCACTTTTCACCGAAGCGAATTCACACCCAACCAAGCCGGAAACGCCAGTGGAAACGCCTCCGAATGTCGTGCCATTCCGCGCACCAGGCGATCTCAGGTCGCAAAGCGACCAGAGGTCACAAGGTGACCAGAGGTCGCAAGGCGACCAGAGATCGCCGACGCTGACGCCGGTCGAGAACAGCGCGTTCAACGAGCTGGCGCGGCAATTGTCCGAGCGGCTCGAACGTGAACGCGAAACGCTCGCTTCCGCTGCGGCCGAGCCGCCGGCGGACGAGATCGCGCCCGACACGGCGATGCCGCAACAGCCCGTGATATCAGAGCCCCTGATCTCGGAGCCGCCGATTTCGGAGCTCGAAGCGCCGCCGGCCGCGGCCGAATGGCTGAGCGAGCCCGCACCGCCCGCTTACGGCCACTCAACGCGCGACCGCGCGCTGCTGGATCTCATTCCCTCAGGGATCCTGATCTACCGGCTCGATCGCCTGCTCTACGCCAATGCCGCGTTCCTTGCGCGCGTCGGCTATGCCAGCATCGCAGCGCTGGAAGAAGCCGGCGGGCTCGATGCGCTCTATGTCGAGCCGGGCGTCTCCGCTGCCAGCAGCACCTCGCAATCGGGCACGCCGGTCACGATCAGCGCGACGATCCCCAACGGCGAGCAGCCGTTGGCAACGACCGAAGCGCATCTGCACACGATCGATTGGGACGGCGCCGGCGCGCATGCGCTGATCTGCGCGCTGCCGCAGGCTGTCGTCGCCGCGCCGGTCGTCGTGGCACCGGTGGCCGCGCCGCCCGTTGCTACCGAGACCGATGTCGACGAGCCCGTCCTGTTTGCGCCCGAGCCTGACGTCGGCGATGCCGACGCGGAAGATCTCGCCGCGATCCTCGACACCACCGCCGAAGGCATCGTGATGTTCGATGCCGAAGGCAACATCCACGCCTGCAACCGCAGCGCCGAGGCGCTGTTCGGCTATGACGGCGAGGCGCTGATGCAGCAGAATTTGTTGACGCTGTTCGCGCCGGAGAGCCAGCAGATCGTGCTCGACTATCTCCACAGCCTGAAGAGCCAGGACATCGCGAGCCTGCTCGATCACGGCCGCGAGGTGCTGGGCCGCGAGAAGAAGGGCGGCGTGCTGCCGCTCGCCATGATCATGGGCCGCACCCGGCCCGACGGCCCGAACTTCTTCGCCGTGTTCCGCGACCTGTCGCAGGCCAAGAAGGGCGAGAGCGAGCTGACGCAGGCGCGGCGCCTGGTCGACGGCGCCGCCAATGCGAAAGCCGACATGCTGGCGCGGATCAGCCACGAGATCCGCACGCCGCTCAACGCCATCATCGGCTTTGCCGAGGTGATGATCTCGGAGCGTTTCGGTTCGCTGGGCAACGAGCGCTACGGCGAATACATGAAGGACATCCGCGCCTCCGGCGAGCGCGTCATCACCATCATCGACGATCTCCTGGAGCTGTCGCGGATCGAGACCGGCAAGCTCGATCTGAACTTCGCCAACCTCAACCTCAACGACCTGGTCGAGGCCTGCGTCACCGTGATGCAGCCGCAGGCCAATCGCGAGCGCATCATCATCCGCACCTCGCTCGCGCATGCGCTGCCGCAGGTGGCGGCGGATGCGCGCGCGCTGCGGCAAGTGACGATGAACCTGATCTCGAACTCGATCCGGCTCGCCAGCGCCGGCGGCCAGGTGATCGTCTCGACCGCGCTCAACGACCGTGGCGAGATCGCGCTGCGCATTCGCGACACCGGCCACGGCCTCAGCGACCAGGAAGTCGCCGCCGCCATGGAGCCGTTCCGCACCCCGCCGCCCGGCGATGCCGCGGACAATTCCGCGCTGAGCCTGTCGCTGACCAAGGCTCTCGTCGAAGCCAACCGCGCCCAGTTCAACATCAAGAGCGCGGGGACGTCAGGCACGCTGATCGAGGTGACGTTCGCACCGGTGACGGCAAGGGCGTGAGAACTTGAGTTAGGTCGATAGAGCCGCGTGCTCGCTGCAACCTCTCCCGCTTGCGGCGGGAGGTCGGCGCGAAGCGCCGGGTGGGGGCTCTCTCCTCTCGGGGGTTCTCGCGAGCGGAGATACCCCCTCCCCAACCCTCCACCGCAAGCGGGGGAGGGAGCGAGAGAGCGGCGCGTCCCTTACTGTGCGTGCAGGCTCTACGCCGCGCGCACCGTATCCAGGAACTTGCCGACCTCGAACTTCAGGCGGTTGCTGTCGCCGGACAGCGACTTCGCGGCGGAGAGCACCTGCGCCGACGCCGAGCCGGTTTCGACCGCGCCCTGCCGGACATTGCTGATATTGGCGCTGACCTCAGTGGTGCCGGCCGCCGCGCTCTGCACGTTGCGCGAGATCTCGCCGGTTGCGGCGCCCTGCTGCTCGACGGCGGCCGCGATGGTGGAGGAGATCTCGGACAGGCGCTCGATGGTGCCGCCGATGGTCCTGATCGCGCCGACGGACTCGTTGGTCGCGCCCTGGATGCTGGCGATCTGCTGACCGATCTCGCCTGTCGCCTTCGCGGTCTGCTCGGCCAGCGCCTTCACCTCGGAGGCGACGACCGCAAAGCCGCGGCCGGCTTCGCCCGCACGCGCGGCCTCGATGGTGGCGTTGAGCGCCAGGAGATTGGTCTGGCCCGCGATCGCATTGATCAGCTCGACCACATCGCCGATGCGGGCGGCAGCCTGCGACAATTCACCGACGCGATCGTTGGTCTGGCCGGCCTGGCTGACCGCCTCGCCGGCGATGCGCGCGGAGGCCTGCACCTGGCGGCTGATCTCGCTCACGGAGGCGGTGAGCTCCTCCGCGGCCGAGGCCACCGACTGCACGTTGGTGGCGGCTTCTTCCGAGGCGGCCTCGACCAGCGTGGCGAGCTCGGTCGAGCGGCCCGCCGTCGTCGTCAGCGACGTTGCGGATGCCTCGAGCTCGGTCGCGGCCGAGGACACCGTCTTGACGATCTCGCCGATCGCGCCCTCGAAATCGTCGGCCATCCTGATCATGTCGGCGCGGCGGCGCTCGGCGGCGAGCTTGTCCTGCCGGATCTTCTCCTCCGCCTCCTCGCGCGCCTTCCGCTCGGCGTTGATCTTGAAGGTCTCGACCGCCTGCGCGATCTCGCCGATCTCGTCGGGACGGCCGAGGCCGGGCAACACGATGGCGAAATTGCCGTTAGCGAGCTCGATCATCGCCGCCCGCATCGCCGACATCGGCCTTGCGACCGAACGGCCGATGAAGACCCCGAGGCCGAGCACGCCCGCTGCGATCGATGCGATCGCAATGGCGATCCAGAACTGGATGCTCTCGCGCTCGGAATCGTTCTGCTTGTCGGCCTCTATGCGGATGGTATCGACCGATTTGGAGACCTGCTCGATGACGGGCTCGACGGTCGAGAACGCCTCCGACATCGCCTTCAATTCGCTCGCGAGCTTGAGTGCGGTCTCCATCCAGGCGGAGAAGTCGCGCTGGTAGTCGGAGAGTTTTTGCCGCAGCTCGGCCTTGGCGGCATCGGGAATCGCGCCGGCATCGATGCCGGCGAGGAATTCGGATGCGCGCTTCTTCATCTCGGCGCCATATTTGGCGTCGCGTCGCAGCATGAAATCCTTCTCGTGCCGCCGCATCATCAGCATGATCACCTTGAGCGGGGCATCGTGGAGCTGATCGACCTTGGCCTCGATCTCGTGGACGGAGCCGCGCAGGCGGCCTTCGAGGCCGGAGTTCTCATCGAGCCCGAGGCGCTGCCGCTCCTCGACCACTGCGGCGAAGCGCGCCTGATAGGTCTTCAGCGATGCGTTCATCGCGTCAATCTTCTGCGCCAGGTCGGGCTTGCCGAGCGCCGCGATGTTGCCGCGGAGCGTGTCGATGTCGAGTCCGACCTGCCGCAAGATCTCGGCCTGGCGCTGCGCGCGGGCGGGATCGCTGCGCAGCAGGAAATCCTTCTCGGCGCGGCGGCCTTCCAACAACTCGGTCGCGATCCTGCTGTTGAGTTCAAAGATCGTGCGTGCTTTCTCGGCGGCGTCGCGCGAGATTCCCATCGCGCGCTCGCCGTAGAGATGAATGCCGCCGATCAGGACGACGCCGACGACGCCGATGACGCCGATCGCAGTGATCTTGTGGGTGAGCCGCAGAGAGAAAAGCCGCATCGTGATCGCAAAGCCCGTGGTGACAGATGCGGTTTATGAGGCGCTATTGCATAAAAACTTCCGTTAATTTGCGGGCACGTAGGAATACGCGCATTATGACAGAATGCACGCCAGAGTGCACACGGGACTCAAGGACATCTGCGCGTCGTGGCTTCGCCGAACCAGCGCGACGCGGCTCGGGCGGCTTCTTCATCATCGCCCGCGCCGTCGCTGGCCCAGGCGACAAAGCCGTCGGGACGAACCAGCACCGCAGCGCGCCGGCAAGATATGCGATCCGATCGCGCCAGCCGCTCGCGAGCGCTTGAAGCGATTGGCACGCGTCGAAGTCCAGCAAGATGCCTTTCGCCGACCGGAACAGTGCTCCGACCGTCGTGCCGTCAGAGAGTCCGAAATCGGGAACACTTCGCCCGACAAGCGGATGGCGACCGCCGAGATCGTAGCGGAGCGCAACGCCGCTGATGCGTTCGGCGAAATAGGTCGCGCCATCGCGCGTTGCGATGAGATCGCGGATGATCGCCTGCAGCGCGCGGGTCGCAGGCGTCGGCCGCATGATCGCGACCTGCGCGCGCGACCAGTCGAGGATTCGTGCGCCGACGGGATGTCGCTCCTGCGAATAGGAATCGAGGAGATTGTTGGGCGCGTGGCCGGAGACGCGGGGCTAATCTTCGCTCTCGAGAGAGCAAACGGTCGCGCCATCGGCCGTTGCGATCTCGCCTTGCGCGCGCAGCCTGCTCACCAGGAAATCGATGAAGGCCCGCAACTTCGGCGGCTGTAGATGGCCTCCGGGAAAGACGGCGTGAAGTTCGACACCGGGACCACACCAGCCCGGCATCACGGGTCGGGCGGTGCCTTCGGCGACGAGTTGCTGCATGATAATGTCCGTCCCCATCATAAGCCCAGCCCCGCCCAACATCGCAATCTTGAGAACTTCGGGGTCGTCCGCCTCGATCACGGGACTGATCTCGAAGTTTTCGATCGCACCGCCGTTACGCAGCGGCCAGGCGTAGCCGCTTCCACGTTGCCAGTAGCGGGTGGCCAGCGTGGAATGGCGCGGCAACTCGATTGGATGAACCGGCTCGCCGCGCCGTGCCAGATAAGCGGAGCCGGCATAAACCCGTTTGGGAAACAGCCCGAGACGACGAGCGAGCATTGAGGAATCCGCGAGCGGGGTCGGCGCGGTCAGCAGCGATACATCGATCTGCTCCTTGACGAGATCGGGCGTCTGATAGGTCAACATGAGATCGATATGCACATCGGGATAGAGCGCGCGAAAATCCCCTAGCAGCGGCGCGATCAGGCTCATCATCACCGAATAGGACGACGTGACGCGAAGCTTGCCGCGCGGCTGCCCTTGTATTTGCTCGACCGCCGATTCCGCATCCGCAAGCGCCTGCGGGATCTGGCGGCATTGCCGGAAATAGATCGTCCCGGCCTCGGTCAAGCTCAGCCGTCGCGTGGTTCGGTGAAGTAGTTGGGCCCCAAGCCGCCGTTCCAGCTCACGCACGCGCCGGCTCAACGTCGTCTTCGGCAGCTTGAGCTCCCGCGCCGCCGCGGTGAAGCTGCCGCCTTCGACGACCTTGATGAAGGCAAGCGTATCGTTCAGGTCGGCCATCGCGGATGGCTATTGTTCCGTTGTCGGCACAATAAATCCCTAAATGGGCAGCTAATCAAGCTGAGAGGCAAGCTCTACCTGGGAATGTGCCGAAAAAAGCCAATCTCGGCAGCAACCCCAGAGATTCCCCAGACCATGCGCTGTCCCCCCATCCCAGCTCTCGTGTTAGGAGCCACACTCGCCATGACTCAGATCGCAACGGCCGCCCCAGATGCGGCAACGGATCCCCGCATCGATCCGAAAGTGAGATCGTTCCTGTCCGAAGTGAACAAGGACAGCAGTCCGTTCTGGACGCGACCCGGCCCCCAGGTCCGCGCCGTGCTGACGGGCCTGCAAGGCAAAACGCCGGTCGATCTGTCCGGCGTCATCATTTCGGAGAGGACGATTTCCGAGAATGGACAGAGCGTGAAGCTCTACATCATGAAACCGGAAAAGGTCGCCGGCCGACCGCCGGTGCTGCTCTTTATCCATGGTGGCGTCTGGATCGCCGGCGACTTCGAGAACCACAAGCGGCTTGTCCGCGACCTCGTGGTCGGCTCGGGCGCCGCGGCCGTCTTCGTCGAATACACGCCAATCCCCGACGCGATCTTTCCGACCCAGGTGGAGCAGAGCTACGCCGCAGCCAAGTGGGTGACCGAGCACGGCGCCGAGATCGGGCTCGATGGCAGCCGCCTCGCGGTCGCCGGCAATTCCGTGGGCGGCGACATGTCGGCGGCCTTAACACTGATGGCCAAGGATCGCGGCGGTCCGAACATACGCCTTCAGGTTCTGCTGATCCCCGCGACCGACACCAATTTCGAGACCCAATCCTATCGCGAATTCGACACCGGCCGCTTCCTGGCGCGCGCCTTTATGCAATTCGGCTGGGACATCTACGCGCCGGACGAGAAGACACGAAGCAATCCGTATGCGGTACCGATGCGCGCGAGCATCGACCAGCTTCGCGGGCTCCCGCCGGCGCTGGTGATCACTGCTGAGAACGATCCGCTGCGCGACGAGGGTGAGGCTTACGCTCGCAAGCTCAAGGAGGCTGGCGTCGCCGTGACCGCGACACGCTACAACGGGACCATCCACGACTTCGTTCTTCTAAACGGAATCAACACCGTCCCAAGCACTCAGGCCGCACTCAAACAGGCAAGTGAAGCAATACGCGATGCGTTGAAGCCATGATCAAGGCCGGCGACTTGCCGCACGACCAAGCTGCCCGATCCGCACTGCGGAATCTTTAGGGCTTCAGTCAATCAAAAAGGGCACGGCTTACGCCGCGCCCTTTCGCATTCAACTCGCCTCGGATCAGCTGTAGATCTCGAACAGGCCGGCGCCGCCCTGGCCGCCGCCGATGCACATGGTGACGACGCCCCACTTGGCCTTGCGGCGGGCGCCTTCCTGCAGCAGATGGCCGGTGAGACGGGCGCCGGTCATGCCGAAGGGATGACCGATCGCGATCGAGCCGCCGTTGACGTTGTACTTCTCGGGGTCGATGCCGAGCTTGTCGCGCGAATAGAGGCACTGGCTGGCAAACGCCTCGTTGAGCTCCCAGAGATCAATGTCGTCGATCTTGAGGCCGTGACGCTTCAGGAGCTTCGGCACGGCGAAGATCGGGCCGATGCCCATCTCGTCGGGCTCGCAGCCCGCCGCCGCCCAGGCGACGAAGCGCCCCATCGGCTTAAGGCCGCGCTTCTCGGCGTCCTTGGCTTCCATCAGCACGACGGCGGCGGCGCCGTCGGAGAGCTGGCTGGCATTGCCGGCGGTGACGTACTTGCCCGGGCCCTTCACCGGCTCGAGCTTGGCGAGACCTTCGAGCGTGGTCTCCGGACGATTGCACTCGTCGCGATCGACCACGTAGTCGACGATGCTCTCGGCCTTGGTGGCCTTGTCGACCACTTTCATCCTGGTCTTCATCGGGACGATCTCGTCCTTGAACTTGCCGGCCTGCTGCGCGGCCGCCATGCGGCGCTGCGACTCCAGCGAATATTCGTCCTGGTATTCGCGGCTGAGCTTGTAGCGCTCGGCAACGATGTCGGCGGTGTCGATCATCGCCATGAAGATGTCGGGCGCGGTCTTGAGCAATTCGGGATCGACCCACTCCTTCGGCGAGCCGCCGCCGGGGATCGAGATGCTCTCGACGCCGCCGGCGACGATGCAGTCGGCGCCGTCGGAGCGGATCGAGTTCGCGGCCATCGCGATGGTCTGCAGGCCGGACGAACAGAAGCGGTTCACCGAGACGCCGCCGGTCGACTTCGGGAGCCCCGCGAGCAGCGCGGCCTGACGGCCGATGTTCGGCGCGCCATGGGCGCAATTGCCGAGATAGCAATCCTCGACGTAATCCTTGTCGACGCCGGCCCGATCGACCGCGTGCTTGATGGCATGGGCCGCGAGCGACATCGGCGGCGTGATGTTGAACCCGCCGCGGCCGGATTTGGCGAGGCCCGTGCGCGCGTAGGAAACGATGACGGCTTCACGCATTGTTTTCTCCCTTTCGAAAGTCTTGAACAGAGCGTTCTGGCACCATTGGTACACTGAGATAGCCGGCTGCGGAAAACAAAAACGCCGCCTCCCTTATGGGAAGCGGCGATGTTCCGTGGGTCGGAATATGTCCGTAGAAGGCGAGAGGATCCGACTTTGCCGGCTCGCTCCGTCACCCTTCCCCAGCGGGGAGAGGTGAAGATCAGAACTTGAGCGCCTTGGCCTGTTTGACCTGCGGCAGCGCCTGCACCTTGGCGAGCAGATCGGCCGGCACGGCGCCGTCGACCTCGATCAGCGCGATGGCATCGCTGCCGGGCGCGACGCGTCCGAGATGGAAGGTGGCGATGTTGATCTTGGCGTCGCCCAGAAGGCTTGCGAACTTGCCGATGAAACCCGGCTTGTCCTCGTTGGTGACGTAGATCATCGACTTGCCGAACTCCGCGTCGACGCGGATGCCCTTGATGTCGACCAGGCGCGGCTTGCCGTCGTGATAGACGGTGCCGGAGACCGCGCGCTCCTGGTGTTCGGTCGCGACGGTCACGGTGATCAGGCTCTCATAGTCGCTCTGGGCGGCGCGGACGATCTCGTCCACCACCATGCCGCGCTCCTTGGCGACGACGGGCGCGGACACCACGTTGACCTCGCCCAGCATCGGCCGCAGCAGGCCCGACAGCACCGCCGAGGTGATCGCCTTGATCTTCATTTCGGCGACATTGCCCTCATAGGTGATCTCGACCTTGAGGATGCCGCTCTCGGTGAGCTGGCCGGCGAACGAGCCGAGCTTCTCGGCAAGCGCGATGAACGGCTTCAGCTTCGGCGCTTCTTCCGCGGTGATCGACGGGAAGTTCACGGCGTTGGAGATCGCGCCCGTGAGCAAATAGTCCGACATCTGCTCGGCGACCTGGAGCGCGACGTTCTCCTGCGCTTCCGTGGTGGAGGCGCCGAGATGCGGCGTGCAGATCACGTTGGGATGGCCGAACAGCACGTTGGTGTTCGCCGGCTCCTCGACGAACACGTCGAAGGCGGCGCCGGCCATGTGCTTGGAATTGAGCGCATCGACCACGGCCTGCTCGTCGACGAGACCGCCGCGGGCGCAGTTGATCAGGCGCACACCCTTCTTCATCTTGGCGATTGCTGATCCGTCGATGATGTTCTTGGTCTTCTCGGTCAGCGGCGTGTGCAGCGTGATGAAGTCGGCGCGCTTCAAGAGATCATCGAGCTCGACCTTCTCGACGCCGATGTCCTTGGCGCGCTCGGGCGACAGGAACGGATCGAACGCGATCACCTTCATGCGCAGGCCGAGCGCGCGGTCGGCGACGATCGAGCCGATGTTGCCGCAGCCGACCACACCGAGCACCTTGCCGGTGATCTCGACGCCCATGAAGCGGTTCTTCTCCCACTTGCCGGCCTGGGTCGAGGCGTCGGCTTGCGGAATCTCGCGGGCCAGTGCCAGCATGAGAGTGATCGCATGCTCGGCGGTCGTGATCGAATTGCCGAACGGCGTGTTCATCACGATGATGCCCTTGGCCGTGGCGGCCGGAATCTCGACATTGTCGACGCCGATGCCGGCGCGGCCGATGACCTTGAGGTTGGTGGCCTTCTCCAGGATCTTGGCGGTCGCCTTGGTCGCTGAGCGGATCGCGAGGCCGTCGTAATTGCCGATGATCTCGGCGAGCTTGTCCTTGTCCTTGCCGAGGTTGGGCTGGAAGTCGACCTCGACGCCGCGGTCCTTGAAGATCTGCACGGCGGCGGGAGAGAGCGCGTCGGAAATGAGCACTTTGGGTTTGGTCATGGGAATGATCCTCTGCCCTCCCTGATGGAAGGGTTGGCGTTCGACCGAGATAGGGTGATGTCTTGAAGCGACTTCTGCCCCTCCCCGTCAGGACGGGGAGAGGTAAGAAAGTAAAATCAGGCCGCCTTGGCGAGCTGCGCCTTGGTCTCGGCGAAGGCCCAGTCGATCCACTGCGTCAGCAGCTCGACGTCCCTGGCCTCGACGGTGGCGCCGCACCAGATGCGCAGGCCCGCAGGAGCATCGCGATAATACGCGAAGTCGTAGCCGGCACCTTCCTTCTCGACGAGGGCGACGAGCTTCTTGGAGAACTCGGCTTGCGCGTCGTCGGACAGCGAGGTGATCGCGGGGTCGGTGAACTTCAGGCACACCGAGGTGTTGGAGCGGATCGCCGCGTCCTTGGCCAGGAAGTCGATCCACGGCGTCTTCGCCTTCCAGTCGGCGAGCACCTTGGTGTTGGCATCGGCGCGCGCGATCAGCGCCTTGAGGCCGCCGATCGACTTGGCCCAGTTCAGTGCGTCGAGATAATCCTCGACGCAAAGCATCGACGGCGTGTTGATGGTTTCGCCGACGAAGATGCCTTCGTTGATCTTGCCGCCCTTGGTCATGCGGAAGATCTTCGGCAGCGGCCAGGCCGGCTTGTAGGTCTCGAGCCGTTCCACCGCACGGGGCGACAGGATCAGCATGCCGTGCGCGGCTTCACCGCCGAGCGCCTTCTGCCAGGAGAAGGTGACGACATCGAGTTTTGCAAAATCGAGCGGCTGCGCGAAGGCGGCAGACGTCGCGTCGCAGATCGTGAGACCTTCGCGGGTCGCGCTGATCCAGTCGGCGTTCGGAACGCGCACGCCTGAGGTGGTGCCATTCCAGGTGAAGATGACGTCGCTCGCAGGATCGACCTTGGAGAGATCGGGAATCTCACCGTAACCAGCGTTCAGCTTGGTGACGTCCTTGAGCTTCAATTCCTTGACGATGTCGCTGACCCAGCCCTCGCCGAAAGATTCCCAGGCGAGCGTGGTGACGGGGCGTGCCCCGAGCAGCGACCACAGGGCCATCTCGACCGCGCCGGTATCGGACGCCGGCACGATGCCGATGCGATAATCCGCCGGCACTTCAAGCACTTCGCGCGTCAGATCGATCGCGAGCTTGAGCTTGGTCTTGCCGACCTTCGCGCGATGCGAACGGCCGAGCGCTGCGTCTTTGAGATTTTGGGCGTTCCAGCCGGGGCGCTTGGCGCAGGGGCCGGAGGAAAAATGCGGCACGGTCGGCCGCGAAGCGGGCTTCGCTACAGTCATGATCTACCCTTCCAGATAGTAAGCCTCCCGTTGGGGGGAGGTGTCCCGCCGGGGCTGATACGGGAAACGGGAAGGTCAGTCAAGAAAGTTCAGGAACCTCACGGGGGAGTGATGGTTCGTCCGCGGCAATATCTGGGGATACGACGGGCGCCAGCGCGTTCAGCAAGTCCGTGGCCTCACTGATCAATTGCGCGGCGCGGCGGCGGCTGCCGACCTTCAAAATGCATTTGTCATTGGCCTGCACAACGTAGCCGTTGCCGACCTTGATCATGGAATAGCTTGTCATTGAAATCCCCGAACCGACCGAGCCCGGTGTCTGACGCTTGCGTAGCACCGTTCGTTCCTCGGTCCACGTGAACGACCGAGGGTTAGTTTATCAGCTGTTAAGATGAACGAACGCGCGATCCGATTTGGCAGGCGACACAATGCCCGCCGTGGTCTGCGTCAAAAGCGGACAGTCATGCCGACATGACTCGCCGAGAATCCGAGCCGCTTGTAGAAGCGCTGCGCGTCGACGCGGCTCGCATGCGTCAGCAATTCGACGAGAACACAGCCGCGCGCCTTTGCTTCGGCGACCGCCCATTGCACCAGCTTTTCGCCGATGCCGCGGCTACGGCAATCGGAGGCGACGCGAACATCTTCGAGCAAACCGCGGATGCCGCCTTGCGAGCTGATGCCGGGCAGAAGTGCGAGTTGCAGGCAGCCGACCACCCTGCCCTCGCTCTCGGCAACCACGAGCTGGAGATTGGGATTGCGCTCGACCCGTTCGAACGCCTCGTAATAGACCTCAGGCAATGGATCTTCCAATCGCTCGCGGGCGCGGCCGAGATGGTCATCGGCGAGCATCCCGATCATCGCCGCGACGTCCTCGCGGCGTGCGGGGCGAATGGAAACGGACTCATCATTCATCGACGAATGCTCCAGGCTCAGCGCGTCGACGGAAGGCCGAGAAACGCCTCGGCCTCGCCGACCCAGCGGCGGACGGCCGCGTAACGGCCGAGATCGAAGCCACCTTCATGCGCGACACGCGTATAAGCGAGCAGCGAGACATCGGCGAGCGAAAATGCCTCACCGGCCAGGAAGCGGCTCGCGGCCAGATGCGCCTCCATGCGGTCCAGCGCCGCGTAGCCCCGCTTGACCTTGTCAGGGTCGAGCTCGGAGGCTGACTTGCCGAGATAGACCATCTGGAAACGACATACCGCGACATAGGGCTCGTGGCTGTACTGCTCCCAGAACAGCCATTCGTCCATCTTGGCAGCGGCAAAGGCATCGCGCGGAATCAGTGCGCTGTCGCGGCCGAGGTAGCGGATGATGGCGTTGGACTGCGCCAGCGTGCGTCCGTCGTCGAAGGCGACGGTCGGCACCTGGCCGGCGCCGTTCATTTTCAGGAATTGCGGCGTGCGCGTCTCGCCCTTGCGGGTGTCGACCTCGATCCAGCGATAGGGCAATGCGAGGTGATCGCACACCCATTTCACCTTCAGACAATTGCCGGAATTGCTGTCGCCGTAAATCTGCATTGCCGCCGCCCATGTGAGGCGACAGAGCATCAGGCCGTAGCCGACCTGTCAACCGCGACGCAGCGAAGCTATGTCAGAACTTGTAGCCGAGCCCGACGCGCGCATTGTTCAGCGTCACCGAGGTGTTCATGACCGGGGAGAATCTGACATATTCGTATTCGACGCGGGCGAACAGACCATCCCAGATGCAGTATTCGACGCCGAGACCGGCGGTCCAGCCAACGGCAAAGGCGTTGGTCCGGCGCTGAATCTGCGACTGCGACTGTGCCGGAACCGGTTGCGGGGATCCGAATGTGGTTTGCGTCAACGAGACGGTGTTGACGACAACCGTATTCGTCACGTCCTGACGCAAATCCACCGTGCTCGTCACCGAGCGGGACACGTCCATGCGGCCAACCGCAGCGCCTGCGAAGACGTAAGGCATGAAATCGCCGCCGTCCCAGCCGACGCGGCCGCGCAGCGAGATCATGTCCTTGACCTTCGCCGCGGCGGTACCGGTCAACGTCACGTCGTAATTGTCGGTGACGTTTGCGGCGTGCGAATCGCCGGGCGGATTGACGATCGTGAGTGAGTTGGACCCCGTCGTGAGCGTCGAGAGATTGTTGAAGTAGCTGTAGGTGCCCTCGAGACCGAGAATGGCATCGTACCATTGCCAATTGCGGCCGACGAAGGCGCCGAAGTTGGAGCTCTGCGTGTTGGTCTTGTTCATGAGCGACCAACTCGCGGTCGGCTGCTGCAGCACGCTGTCGCGGAAGATGAAGTTGGTCAGGCCAACGACGCTTTGGCTGAAATCGGTCGCGTCGGTCGTATAGCCGCCGTTGACGCCGACATAGGCGCCGTCCCAATTGTGGGTCGTCTTGGACAGACCGTCGGTGAAGCCGCCGCGCAGGACGGGCAGATCCGGCATGTCGGCCGCGTGTGCGGCGGACACAGATCCGAACACCGCCACAACCAACCAAAGCCTACGCATTTGCAACGCTCCATCGAACTCGAACTCTTCAGCGTGATCATGGCTCGTTAACCTTAACCAATGGTTGCGTCTGAGGTTTTCGGCCCCTCTCGCCATGAAAAATATGCAAAGCAAAACGGCGCGGGATGATCCCGCGCCGTTAAGAAACGTTAAGCGATGAGGCTTGAAGCGATAAGGCTTGCGATCAGCCCTTGGTGACGAGCGGCGGCGGCACGTAGGCCGGCGGGCTGTTGAGCTCCCAGCGCACGCCGAGCTTGATGTCGTTCGAGGTGATGTCCTTGACCTTGATGGTCGTGGGGCCGGAGATGCTGCCGTCAAACGCACGGAAGTTGCCGGGCGAAGCGTCGCCGAGGTTCATGTAGCTGTAGGCCAGTTCGACCGTGAAGCCGGGGTTGACCTTGTAGGCGAGACCGGCGTGAGCGGCCCAGGCGAAGTTCCACTTCCCGTTGGTGTCGAAATAGGTGACGCTGTTGGACAGCGCGCCACCGGTGTAGCGGACGCCGTTGTCCTGGAAGCTCGAGAGCTGGTTGTAGGAACCGCCGACACCGGCGCCGATGAACGGCGTGACGCACCACCAGGTGCCGAGATCGACATAGGCGTTGGCCATGACGACCCACTCGGATTTGCTGCCGGTATAGGTATTGGCTTCGACGTCTGCCGGGCCGAGAGCCAGGCTCTGCGACCCGTGCAGATTGGACTTGCCGCGATACTGGCCGGTCACGTCGGTGCGGAACCAGTTGTTGAAGCGATAGCCGACGCCGACGTCGAACAGCGGCGAGGAGTCGAAGCCGAGGCCCGCGGTCGTGGTCGGGAACGTCGCCGAAGCCGCGCTGTCGATGCTCTTGGCGCTCTGGTTGGTCATGCCGATGTCGCCGCGCAGATACCAGCCGCCGAAATCGGCGGGCGGAGCGGGCGGCGCGTACATGGGGGGCGGAGCCGCGATCGGCATATCGGCGGCGAACGCCATCGACGAGATCAGAGATGCCGCACCCGCGGCAAGGAGAGACTTAACGCTACGCATTGGCTTCGTCCTTATGGCCGGTGAGGCAAAATGCAGATGCCTCACGTTCTGGAAACTCACGAGCCGGACGATGGCACCAAATGCTTAAGCGCCACTTAACCCTAATTTTTAAGGTTGATTTTTTCTGATCGCACACGCGGATGCGGCGCAAGCGTTGCAAAAATGCGGCAGGTGAAGCGCTTCCCGCGCCGCAAATGCTAACGATCTATGAAGCCGCAATGCAGCGAAAGAAGATTTGTTAACGCCTGTGCTGAGGCAACTTGGGCAGGAAGACCGCGAGCAGCCCGATCGCCGGCAGATAGGCGCAAACCTGGTAGACGAACGCGATGGAGGTGTGGTCGGCGAGCTTGCCGAGCACGGCGGCCCCCAGGCCCCCGATGCCGAAGGCGACACCGAAGAACACGCCCGAGATCATGCCGAAGCGATGCGGCACCAGCTCCTGCGCGAACACGATGATCGACGACGTCGTCGAGGAGATGATCAAGCCGATGATCACCGACAGCACCGCGCTCGCGTAGAGCCCGGCATAGGGCAGCGCCAGCGTGAACGGCAGCGCGCCCAGGATCGAGATCCAGATCACGATCTTGCGGCCGAAGCGATCGCCGAGGGGACCGCCGAAGAACGCGCCGACGGCATTCGCCGCGAGGAAGATGAAGAGATAGATCTGCGCCGTTTGCGTCGACACGCCAAAGCGGTCGATCAGATAGAAGATGTAATAGCTCGACAGGCTCGAGACGTAGAGCTGCTTCGAGAACAGCAGTGCCACCAGCACGAGCAGCGCGAACGCGACGCGGCGTGAGCTTGGCGCGTCAGGATGAGCCTGAAGCGGCGCAAACTTCTTCGTGGTGATCTGCGGCGCGTACCAGCGACCGATGCGCCAGAGGATGACGATCGCAAGGAATGCAATCGAGGAGAACCAGGCGATGCTACCCTGCCCGAACGGCACCACGATCAGCGCGGCCAAGACCGGGCCCATCGACGTACCAAAGCTGCCGCCGAGCTGAAACACCGATTGCGCAAAACCGTAGCGGCCGCCCGAAGCGAGCCGCGCGATGCGCGCCGACTCGGGATGAAACACCGCCGAGCCGAGACCGACCAGCGCAGCGGCAAGGAGGATGACGAGATATTGGTGCGCAGCACTGAGCAGCAGCAGGCCGAAGAAGGTCGAGGCCATGCCGATCGACAGCGAGTAGGGCTGCGCTTTCTTGTCGGTGAAGTGACCGACCACTGGCTGCAGCAGCGAGGCCGTGAACTGGAAGGCCAGCGTGATCATGCCGATCTGCGCGAAGTCGAGCGCGTAAGTGTCCTTCAGGATCGGATACACCGAGGCGATCAGCGACTGCATGGTGTCGTTGAGGAAGTGCGAGAAGCTGATGCCGGCGAGCACGACATAGGCCGGCCCCGCGGCTTTGGCGGCCATGGGCGCGACGTCGCCGACGACGACGGGCTCGGTCAGTGTTTCCTCGGAGACGACGACAGGCTTGTTCAATGCAGCATCCCGGCGCGGCGAACCGCGGCGACTTGCTCATTACGATGCGGGCGGCGCTTGAACCACCGTCAATCGCAAATGGCTGGGATGCGCGGGACCTCTCCACAAGTCCGGAATCGTAGGGTGGGTTAGCGTCAGCGTAACCCACCTCTTTTGTTTCCACGGTGGCAGAAATGGTGGGTTACGCTCGCGGATCGCGCTTCGCGCGACCGCAAGCTAACCCACCCTACGGCAGTGCGCTTGGAGCTCAGGCCGCGGCCTGGCCCAGCGCCGAGACGATGGTGTCGACGACGTCCTCGACCAGGATGCGGTCCTCGCCTTCGCCCATGACGCGGATCACGGGCTCGGTGCCGGAGGAGCGGATCAGCAAACGGCCGTGGCCGTTGAGGCGCTTCTCGCCGTCGGAGATCGCCGACTTGACGTCGGAATCGTCGAGCGGCTTGCCGCCCTTGTGGCGGACGTTCTTGAGGATCTGCGGCAGCGGATCGAAGCGGTGGCAGACCTCGGAGACCGGGCGGCGCAGCTTCTGCACCACGGCCAGCACCTGCAGCGCGGCCACGAAACCGTCTCCGGTGGTGGCGTAGTCGGACAGGATGATGTGGCCGGACTGCTCGCCGCCCAGATTGTAGCCGCCGCTCAGCATCTGCTCGAGCACGTAGCGGTCGCCGACCGGCGTGCGCACGAGATCGAGCCCCTGCCCTTTCAGGAAACGCTCGAGGCCGAGATTGGACATCACGGTCGCGACGATGCCGGGACGCGACAGGCGGCCGTCTTCCTTCCAGCTCTGCGCGATCACCGCCAGCAGCTGGTCGCCGTCGACGACATGGCCGCGCTCGTCGACCAGGATGACGCGATCGGCATCGCCATCGAGCGCAATGCCGATGTCGGCGCGCATCTCGCGCACCTTCTTCGACAGCGCGTCCGGCGAGGTCGAGCCGCAATCCTTGTTGATGTTGAAGCCATCGGGTTCGACGCCGATCGGCACGACGTCGGCGCCCAATTCCCACAGCGCTTCCGGCACCACCTTGTAGGCGGCGCCGTTGGCACAATCGATCACGACCCGCAGACCCTCGAGCGACAGATCGCGCGGCAGCGTGCGCTTGGCGAATTCGATGTAACGGTCATGCACGCCGTCGATACGGCGGGCGCGGCCGAGGCTCGCGCTCTGCGCCAGGCGCTTCTCGATCGGCTCGTCGAGCAGCTGCTCGATCTGCTTCTCGACGTCGTCGGACAGCTTGAAGCCCTGCGGGCCGAACAGCTTGATACCGTTGTCCTCAAACAGATTGTGCGAGGCCGAGATCATGACGCCGAGATCGGCGCGCATCGACTTGGTCAGCATCGCCACCGCCGGCGTCGGCATCGGGCCGACCAGCAGCACGTCCATGCCGACCGAGGTGAAGCCTGCGACCATCGCATATTCGATCATGTAGCCGGACAGGCGGGTGTCCTTGCCGATCACGACCCGGTGGCGGTGGTCACCGCGCTGAAACGCAAGGCCGGCGGCCTGGCCGACCTTGAGCGCGAGCTCCGGCGTGATCAGTCCGTTGGCGCGGCCCCGGATCCCGTCCGTCCCGAAATATTTGCGGCTCATATCGTCCCCCACGCAACAACCAGGGACCCCCTACACAACCTCCGGGTGCCCGAACAGGCCCCGCATCCCTGATTTGCTGGGGGTCTTATAAGCCTTACACGGCTAACTTGGCTTCAAAAAATATGATGAATCATTACGGAACCGGGAACCCGGATTCTCCGGTAACTGACTGTTAACATTATATTTCCGCTTTTGGCGGCGGAACGAGGCGGAACCGGGCTCACGCCTTCCGCTTCACATGGCCATCCTCCCGGCTCGGCGCCGGCTGGGTGACGTTGACGGGGTCGGAGCCCGGGAAGGTCTCCTCGAGGCCCTCTTCGAGCGCGTCGTCGAGGTCCTGCTTTTCCTTGATCTCATCCGGCGAAGGCCCCGTGTGCGGCTTGGTCATGGTCCCTCTCGCAAACGATTTGGCTGCGCATCCAACCATGCTAGATGACCCCTAAACCTTCCGATGCAAGACATCAGAGACAAGACATCAGAGACAAGCCGGGCCGGGGAACGTTCATGAAGCATATTACCTGTATCGACGATCTTCGCGCGCTGCATAAGCGCCGTGTGCCGAAGGCGTTCTTCGACTATTGCGACCGCGGCTCCTATGCCGAGGAAACGCTGCGCGCCAATCGCGAGGACATGCAGGCGATCAAGTTCCGCCAGCGCATTCTGGTCGACGTCTCCAAGCGCGACACCTCGACCACGATTTTGGGCGAGCCCTCGACCATGCCCCTGATGCTGGCGCCGGTTGGCCTGCTCGGCATGCAGCACGGCGACGGCGAGATCCACGCCTGCCGCGCGGCGCAGGCCGCCGGCATCCCGTTCACGCAATCGACCATGTCGATCTGCTCGATCGAGGACATCGCCGCCGCCGTGGACAAGCCGTTCTGGTTCCAGCTCTACGTGATGAAGGACCGCGGCTTCATCAAGGATCTGATCCAGCGCGCCATCGCCGCCAAGTGCAGCGCGCTGGTGCTGACCGTCGACCTGCAGGTGATCGGCCAGCGCCATGCCGACATCAAGAACGGCATGACGATCCCGCCGGAGTGGACGCTGTCGAAATTCCTGGATTTCGCGACCAAGCCGGCCTGGGTCTCCGGCGTGCTGCAGGGCAAGCGCCGCACCTTCGGCAACATTGCAGGCCACGTGAAGAACACCGAGGACCTCAACCGCCTCGCCGAATGGACCGCCTCGCAGTTCGACACCTCCTTGAACTGGAAGGACGTCGAGTGGATCCGGAGCATCTGGCCGGGCAAGCTCATCATCAAGGGCATCCTCGATGTCGAGGACGCCGAGGAAGCCGCCAAGACCGGCGCGCAGGCGCTGGTGGTGTCGAACCATGGCGGCCGCCAGCTCGACGGCGCGCCGTCCTCGATCGAGGTGCTGCCCGAGATCGCGGATGCGGTCGGTGACACCATGGAGATCATGTTCGACGGCGGCATCCGCTCCGGCCAGGACGTGATGCGCGCGCTCGCGCTCGGCGCCAAGTCGTGCATGATCGGCCGCGCTTATGCCTATGGCCTGGGTGCCGGCGGCCAGGCCGGCGTCGCCAAGGCGATCGACATCATCCAGAAGGAGCTGCTGACCACGATGGGCCTGTGCGGCGTCAACAGGATCGACGAGATCGACGATCACGTGATTGCGGTGTGAGCCGCAACGACGGTGCCGTTTCCCGCTCGTCGTTCCGGGATGGTCCGAAGGACCGGACCTCAGGTGCGCAATTGCGCACCGGGGAACCTCGAGATTCCGGGTTCGCGCTTCGCACGCCCCGGAATGACACTGCGTGTCACATCGGCGGGGTTAGGCCGTCACGGCCGACATTCACGCGGTTGGCTTCCAGTGTGCCGTCGTCCTTCTTCGCCGCGCCGAAGATGATCAGCTTGACGCCGGGCTTCACTTCCGACTTGTCGCTGGCGACGAAGGTGACGATCGGCGTATCAGGCGGCACCACGACCTTCTTCTCGCCGTCCTTGTACTTCACCGTGATGTCCTGGCCGTCGGTGCCCTTCACCGTCTGCGCCACCGTGGCGTTGGTCATGGTGGAATTGGCGCGGGCATCCCAGGGGCGGGAACCTTCGGCGGCGCCGCGCTGGTTTTCCGGAAAGATGTGGACGGCAATGGCCTTCTGCGTGCCGTCGGGCTCGGGCATGGCGGTGACGCCGATATAGGAGCCCTCCTTGATCTCGGAGAGCTCGGTCTTCACCACGGCGAAGACGGCGACGTTGTCGGTCATCTTCACCTTCACATCGCTGCCCTCGCGCGTCTTGATGCCGAGCATGTTGCCGTCGACGCTCTCGATGGTGCCACGGATGCGGACCATCGGCGCCTGCTGCGCCGAGGCGGATGATGTGACGAGACAGGCGACGAACGCAGCCGCGACGGCACGCGGCATCCAGTTCTTCAGCTTTTGCATGATTGTCCCCTCGGGAAGTTGCGGCGATCAACGGCAAACCCCGTGCGATCGCCGCTATTCCCCGAAATCCCGATCACATCGGCGGGGTCAGGCCGTCACGGCCGACGCTGACGCGGTTGGTCTCGAACGAGCCGTCGGGCAATTGCTTCATGAAGGCGATGACCTTGGCGCCGGCCTTCAGTTCCGACTTGTCGCCGGGAACGAAGGTCACGACCGGTGTCATATCGGAGACGAACACCTTCTTCTCGCCGTCCTTGTACTTCACCAGCAGCGTATGGCCGTCATTGCCGACCACGCTCTCCGACACCGTGGCGTTGGTCATGCTGGAATTCGGCTTGAGATCATAGGGCCGCGAGCCCTCGCCGGTGCCGCGCATGCTCTCCGGAAACACATGCACCTCGACGGCATTGTTGCCGCCGTCAGGCCCCGGCACGGTGGTGGCGCCGACGAAGGAGCCGACCTTGATGTCGGCAAGCGAGATCTTGGTGACGCCGACGACGCGCGCGTCGGAGGCGATGTGCAGCTTGACGTCCTCGCCGCTGCGCGACTTGACCTGCAGGGTGTCGCCATCGACGCTCTCGATCGTGCCGCGCACGCGCGTCGGCACCGGCGCCTTTTGCGCGACGGCGGCAAGAGTGGACGCCGCCACCATCGCAACAGCGATGAGCGGACGTGTGAAACTGGCACGTTGGATCGTCATTGATGTCTCCGATTGTCCCCACCGGGATAGAACGCCGGAGACGGCGCACTATTCTCTCAAGTCTTTGTGAGATCGGCCTCGACCAGCGCGCGGAGCTCGGCGGTCACTTCAGGCCGTCGGCCGAACCACAGCTCGAAGCCGCGCACCGCCTGGTGCAGGAGCATGCCGAGCCCATCGGCGGTCCTGAGCCCGCGGGCCCGGGCGGCCGCGAGCAGCGGCGTCACCAGGGGAACGTAGACGAGGTCGGCGACGACGGCGGCTTCCGGCAGCCGCGCCACATCGACCTCGAGCGGGGGCTGGCCATGCATGCCGAGCGAGGTCGTGTTCACGAGAAGCTTGGCGCGCGGCAGCAGGTCGTTGATCCCGTCCCAGGCCAGCGGATGCACGTTCGGCCCGAACTGCGCCGCAAGGGCCTCGGCATGCGCCAGGGTGCGGTTGGCGAGATGGACGTGCGTGAAGCCGCGTTCGAGCAGGCCGAACACGACCGCGCGCGAGGAGCCGCCTGCCCCCAGCACCAGCGCCTCCCCGGCCTTGTCCCAGCGGTGCGCGCTGGCGTCGAGATTGCCGAGAAAGCCCTCGACATCGGTATTGGTCGAGCGCAGCTCGCCATCTTCGAACCACAGCGTGTTGGCCGCGCCCACGGCCTTGGCGCGCGCGTCGGGGGTCGACAGCTCGAGCACGCCGACCTTGTGCGGAATGGTGACATTGGCGCCGACAAAGCCGCGCAGCGACAGCCGCAGCACGAAATCGCGCAAGTCATCGGGCGGAACGGCCTCGATGACATAACCGCCTGCGATGCCGAGCGTGCGCAGCCAGTAATGATGGATCAGCGGCGAGCGCGAATGCGCGGCCGGCCATCCGATCAAACAGGCTGCGGGAGCCTTGGGCGTGGTCATCCTTCCCTCGGGTCGTGTTCGAGGGCGATCCATTTCGCGTCCGGCCGGTCCTGTCAAGCGCACCGGCGCCACAGTGCCGATCGGGCCGCTAGCTCACGGTCTCGTCGGCCATGAGGATGAGATCAGGGTTTTTGGCACAGGGCAGCTTCCACGGCGTCATTGCGAGGAGCAACGCGACGACGCAATCCAGAATCCCGCCGCGGAAGGACTCTGGATTGCTTCGCTCCGCTCGCAATGACGAGGAGGAAATGGGCTCGCCTCGCATCTCCCTCTCCCGCGGGTGCAGGAGAGGGAGTGCGGTGTCTTACAGCATCACGCCGCGTGCTGATGCGCGGCGATGATCTGGTCGGCGGCACGGCCGGTGACTTCGGCCATGTGGTCGAACTGGCGCGTGAAGCTGCCGGCGCCAGCGGTGGCGGAACGCAGCTCGACGATCAGCTCGCCGATCTCGGCTTCCGGCATCATGGCGCGGACGCAGTCCCACCCGCTCCAGCCGTCGCGGGTATCGAAGCCGAGGATCTGGCCGCGCCTTGCCGACAGGATCGCGTTGATCTTGGCGGTGGCATCGGTCGGACAGACGATCTCGACCACGTGGATCGGCTCCAGCAGCACCGACTGGCATTGCGGCAGGCCTTCGTTGAGCCCGACCCGCGCCGCCGTGCGGAAGGCGAGGTCGGAGGAATCGACGCTGTGATAGGAGCCATCGGTCAGCGTCACCTCCAAATCGGTTACGGGGAAGCCGAGCGGACCGCGCGCGAGCCCGTCGACGACCCCCTCTTCCACCGCGCCGATGTAGTTGCGCGGCACCGCGCCGCCGACCACCTTCTCGGCGAACCTGAAACCCTCGCCGCGCGGCAGCGGCTTGATATCGAGCACGACGTCGCCGAATTGGCCGTGACCGCCGGACTGCTTCTTGTGGCGGCCGCGCTGGACGATCGGCTTGCGGATGGTCTCCTGGTAGCCGATCGCGGGCGGATGCGAGGCGATCTTGACGCCGAAGCGGTCGCTGAGCCGCTCGCTGGCGACGCGCAGGTGCATCTCGCCCTGCCCCCACAGCACCGTATCGTGGGTCTGGGCATTCTGCACGATGACGAGGGACGGATCCTCCTCGTGCAGCCGCATCAGGGCCTGGCCGAGCTTGACGTCGTCCTTGCGGTCGGTGGCCGCAACCGACATGGCGAGCACGGGCGGCGTCGGCTCCGAGGCTTTGAGCGCAGCCGGCGCGGTCTTGCCGCTCGAGACGGTGTCGCCGGTCTTGACGGCATCGAGCTTGGCGAGCGCCACGGTGTCGCCGGCTTCGGCCGAGGCACGCTTGCTGTCGTAAGCGCCGCTCACGGCGAGGATGCCGGAGATGCGGCTCGCACCGCCGGAGGAGGATTGCAACGTGGCGCCGTCGTCGAGATGGCCGGCGAGCAATCGCGTCAGCGACAGCTTGCCGCCGTGCTGCGAATGCAGCGTCTTGAAGACGAAGCCGAGCGCATCCTTCGCGGACGGCGCACCGAGACGTTTTGCGGTCTCGGCGATGCCGGGCGCCTCGTGACGCAGCGCCTTCATCAGGCGCAACACGCCGTTTTCGCGCAAGGCCGCACCCAACAGAACGGGGCAGATCAGCCCTTCGCGCAATTCGCGGGCGAGGTCGTCGAACACGGCATCGCGCGGCGGCTGGATGTCCTCCAGCAATTGCTCCATCAGCGCGTCGTCGTGATCGGCGAGCTTCTCCAGCATCGAGAAGCGCGCCTCCTTCTCGCGGCCGAGATCGTCCCCCTCGAGCGCGATCACTTCGGAGGCCTTGTGCTCGCGATAGACGAACGCGCGCTCCAGCGCGAGATCGACGAAGCCCTCGATCAGTTCGCCCTTCCAGATCGGAATCTGGCGCAGCACCAGCGGCACGCGCGAGGCGGGCTGGAGCATCGCAAGCGTCTCGCGGATGCGCTTGTTGGCGCGGTCGATCTTGTTGAGGAACAGGAAACGCGGGATCTTCAGCTCCTCCAATTCGCGCAGGATGATCTGAAGCTGCGGCAGCTTCTTCTCGTCGGCCTCGCACACCACGATGGCGGCGTCGACCGCGGGAAGCGCGGCGCGCATGTCGTGGGCGAACTCGACGGAACCGGGACAATCCAGGAAGGTGTAGCTGTCGCCCATGAAACTGGTGGTGGCGGCAGTGAGCCCGACGGTCATCTTGTGATGACGGGCCTCAGGCGTGGCGTCGCCCACCGACGTACCGGCGTCGACGCTGCCGGCGCGCGGGATCGCGCCCGTCCGCGCCAGGATCGCTTCGAGAAGTGTGGTTTTACCTGATTGGAAAGGGCCCACCAGCGCGATGCACCGTGGACCTCGGGGACTTCTGACGTCTTGTCCCATTTCGCCGCCTCCTTGGTGTGGAGCTCGGCCCGTGATTGGGTCGGCAAACGCAGATGCTCTGCCCGTCCCCGAGATTTGGCAAGCGTCAAACGTCGCTGCGGTGCGTCGTCAGTTCGTTGGTACCGCTATCGCTCGATGTTCCACCTCTCCTCGCCGGGAAGAGGTGGAAGCAGCACCGCCGTTGAGGCGACGTTAACGACCCGGACGCAGTTCCAGGCTTTCGAGTCCGGCCGCGACGTTGAGGCCGACCTGGCCCTGCACGCTGAGCGGCTGGAGCGCGATCGAATTGTTGGAGCCGCCGACCAGCACGTTGCCGCCGAGGCCGACGCCGACCGAGGCGCTGCCCTGCGCGCCCGCGTAATTGCCGGAGAGATCGCCGGGGCCGAGCCGGTCGACCGGCGCGAACACGCCCCAGGCAAGCGTGGTTTCCTGGGTGATGCCGAGGTCGAGGCCAACCTTGCGAATGGTCGCGACGTAGCGGTCCTCCGCCAAGCCCTCGGCACGCAGCACGCAGCCGAGGTTGGTCACCGATCCCACGATGAAGCCGATGCTGGCGCCGCCGCGGCATTCGAGCACGCCGACCCGGACCATCCGCTGCTGCTGCGCACTGCCGCCCACGACGGAGGCCACGAGGCTCGCGACAGTGAGCCCGGCGAAGATGAACGAACGGCGCATGAATGTCTCCGAGGATGAAATGTGATGCGAGCAGAGAGGGCACGGCAGGAAACCGCTGGGCGTTCTATGCCACAATAGTCGTAGACGTGCCAGATCGCGCGGACGTGAAAGAAAAAGGGCCCGCTTTGCGCGGGCCCTTCATATCGGATCGCACCTGCGAGCTTTACCGCAGATTGCCGCAGAAGCGCTGGATGCGCTTGCAGGCGTCTTCGAGGTCCGAGGTCTTGGTGGCGTAGGAGATGCGGAATGCCGGGCCGAGGCCGAAGGCCGAACCCTGCACGACGGCAACGCCTTCGGTCTCCAGCAGCTCGGTGACGAACTGCTCGTCGTTTCCGATCACATTGCCCGACGGCGCCTTCTTGCCGATCGTGCCGGCGCAGGACGGATAGACGTAGAACGCACCCTCGGGGCGCGGGCACTCGATGCCGTTGGCCTGGTTGAGCATGGAGACGACGAGGTCGCGGCGCTCCTTGAACACCTTGTTGTTGGCGGGAATGAAATCCTGCGGACCATTCAGCGCCTCGACCGAAGCCCATTGCGCGATCGAGCACGGGTTCGAGGTCGACTGCGACTGGATGGTCGACATCGCCTTGATGAGCTGCGCGGGACCGCCGGCATAGCCGATGCGCCAGCCGGTCATGCAATAGGCTTTCGACACGCCGTTCACGGTGAGCGTGCGGTCGTAGAGGCTCGGCTCGACCTGCGCGACGGTGGTGAACTGGAAGTCGTCATAAACTAGATGCTCGTACATGTCGTCGGTCATCACCCAGACATGCGGATGCTTGACCAGGACGTCCGTGAGCGCCTTCAGCTCGGCGCGCGTATAGGCCGCGCCGGTCGGGTTCGACGGCGAGCACAGGATCACCCATTTGGTCTTCGGCGTGATCGCGCGCTCGAGCGCTTCGGCGCCGAGCTTGAATCCGGTCGCGGCGGTGCAGACCACCGGCACCGGCTCGCCGCCGGCGAGCGCCACCATTTCGGGGTAGCTGACCCAGTACGGCGCCGGGATGATCACCTCGTCGCCCGGATTGATGGTCGCCATCAGCGCGTTGTAGAGCACCTGCTTGCCGCCGGTGCCGACGATGATCTGGTTCGGCTTGTAGGCGACGCCGTTCTCGCGCTGAAACTTCGCGATGATCGCGTCCTTCAGCTCGGGGATACCGTCGACCGCGGTGTATTTGGTCTTGCCGGCCTCGATGGCGCGGATCGCCGCCAGCTTGATGTTGGCGGGCGTGTCGAAGTCGGGCTCGCCGGCGCCGAGGCCGATGACGTTGCGGCCCGCCGCTTTCAGCGCGCGTGCTTTATCCGTGACCGCGATGGTCGCGGACGGCTTCACACGGTCGAGCGCAGCGGCAAGGAAGGGCATCGTCATCTCCTGACAAGCGTCGTGAACCCTTTGGCCTCACGACTCTGATTGTGGGAATGCAGGCACCCTAAAACGTGTGCCGCTGCACCGCAAGAAACTTCGGCCCGATCCCGCAAAAGTTTACGAATTTCGCGCGGCTGAAGCCCGGACTCTGGCAATTTTCCGCAACTTTGCCGGGCAAACCCCTCATATCCGGCAAGGCTTGTCCTCGGAGCAATTTTGAAGCCCGCAGGCGCCACAAGGCTGACGGCGCCCTGACGCGCAAGAGCTGCGGTCAAGGCGGAGCGAGGTCGCGACCCATCACCGCTTTGCACACGATTACGCGATGCGATCAGTCGTGCATGTTGACGCAAGCGTGACCTGATTTGCAGCGCCGCGCGAACATGATCTTTCCCGGCGTTGCAGTGCGGTAGGGTTTTCGAGTTTTTCTATTGCCGAGCCCTTGCGGCGGATTCGCATCGGCATCATTGTTTAGCCGCGGTCCGGGGCAACATGCACCGCACCTTTCCGTTCTTTGCCCGTCCCTGGAATCGAACTCCCAGAATGTACAAGCTCTATTCGATGCAACGCTCGGGCAACAGCTACAAGGTACGCCTTGCGCTGGCGCTGCTGAACGTACCTTACGAAGCGATCGAGGTGGACATTCTGCGCGGCGAGAGCAAGACGCCGGACTTCCTGGCGAAGAACCCGTCCGGACAAGTGCCGCTGCTCGAGGTCGGCGATAACAGGTATCTCGCCGAGTCCAATGCCATCCTCTGGTATGTCGCCGTCGGCACGCCGCTGGCGCCGGAGAACCGGATCGATCGCGCCGAGGCGCTGCAATGGATGTTCTTCGAGCAGCACGCGCTCGAGCCGAACATCGGCGCGGCCTATTTCTGGCTGTCGCTGGTCAAGGGCGGCCGCGACCTGCAGACCCATGCGCTGGAGGACTGGATGGAGCGTGGCTATGGCGCGCTCCAGGTGATGGAGAACCACCTCAAGACCAGCGACTACTTCGCTGCCCGCCAGCTCACGGTCGCCGACATCGCGCTGTACGGCTACACCCACCTCGCCGACCGTTGCGACTTCGACCTTCAGCCCTTCCCGGCGATCAAGGATTGGCTGAAGCGCGTCGAGGCCGCCCCCGGTTTCGTCGCCATGGACTGGCGCCCCGCCGACATCGACGATCCCGCCAGCATCGCCGCGGGCGCCTGAAATCGGGAGCGACGTTAAGAAATAGCGGGCATGGCGTTAACCTTTGCCCAAATCCCGCCATGTTCGACGCGATCGCCGCCCCAATATTGCCGGTTGAAATTGTGAAGCTGTTTGGCGTCGCGGGTGATTCGCTCGCACGTTGAAGGATTTAGACCATGATGCGGGCGTCCGGCACGGTCGGCTTTCAGGGCCAAACCGATACCGTCTCGTCTTCCCGGCTGACCAACGCGGTCGCGGCCTCGCTCGCCGTCGCCGCCGTCTCGCTGTGCCTGATCGTCACCCTGACAGTGCTGTCGACCAAGGCGACCATGGCGATGGGTCTGCCGGTCTGATCCCCGTTTCATCCCTCGTCACCTTCAAGGTGCCGCGCGGCCCCGCGCCTGATGGCATCGCGGCGGAACAGTGATGAAATCGCCTGTGATCATCGTTGCAATCACCCTGACGGCGGCGATCCTGGTCGCGGCGTCGCTGGTGCTTTTCGTCGGCACCCGCAAGGCCGCGGGGACGTCGACATGGAACATGCCCGTGCAGCAACAGCGCCTGATGCACGCGCATTTGGTCTAAAATCATCCGAAAGCTTTGAGCGAGCTCGCAAGCACCGCTTAAGCGCGCCGCGCGAAATCGCCTTGCGCTCGCGCAACCATCGGTCAGTCTGACCGCCTTATCTCGTTCAGGGAGGATTGAGCGAGGCTCATGCGGTTCGGATGGCGTGCCATCTCAGGTCCCGTGCTGACGGCAGCGATTGCGCTGCTGGCGATCCTGCTCGATCGCCATGCTCCCGCTCCCTCGCTTGCGCCGCTGTTCGTCGGCATCGTGGCGCTGGCCGGTTCGCTCTCGGGCTTTGCATCCGCACTCGGCAGCGCCGTCATCGCCGTGATCGGCGCGGCGCTGCTCGCGCTCAGCCATCGCACGGCGCCGGGCTTTGCCGCCAGCGATCTCGCGCGCCTCTGCCTGCTCGCGCTGACGACAATGGGAACCGCGGCCATCACCGGATTGATGCGCGAGCGGCTGCTCGATTCCTTTGCTGCCGAGCGGCGCAACCATGCCACCGCGGCACGGCTGTCGGCCGCGCTCGACCAGGTCGATATCGGCATCGTGCTGCTCGATGCGGAGACCCGCGCCGAATTCATCAACCGCGCATTCCGCGATTATTTTGCGCTGCCTGACGAGATGGCCGATGACAAGCCGCCCTTCATCGCGCTGATGTATCACGGCCGCGACACCGGTGCGTTCGAATTGCCGGAGGACGAACTCGGCGTCTTCATCGCGCGGCGGATGGAAACGGTGCGGACCGGCGACGCCACGCCGATCAACATCGCCTTGCGCAATGGCGAGGTGCTGCGTTTCGTCTGCACCGCACTGCCCGATGGCGGCCGCATGTTGAGCTACACGCCGGTCACCGACCTCGTGCGCCACACCGACGCGCCTGAACGCGCCGACTATTATCGCGCGGTGCGCGATCCCACGGGGCGGAAGCTGATCCGCTATTTGCGCGTCGCGGAGTGAGCTCGTGGTTCACCTCTCCCCATCGGGAGAGATGACAAGCGAGAGCGCGATTGATCAATGCGCCCAGCATCCCGTATGAAGGATGCCTCATCGCATCGTCGACTTACGGATTCCCAGATGTCGCTCACCATTCGCTCCGTCACACGGCAGGACTACGATCAATGGCTGCCGCTGTGGGACGGCTACAATGCCTTCTACGGCCGCTCCGGCCCGACCGCGCTCGCGCCCGAGATCACCGAGATGACCTGGCAACGCTTCTTCGATGCCTACGAGCCGGTGCATGCGCTGGTCGCCGACAGCGACGGCAAGCTGCTCGGGCTGACGCATTATCTGTTCCATCGCAGCACCACGGCGATCCAGCCATCGTGCTATCTGCAGGACCTGTTCACGCTCGAGGCCGCGCGCGGCAAGGGCGTCGCTTCCGCACTCATTTACGGCGTCTACGAGCGCGCAAAACTCGCAGGCTCGCCGCGCGTCTACTGGCAGACGCACGAGACCAACACCACCGCGCAGAGCCTGTACGACAAGGTCGCCGAGCGCTCCGGCTTCATCGTCTATCGCAAGATCTTCTGATTTTGAGAGGCCTGTGGATAACTCCTGATGTCACCGGCGCGTTACACTCCGGGATTATCTTGCAATCGCGTCTGATCAGGCCCCCCGTCACCGATCAAGCGCCCCAAGCGGTCCCCGTCAGTCGCCGCGTCTGACAGGGGCCGCATTTTTTTGCCTGTCCCTGTCGGCATAGCTGCAACGCGACCAGGCGCTTGCCGCAGCAGTGCACGGCGGTCACAATGGCGGCCTGCTCTCGTTCGACAGGACCTCCCATGGAAATTCGCAATCTCGGCGGCTCCGGCCTGCGCGTGTCCGCGGTCGGGCTCGGCTGCAACAATTTCGGCCAGCGCACCGATCTGGAAACCTCCCGCAAGGTGATCCATCGGGCGATCGACCTCGGCATCACGCTGTTCGACACCGCCGACATCTATGCCGGCATGGGCGGCTCGGAGACGGTGCTCGGCACGGTGCTTGGCGACCGCCGCAAGGACATCGTGCTCGCCACCAAATATTCCAAGCCGATGGCGGCCGACGGCACCAAACAGGGCGCCTCGCGCCGCTACATCATGAATGCGGTCGAGGCCAGCCTGACGCGGCTCAAGACCGATTACATCGATCTCTACCAGCAGCATGATTACGATCCGCTGACGCCGCTGGAAGAGACGCTGCGCGCGCTCGACGATCTCGTCCGCCAGGGCAAGGTCCGCTACATCGGCCATTCCAACTTTCCGGCGTGGCGGATTGCGGAAGCCGAGTTCACCGCGCGTGCGATGAATGTCAGCCGCTTCGTCTCGGCCCAGGACGAGTACAGCCTCGTCGTCCGCGACATCGAGAAGGATCTGCTGCCCGCCGCGCAGGAGTACAAGCTCGGCCTCTTGCCGTTCTTCCCGCTGGCGAGCGGTCTCCTGACCGGAAAGTACCAGCGCGGCGCGGTGGCCCCCGCCGACACCCGCTTCGGCAAGGTGCCGGCGCTGCGGGACCGCTATGTCACGCCGCACAACGAGGACATCGTCGAAAAGCTCCAGGCCTTCGCGAAGGCGCGCGGCCATTCCATGCTCGAGCTTGCCTTCTCCTGGCTCGCGGGACGACCGCAAGTGTCGAGCGTGATCGCCGGCGCCACCCGCGTCGAGCAGGTCGAGCAGAACGTCAAGGCGATCGCCTGGCAACTCACGGCCGAGGACCTCGCCGAGATCGACAGCATCACGAAGGGGTGAACTTTCGGGTGCGGCGCGCTAGATGGCGCCGCGTCCGACCGTCTGCATCACCTCAAAACCCTCGAACTGGGGATGACCGAGGTAGAGCGGCTTGTTGCCGCCGGCCCGGGCATGCGCCGCGCGAAACGCCTCCGATTTGGTCCATGCGTCGAACGCGGCGTGGTTCGCCCACACCGTATGTGAAGCGTAGAGCGTGTGGTCCTCGAGCTCCGGCCCGCGCAGCAGATGGAATTCGACGAAGCCCGGCACCTTGTCCAGATGCGTGTCGCGCGAGAGCCAGACCTGCTCGAAGTCGGTCTCCGATCCCTTGGCGACACGGAAGCGGTTCATGGCGATGTACATGGGCGAGGTCTCCTGATGCTGCTCCACTATCTCGTCATTCCGGGACACGCCGCAAGGCGTGGGCCCGGAATGACGGCGACGGCTGTCAAGCCACCAGCCCCTTCATCGGCCTTGCGCTGGCGCTGTCCGGGAACACGGTCTGGGCCAGGACCTGATCCGACAGGCCGAACTGGCCCTGCAGCACGCCCTTGATGACGGAGCGGAGATCTGTGGTCGGCTTGAGGTCGCGGCCTTCATAGAGGTTGGCGGGCTTGAGGCCGGGCCAGTCGGAGATGACGCGGCCGCCTTTCACGGCGCCGCCGGCGAGCAGCGCGATAGTGCCGGTGCCGTGATCGGTGCCGTCGGTGCCGTTGATGCGCGCGGTGCGGCCGAACTCGGTGGCGACGACGACGATGGTGTCGCGCCAGCGATCACCAAGACCGCTTTCGAATTCGGCAAGTGCACTGTCGAGACCGCCGAGCAGGAAGGCGAGGCGTCCGACCGGGCCGCCTTCGTTCGCGTGCGTATCCCAGCCGTCGAAGGCGAGCGCGGCGATGCGCGGACCGTCATCGGCGGCCATCAGCTTGGCCGCGCCGCGCGCGACCTGCCGCATCTGCGCGGCCTGGTTACCCGGCTTCGGCTTCATGTCGTCGCCGCTCGCGGCCTTCTCCAGCTGCAAGCCCTGCGTCAACGCCGAGCCGAGCGCGGGATCGCGATGACGGTAGAGATCGACCAGCCGCATCGCGGTGTCGTCATCGGCCTGCGGCAGCGCGACCGGCGCCCAGCCGACGGTCGGCGCCGCGCCGCGCAGCACCAGCGGCGTGGTGGGACCGACCGCAAGCCCGCTCGACACGCGCTCGCCGCGCGGCAACGCTTCGAGCGCGCGATTGAGCCAGCCGGACTGTACGCGGCCAGGTCCCGCATAGCCGCTCTCGAGCACGTCCTGGCCGTCGAAATGCGAGCGGTCGCGATAGGGCGTCGAGACGGCGTGGATCACCGCGGCATGCTGATCCCTGTACATGCGCGCAAATTCCGGCATCGCCGGATGCAGCGCGAAGAAGCCGTCGAGCCTGGTCGCAGCATGCGCGCCGTCCGCCGTGAGCGCGATCGAGCCGTGCAGGCCGGCATAATCGGGGTCGCCGATCGGCGCGACGGTAGCGAGCCCGTCGAGCGCGCCGCGCAGGATCACGACGACCAGGCGCGGGTCGCGCCCGTCGGCGGCACGCGCGAATTTCGGCAGGTACGCCCAGGCCGCGAAGGCGGCGCCGCCGAGCAGAAGACCGCGGCGCGACGTGAGGAGCCGGTTTTCGACGCAGTCGATCATCATCATCTCCTCTGGATTTCAGGCGACATCAACAGCAGAGCCAGCGCCTGCTGGCGCGATTCCGCGCGCTCGATGGTTCTGCGCGTTTCGACGGAAGCCGCATCGGCCGCGGCGAATTCAAGAAGATCGAGCGGATCGATGTTGGGCCCGAGCCGCGCGCCCATCTGCGAGGCGATGTCGAGCCGGAGCTTCATGCCCTCGGGCGCGGCCCATGCCGCTGCGGTGTCGGGGAAGCCGTTGGGTCCCGCCGGCGTCCACAACGGCTGGCCGAGCAGGTTCAGGCTGCCCAGATAGAAACCGGGATCCTCCGGCACGCGCGCCAGCAGCCGGCCGCTCGCGACCAGGAAATCGTAAGGCGAGCGCATCTTGGTGAGCGGCGCCTTCCAGGCCTCGTCTGAATCAATGAGAGCCGTCGCCAGCGCCTTGAGGTCGCCGTCGGTCCTGACAAAGACATCGCGCAAGCGCGCCACCAGCGCCGGCGGTGGATCGTCGGCAACGAAATGCCTGACGAATTTCGTGGCGATGAAGTTTGCCGTCGAGGGATGGCGCGCGATGTCGGCGAGGGCGGCTTCGCCCTGCGCCAGGCCGTTGGCCTCGTAGGTCCTGCCGAGCAGCAGCTGCGGTCCGGGCTGGTGCGCATTGGCGTTGAAGGCGAAAGAGCCGGGCGCGCCGAGCTGGCCCTTCCGGCCGGCAAAGGTCCAGCCGGTGATGATGCGCGCAAGCGAGGTGACGTCGCCTTGCGTATAGCCGCCGCCGACGCCGAGCGTATGCAGCTCCATGATCTCGCGCGCGAGATTTTCGTTGAGCCCGCGCTTGCGGTTTTGTCCGGCGCGCGAGTCCGGTCCGAGCGATTGCTGGTTGTCGAGAAAGAACAGCATCGCCGGATGCTGCTCGACCGCCTTCAGCATGTCGGCGAACCGGCCGAGCACATGCGGCCGGATCGCCTCGCGCTCGAACGCGCCGGCCCACATCCGCGCCAGCTCGCCCTTGCTCGCGGAGATGCAGAAATGATTGGACCAGAACACCACCAGGCGTTCGGTGAAGCCGCAATCGACCAGCATCGCGCGCTGCAACCGCGCCAGCGCTTCGGTGCGAAACGTCTTCTGGATCACGTTGAGCGGCTGCTTTGCAGCCGGGGCTGCGGCGGCATTGGGCTGCATGGCCTCGGGCTTCATCGCGCCGTCGGCGGACTTGTTGTCGGCAGCTTTGGCCTCCGCCATCTGCTGACCCGATATCTCGCTCGCCACCGTGTTGAGCGAGAGATTGCGCCGCAACTGGTTCTCGGACTTCTGGTTCGCGGGCTGCGGCACCGGCGCTTCGGTCGGCGCTGCGGCCTTGGCGGCCTCGCGCGCCTGCTTGACCTCGTCCTGATAGGCGAACACGGCTTGGGCGAGTTGCGGCGTCGATTGCAGGCCCGGCGCCTCCAGCAGCGCGCCGAGCGGACGCGCCAGTTCCGCCTTCACGAAGCCACGAGGATCGGAGGCCGCATTGACGAGATCGCCGGATGCACCGCCGCGCGGCCCGAAGCCGAAGCGGTTCAGCGCGACGAGAGCGGCTTGGGAATCGCGGGCCATCGATTTGTCCTCCGCGCCTTGCCGTCAGCTTCCATGGTCGATGCGCGGCGCGTAATATAGCGTGGCAACAGATGAACCCGACATGAAAATGACGGCAGAGCTTCGACGTAAATCATGACAAATTCGAAAGAAATCACGATTTCGCAACCGGCCCCGCGTCGCCTTGCCTGTTCCCGATGTGGCACCGAGTTCGGCTGCGATCTGTCGGGCCAGTGCTGGTGCGCGGAGGAAACGGCCAAGCTGCCGATGCCGGCGAAGGGCGAGGATTGTCTGTGCCGGGAATGCTTGCGGAAAGCGGCGGAGGAGGCGGCAGTTTCGTAGGGTGGCCACCCTACGAAGTCTACACTGCATACCCCGGCGATGTCCGCGCCATGCCGTCGAACGCATCGAGCAGCTTCTCGCGCCAGGCATAGACGGGATCGTCGGCCTCGAGCAGCCTGAACGGGCTCACCACGCGCGCCCATTGGAAACCGCCGAACACGATGTAGTCGGCATAATCAGGCGCATTGCCGCCGATGAAGGGCTGCGTCTTGAACGTCTGCCGCATGATCTCCAGCGACTTGCGGAACGCGACGACGCCGCTGTCGCGGCTCGCCATGATCTCTTCCAGCCTCTTGCCGCCGAAGCGCGCCTCGCGCGACGAGCGGAAATAGGCGGCATCGACCTCGGACAGATTCTTCGGGATGTCGGCGATGATGAGCGGAAAGATGCCGCCGACGATGGCGATGTCGCCCCACGCATTGATCATGCGCGCCATGGCGCGGCCGCCCTCGCCGCCGAACAGCGACGGGCTGTCGGGAAAATTGTCTTCGAGATATCCCGCGATCGCCCAGGAATCGACCACGGGCCTGTCATGATGCAGCAGCACCGGAACCTTCTCCGAGCCGTGCGGTGCGATCGCGCTCTTCTCGGTGAAACGCCAGGGCAGCGATTCAGCCGTCAGCCCCTTATGCGCCAGCGCCATGCGCGTGCGCCAGCAATAGGGGCTGAAGGGACGCGAGGCATCGGTGCCGACGAGTTCGTAGAGCTTGAGGGACATATTGTTTTTTCCGTCGTTGCGAGCGCAGCGAAGCCATCCAGACTGCCGCCGCAGAACCATTCTGGATTGCTTCGCTTACGCTCGCAATGACGTTGTGGAGAGAGAAGCGCCCTGCGTCACCGCCCGTTCGCGCGCAACAGCTTCTCGCCGTCTTCCGTCACCGCGATGACCAGGCCGAGGCCGGGCAGCGTCTCGCGCGCGACGAAGCCGCGGTCGGCGGCGTCCTCCCAGATGGTGAGGCGCGGGCACGAGGTCTTCCAGGTCGAGATCACCTCGGCATAGGCGCGCGGCTCGCGCGCGATCCATTCGACGAAATCCAGCACCAGCGGGTCGGCCTTACAGCTCATTGCAAACCTCCCTTGGTAAAGGCGGCGAGCACCGGCGTGCGCAGGAAGAGCCAGCCGCCATAGGCGATGTAATAGCAGGCGATGGTGGTGATCAGCTTGTTGGACCAGGCGATGAATTGCTGGTCGGTCATGGCCTCGAGAATGCGCCGCGCCAGCGTGGTGCCGAGCATCGAGGCTAAAATTGCGACGCCGGCCAGAACCGGATCGAGCGAGCCGGCCTGGTCGACGATGCCGCCGAAATAGATCAGCTTGGTGAAATGGCTGACGAGCTGGCACATCGATTTCGTCGCCACCTTCTCGCGCCGGCCGAAATTGCCGCCGAGGAAGAAGGTGTCGAGCAGCGGGCCGGAGACGCCGGTCATCAGCATCAGGCCCATGCAGATCGTGCCATAGACGGTGCCCTGCCAGAGACGGTCAGGATCGGGCTTGATATTCGACGGCAACAGCCGCGCCATGAACGGCGTGGCGCCGAGCATCAGGAGCGCCGTCGGCTTGTCCGGCACGTAGCGGGTCAGCGACCATGCGCTGAGCGCGATGGCAGCGCCGACCATGTAGTTCGCGACCGGCCGCCAGCGGATATGCGCCCGCCACAGCAAGGCGCGCCAGCCGTTCGAGGCCATCTGCGTGATCGCGTGCAGCACCATCGCCGCCGGCAGCGGCATCAGCGCCAGCAGCACACCGATCAGGATCAGCCCGCCCGCCATGCCGAACAGCCCCGACAGGAACGCGGTGGCGACCATCAGCAATCCGAGGGCAGTGATCATGATGGGCGTCACGTGGGTTCTCCTGGGATGACTCGGAAAGTTAGGGACGCGGGCTGCTCATTCACCTTCGGGCCCCACGCGGGGAGAGGCGAAGGGGAAGGTGCCTCGCTTGCCCCGTTCGCGCAAACTGAGTTATCTTGGCCTTGCATCAGCTTTCCTGAGGGTGATTGGATTTGCGGCGGCTGCTCTTTCTCAACGGCATCAAGGCATTCGAGGCGGCGGCCCGGGGCGGCAGCTTTGCTGCGGCCGGGATCGAGCTGAACGTCTCTGCCGCCGCCGTCAGCCGCATGGTGCATCTGCTGGAAGAACGGCTCGGCGTCGCGCTGTTCGAACGCAAGGCCAACAAGCTGGTGCTGACGCAGGCGGGCCGGGCCTATCAGAGCGGGCTGACGCCGATCTTCGATGCGCTCGCCAGCCTCACCGCGCAGGTGACGGCGCCTGCAAGCGTTCGCGTGCTCACCATCGGCGTCGGCCACACCTTTGCGATGCGCTGGCTGATCCCGCGGCTGTCGGAGTTTCGCAGCGAAGAGCCCGACATCGAGGTGCGCTTCACCACCGGCGGCGCCGAGGTGCCGTTCGGCGAGGACTGGAGCTGCGGCATCAAGCTCGGCACCGGCGACTGGCCGGGCCTGGTCGCCGAGCCGCTATTCGCGGGCGATTTGACGCCGGTCTGCGTGCCCCGCCTCGCCAGCGGCCTGAAGCGACCGGCGGATCTCAGGGGGCCCGGCCTGATCCGCGTCACGCACTCGCCGGAAGACTGGCCGATCTGGCTGAAGGCGGCGGGCCTCACCCGCATCAATGCGCGCGGGCCCGAGTTCCAGTTCTACGGCCAGGCGCTGCAGGCCGCGGTCGACGGGCTCGGCGTCGCCATGGGCATCCGGCCCTATATCGACGACGACCTCGCCGCCGGGCGCCTGGTGGCGCCGTTCGACCTCTCGGTACCCAAGGGCATGCGCTGGTACCTGATCTATCGCAGTTTTCAGACCGAGCAGCGCGACTTCGCCGCGTTCCGCCGCTGGATCATGCGCGCGGCCGCGGAACCCGCGACCCGTCCGCGGCGGGTTGGCCGCACTGCCGGGCGCGGCTGATCGCTCGACCGTTCGGCTGAAAAAGCCGGCCTGATGTGAACCGCTTCACATATCGAAATCAGCAATCGTGGTCCTCTAACCCTCCGACATCCGTGCATTTGGGGACTACCAATGACGACCCTCTACGACGGCTTTGACATCGAATCCTTCGAAGCTGGCAAGGGACTGTGGCACGCCCGTATCCGGCGCGCCGATTTGAGCCCGCTTGCCATCGACGGCGTGCTGTTTCCGACCATGGAAGTCGGCTTCGCCTGGCCCGATCCGGACGCGGCGATCGCCGACGCCAAGCATCACATCGACCGCTTCCGCCGGCACGCCGACGACATCGACGAATAGGCCAGCGAGACGGCAACAGGACTGAAGGACATCGCGGCACAGCAGGGGGACACCCGACCATGTCAGTGACCGAATTCGAAGACGGTGGGCGGCCGCGAATCTATTCGCGCAAGGTGCTGTCGATCTGCCCGGAATGCGACGGCGATCTCACGGTGCTTCGTGTCATCGGCGGCCGCGCCGGCTGCGAGTACTGGACCATGCGCTGCACCGATTGCGGCGGGATCCATCTCGACATCCTCGAGCCGCGCCTGACGGTCGTGGACGGCGACGGGCCGCTGCCGGCGGCGTGAGGGCGGACAAAGCGCGTGATCAATTGCGGCATCGTTGACATCGACGCCGCGCGATCGATGCTGCGCGAAAATTTGCGAACGGCGCGCCCCGACCGGAGGAGATCAACCTCTCGAGACAATGCTTCCAGAGATTGCAAAGGCTCCAGCGATTCGCTAAAGTTGAGGAATTTCCAGAACGATTGATGCTCCCGGAGGCGACCATGCCGGAGTTTTTTCAGAGCATTCATTTCAACGTCGCGGCTGAGACGGACGAGAGTCTCAAAGGGATCGGCTCCAGGCCGCTGGTCATGCGTGCCGGCCCCGCTCGCGCAGGCGCCCCAACTGCCTTCGACAGCGATGAAGCCGCAGCGCGCTTCTATCTGAGCAACATCTTCGCACGCGATACGAGAGGCAGTGTGCGCGGTCTGACGGCGCCGCAGAACCCGCAGATCGTTCCCGATCTGCAGCTTCGCGATTCCCAGCAATCGCCGTTCAAGAACACGTCCATCGTCAGATTCGTCCAGACGAAATCGTCGATTCCGGTGTTCGGCTCGCGCGCCATCGTCGAACTGGACGACAAGCGCGAGCTGCTCGCCATCGACGCCGAACTCGCGGACGTCGAGGGTGTCGCGTCGATCGCCAATCTGTCGCCGCGGCAGGCGCTGGAGAACATCGCGGAGAAGGCGGCCGTAAAGATCGAGAAACTCGATCGTGTTGCGCCGCCGACGCTGACCTTTTTTCGCGACGAAGACAAAAACAACTGGCATCTCGCGTACTATTTCCTGAACGTTCCCGCGGCGCCACCGACGTTTTTCAAGGGGATAAAATCGTATGGCGGTCACCGATCCATCGCTGCGAGCTCGCCCGAGCTGAATTATCTGATCGACGCGCATGACGGCGCGACACTGATGTACTGGAGCTCGTCGCCGACCCTGGTACGCTGCAAAGGCGAAGATGAAGACGGCCATCTGCGGGAATTTTACGGAGAGCAGGGCCCCGAGGGCACGTTCGTGCTCCTCGACACCTTGCGGCGCGTCAGAACCGTCGATCTGCGCGGCCAGAGCATTCACACCAGCGCCCTGCCGATTAATGCGGTTGCCAACGCCGCGACGGTCTTCGAGAACTGCGAAGCCGCGATCTCCGCCCACTACAATGCGTCGCTCGTTTGCGACTTCCTCAGAACCGTCCTGAGACGCGACGGAATCGACGGCAAGGGAATGGAGCTGGTGTCGTACATCAACTGCACCTCGCCCGCCGACGAACCGCCGCCGGAATGGCACAACGCGGCCTGGTGGAAGCAGCGCATGTGGTATGGCCAGACCAAGGACGGCAGCGGCAAATTGAGGAGCTTCGCGCGGCACCTCGACATCATCGCTCACGAGCTGGCGCACGGCCTCACGGAGTTCACGTCGGATCTGGCTTACTTCCGACAATCCGGCGCGCTGAACGAATCGTTCAGCGACATCTTCGGCATCATCATCAGCAACTGGGATCCGGCCCAGCCCTACAGTGGCGGCGATACCGCGACCTGGACATGGCAGATCGGCCCCGGACTTGGCGACAAAGGCCTCCCGCTCAGAGATTTTGCGGATCCGACCCGCACCGGTGATCCGGCCCATATGGACAATTACGACAACACCACCGATGACAATGGCGGGGTCCACGCCAACAGCAACATCCACAACAAGGCGGCCTACAATTTTCTTGTCGCCAAGGATGCGCAAGGAGCCGGCCTGTTCACGCCACTCGACGTCGCCATCCTCTATTATCAGACGCTCATGCGTCTCGATAAGCTCGCCACGTTCAAACAGACCCTGGATACGCTGCTCAACATCGCCGGTGTTTACTTCGCGGGCGATCCACAGCGCCGCGCGAAGCTGGCCGCTGTGTCTGAAGCCTATTCCGCCGTGGGGATTACTTGAGGGGGAACAGCTTGAACGAGTTGAAACCGGTCAAAATGATCCAAGCCTTGGCGCTGTTCGACGAGAAGACTGCCGGCGACTGCGGCCTGGCGCTGTGGGCCGCGTTTCACGAGGTCGAAGAGTTCTACAAGCGCGCCGGTGCAAGAATCGACTATCAGCGGTACTTCATTGCACCAGTCATGCCCGCCGCTCCGTTTCTTTGGAACATTGCGCATCTCGTCGGAAGATTCATCCCGGGCGGGCAGTTGCAACGCGCGATGGACGTCCTGAGTTCAGACCAGACTCGTCCGCTCAAACTCGACGACCAGCTGGCCTGGGGCACGCGCGGGCGCACCTACGATCAGTCCCAGCTTGCGTTGGCCGTTCGGAACCTGATCGGCCCGGTTGGATCCGACTATCATCTGATGATCGTCACCGACCGGCTCATCACACCGCCTCCAAAATGGCGATACATCATCTGGGAAACGCTCGAGATGGTCAACGCGTCGGTCATCTCGGCCACGCCGCTCGATCCCGACTACTGGCGCGACAAGGATCCGGACCGCGTCTTGACGGTCAAGAAGCGTGCGAGAGCCGCCGTGCTCAACATCACCGGCGGCCTGATCGGTCTCAAGCACTGCGACAACCCTGCTTGTTTCCTGTTCGACGACGTCGATTCAGTGACGGTTCTCGACGAGATGAAGTGCATCGGTCCCGAGCACAATCTGAATGCACTCGATGGATATGGCTTCAACGACCGCCAAAAGGACCCGACCATCATCGAGCCCCCCGCACTTCAACCTGTAGCAAAACGAGTTCTCTGATGCCGAGCGGATTTGCCATCGCCTGGGAGGCCGGCGCCAGTGCGCAAGTAGAACTCTTCAGTCCGGACCTGGATGGTGCGGCAGCCGACAACGACTACCGTTTCAAGTTCTCGCCCCCGATGCGGCGGACGCTGCGTCCACCGATAACGGGACTGCAATTGGGCGATCGCGAACTCGGGCCGATCGTCGACAGGCTCAACAAATTGGGAGAGGCGCTGGACGCGCGGCGACAACCCGACGGCACTGCAGCGGCACCGGCCGCCGCCGGCAACGCCATTCTGGCGAAGGCGCAGGAGGCCGGCACCCTGCTTCACACCCTGATCATCCCATCCGATGTTCAAATGGAGTTGGGCTCGGACAACCTGTTCCTGGAAATTGGCATCGACGAGGCACTGCTTGAATTCCCCTGGGAGCTTCTGCACGACGGGACTGATTTTTTCGGACTGACACATTCGATCGGCCGCTTCGTCAACGTCAGCAAGGCAACGATCCCTAGCCAAAACCGGCCGGAGCCGATCGGCATCAAGCCGCTTTCGATTTTGCTGATCAGCGTGCCGACGCCGCAACCCCGCCAGACGGCAACCGGAAATCTGATCTATCAGACGCTGCCGGGTGCGGTCCAGGAGACGGACGAGATAACGAGGGCCATCACCGCGCTTGGCAGCGACGCCGAACTCGACGTGCTCTCGGGGCGAGGCGCAACATGGACCGCAGTGGCCATGGCCCTGAAGAGCAAGCGCTATCACATCGTTCACTACAGCGGCCACGCCTACTTCGACAATCAGAAGCCCATGAACAGCAGCCTCGTCCTCGACGACGAGGACATGGCGACCGGCGCCATCAAGCAATTCTGCAAGCAGCCGCCTGTGCTGTTCTTCATCAATGGTTGCGAATCGGGAGTCGGTCGCGGCACCGGGAGCGCATGGAAGAACCGCTATGACATTTTTGGATTAGCCCGCGCCTTTCTCGACACCGGCGCCTATCTGCTCGGTAGCCGCCACCAGGTGGGCGACGGCGGCGCCGCAATGTTCGCCAAATCCTTTTACGCGCAAGTGCTGAACGAGAAGCCGATTGGGACCGCCGTGCGCGAAGCGCGGAGGGCCTGCAAGACCGCGGGCGATTTTGTCTGGGCCTCGTATGTCTATTACGGCGACCCCCGGATCAGATTCTGCAAAGTTGGCAATCCGCGGCCGGGCGGCTGACCTCGACCGGACTGGGGCGACCCGGCGCTGCTGCCAACCTGCTGTCAGCAGTCTGGTCCGGAACGTGCCTTCGCCCTTTTCTGAAGGGCGGACTCGTCCCATATTCGCCTCATGGCGAAGAAACCTGCATCCTCCGAAAAATCCGGCAAATCCCCCAAATCCAAGGCACATCGACCCGATGTGCAGCCGATTGGCCCGGCGCTGGCCGAGCTGCTGAACCCCGCGATCAATCGCGGCGATGCCGGGCTTGGATCGGGCACCGGGCTGCAGCCGCCGCCGGACAATTCACGCGACCGCCGCGCCGGAGGCGAGGCCGCCGCACATCGGGCGCGCGCCTCGACGCCGAAGGATTTCCCGGCCGACCGCCCAGCCGGGCTGGAGGAAGCGCCGCAAGCCAATTACGGCACCGCTGCCACGATCCCGACGCTCGATCCGGAACTGGCGCGGCAGCTCGGCCTGCCCACCGAGGAGGACGATGCCGAGGCGCTGGCGCGGCCGCCGCGCAGCAAGATGGAGGCGCTCGGCGTCAAGGCCACGGCCGACGCGCTGGAATCGCTGATCCGCGAGGGCCGGCCCGAGTTCCGGAAGGACGACGGCTCCACGAAGGTGTGGACCCCGCACCGGCCGCCGCGCCCCGAGAAGTCCGAAGGCGGCGTGCGCTTCGAGATCAAGTCGGAATACCAGCCGCGCGGCGACCAGCCGACCGCGATCGCCGAGCTGGTCGAGGGCATCCAGCGCAACGACCGCACCCAGGTGCTGCTCGGCGTCACCGGCTCGGGCAAGACCTACACCATGGCGCAGGTCATCGAGAAGACGCAGCGCCCCGCCATCATCCTGGCGCCGAACAAGACGCTGGCCGCCCAGCTCTATGGCGAGTTCAAGAATTTCTTCCCCAACAACGCCGTCGAGTATTTCGTCTCGTATTACGACTATTACCAGCCCGAAGCCTACGTCCCGCGCACCGACACCTATATCGAGAAGGATTCCTCGATCAACGAGCAGATCGACCGCATGCGCCACTCGGCCACGCGCGCGCTGCTCGAACGCGACGATGTCATCATCGTCGCGTCGGTGTCCTGCATCTACGGTATCGGCTCGGTCGAGACCTACACCGCGATGACCTTCGCGCTGAAGAAGGGCGAGCGCATCGACCAGCGCCAATTGATCGCCGACCTCGTCGCGCTCCAGTACAAGCGCACCCAGGCCGACTTCACCCGCGGCACTTTTCGCGTGCGCGGCGATGTGATCGATATTTTCCCGGCGCACTATGAAGACCGCGCCTGGCGCGTGAATTTGTTCGGCGACACCATCGAGAACATCGAGGAGTTCGATCCGCTCACCGGCCACAAGCAGGACGAGCTCGAATTCATCAAGATGTACGCCAACTCGCACTATGTGACGCCGCGCCCGACGCTGGTGCAGGCGATCAAGTCGATCAAGTCCGAGCTGAAGCAGCGGCTCGACCAGCTCAACAACCAGGGGCGCCTGCTGGAGGCGCAACGGCTGGAGCAGCGCACCACGTTCGATCTCGAGATGATGGAAGCGACGGGAAGCTGCGCCGGCATCGAGAATTATTCGCGCTATCTCACGGGGCGCCTGCCCGGCGAGCCGCCGCCGACGCTGTTCGAATACGTGCCCGACAACGCGCTGGTGTTCGCCGACGAAAGCCACGTCACCGTGCCGCAGATCGGCGGCATGTTCCGCGGCGACTTCCGCCGCAAGGCGACGCTGGCCGAATACGGCTTCCGCCTGCCCTCCTGCATGGACAACCGCCCGCTCCGCTTCGAGGAATGGGACATGATGCGGCCGCAGACAGTCGCGGTGTCGGCGACGCCGAGCGGCTGGGAGCTGAACGAGAGCGGCGGCGTGTTCGTCGAGCAGGTCATCAGGCCGACCGGCTTGATCGATCCGCCCGTCGACATCCGCCCCGCCCGCACCCAGGTCGACGATCTCGTCGGCGAGGTGCGCGCCACGGCGCAGGCCGGCTATCGCTCGCTGATCACGGTGCTGACCAAGCGCATGGCGGAGGACCTCACCGAATACCTGCACGAGCAAGGCATTCGCGTCCGCTACATGCACAGCGATATCGACACGATCGAGCGGATCGAGATCATCCGCGACCTTCGCTTGGGCGCGTTCGACGCGCTGGTCGGCATCAACCTGTTGCGCGAGGGCCTCGACATTCCCGAATGCGCGCTGGTCGCGATCCTCGATGCCGACAAGGAAGGCTTTTTGCGCAGCGAGACCTCGCTGATCCAGACCATCGGCCGCGCCGCGCGCAATGTCGACGGCAAGGTGATCCTCTATGCCGACCAGATGACCGGCTCCATGGAGCGCGCCATCGCGGAGACCAACCGCCGCCGCGAAAAGCAGGTCGAATACAACACCGCCAACGGCATCACGCCTGAAAGCGTGAAGAAGCATATCGGCGACATCCTCAACTCGGTCTACGAGCGCGACCACGTGCTGGTCGAGGTCGGCGGCCACGACATGACCGACGACGTCATCTCGATCGGCCACAATTTCGAGGCCGTGCTCTCCGACCTCGAAACACGCATGCGCGAGGCCGCCGCCGATCTGAACTTCGAGGAGGCCGCGCGCCTGCGCGACGAGGTCAAGCGCCTGCGCGCCACCGAACTCGCCGTGGTCGACGACCCCACCGCCAAGCAGCGCATTGTGGCCGGCAAGGCCGGCGCCTATGCCGGCACCAGGAAATACGGCGATGCCGCCAATCTGCCCGTCAGTGCGATGAAGAGAAAGACGGTGAGCTCCGCGCTGAAAGCCAGCGGCGGCGGCAGCGGCTCGAAGGTGCACAAGCCGCATCTCGACGAGATGCACGGCCCGGAATCGCTGCCCTACCGCGAGAGCCCGAACCTGCCGGCAAAGCCGTTCGGCAGCACGAGCCGGATCATCCAACCGACGGATTCCAGGCAGTCGGGCCCGGAGTTCGGGCCGGCGCCGAAGTCGACGGGCGGCGCGCCGGGGCGGCGGGGTGGGCGGAAGAAGAGGTAGGCGGCGCTAGCAATTCGGGCGAGTTTCGTTAACCTGACACCATGAAACTCGGCTTCCAAGAAGCGCAACTATCTTATACCAGCGGTTCGCAAAGCGCCCGCGCATGGACCGAAGCTTGGGTCAAAGCATGGGCCTACTGCCCGCACTGCGGCAACGCGAAGATGTCGCAGTTTCCGAATAACAGTCCGGTTGCCGATTTCCTCTGTGTGGGCTGCAACGAGGAATTTGAACTCAAGAGCCAGAAAGGTAAATTCGGACCGAAGGTATCGGATGGCGCCTACAAGGCGAAGTGCGAGCGGCTTGCTGCGAGCAACAATCCAAACCTCCTGCTCATGAACTACGACCGTGTGTCGCTTGCGGTCGTAAATCTCTTTATCGTGCCAAAGCATTTCTTCGTTCCCGAGATCATCCAGGAGCGAAAGCCGCTAGCGGCGACGGCGCGGCGCGCGGGCTGGATCGGGTCGAACATCCTGCTCGGCAAGGTGCCGGAATCCGGTAAGATTCACATCGTACAGAACGGGGTAGTCCGGCCGAAGGAGCTGGTGCTGGGCGAATGGCAGAAGACTCTTTTTCTGCGAAGCAAATCTCTTGAGGCTCGAGGTTGGCTGCTGGACGTGCTGAAATGCGTTGAGTCACTCGGCAAGCGCGAGTTCACGCTCGAGGAAGCGTATGCCTTCGACCGACATCTCGGCGATCTTTATCCGGGTAATCAGAACATCAGGCCGAAGATTCGCCAGCAACTTCAGTATTTGCGCGACCGAGGATTTATTGAGTTCGTTTCTCGCGGCAGTTACCGTTTGAAATAGTGAGGTTCGATTTGGCCTGGTTTTTGAATTTCTACCGGTGCGACCGATGCAGGAAGGTATGGACGAATGAATGGTCGTGCACCTGCGACGACGAATGCCCGCACTGCGGTTTTCGCGATATGACTCCGTTCAACAGCGAAGACCTCACGGAGTTGATCGTTGAGGAGGGCGGCAGGTTCGTTGTGTTGCGCTCATCCGAGGAAGCGGAGGACGATCCCAGCTACGAGGAGCTTGGCTGCTTTACCACGCGCGACACGGCGAAAGAATTTCTCCGCTCTCATCAAACGAATTGATTGGCGACAAGTCCGTGGCTATGGATTCCGGGCTCGCCGCTTTGCAGCGCCCCGGAATGACGAGGGAGAGATTTCCCCTCACCCCACACTCGCCGTCACCACGGCCATCACCGACAGCAGCAGCACGATTGCGACCAGTTGGAGCGAAGCGATCGGGTGGGTTCGCCATTCCGTGATCTTGTCCGAAAGCGACAAACTGCCATCGAAGAATGCCGGTTCGTAGAGCGTCTTGAACAGCGCCGGGACGCTCGGCCCCAGTGTGACCGCGACGATCGCGTGAACCAGCGTGGCGAAGGCGACGAAGATGGCGACGCCGGGGTCGCCGACGAGGTCGTGGTTGCCGCACAGCTTGAGCAGCAACGCGGCTGTGGCGAAGGTCGGGAAGCTCTGCAGGATCGCGGTCAGCGCAAAGCCTTCGAGCGCGTTGCGCGGGCGGGACTTTCTCGCGGCGGCGGTGACGGCCATGGCACGTCTCCCTGATGACATGCCGAAGACATTAACGGCAGGGGGGAGACGTCTGATGTGAGATGGCTCACGCCCCATTCCTCCGCGACCGGAACAAGAGGCGTGATGGATTCCGGGTTCGCGCTTCGCGCGCCCCGGAATGACAATGAGCTACAGCTTGCCCTGCCCGTTCGCCTGGCTCTGCTGTTGCTGCTGCTTGTCCTGCTCGTTGGCGCGATGGCGGCCGTAGAGGCAGCCGGCGGCGGCGCCGAGCATGCCGTGATGGCCGGCATAATGGCCGGCGACGCCGCCGACGATGGCGCCCTTGATGCAGCCCTTGGCGTCGGCGGCGGAGGTTGCTCCGAGCATGAGAAGCGCGGCAGTGACGGCGAGAAGCGGGGATTTCATGGATGTCTCCTGCGGTGTCAGCGTCTTAACGACGAGGAGGCGGCCGGGTTCCCGCGCTCGCCACATGGTGAGAGACGTCAGCCGTCATGCGCGCGGCGCCAGATCGTCCGCCCGATTTCGTGCATGCCAAGGTCAGCGCAACCCGGCCTTGCAGGACATGAACCGCCATGCATTGAGGCGCGACCATTTGGCGAATATCCCTGTGTTTCTGCGGATTGATGGACCCGCGCGCCGCGCGATAGCGTTCGTCATCCATGGCCAATGAGGGCGGGAGCGGCATGAGCGTCGAGTCGTTGAACAGGCAACGCACGCTGCATCTGCTCGAGGCTTTTGCACGCGGCGACCTCGAGGCCGCGCTGGCGTGCTGCACCGACGACGTCGACTTCCTCACCCACGCGCCGATCGACGTGCTGCCGCATATGGGCCCGCGCCATGGCAAGGCCGAGCTGCGCGAGCTCTGGCAGACGGTGTGGTCGCGCTACTCCGAGATCCGCTACAAGGCGCCGCACATCGTCGCCGACGGCGACGAGGTCGCGACCTATCTGCACAGCTATTTCACCAAGCGCAGCAATGGCCGCATCGTGCAGTTCGACATGGCGGTGTTCTTCAGCTTCAGGGGCGGACTGGTGGCGCAGATCCGCGAGATCATCGATTCCTACGATCTGGTGCAACAGGTGCTGGAGCGGGAGATCGGGCCCCTGATCGTCGGGGCGGGGGTGGACGAGCAGTAGGGTATCTCCCAAGCGTCGTCCTGGCGAAGGCCAGGACGACACTGAGGATTTGGCGCTGCCGCTGCCCGCGCCCATCCTGGGAACGGCGCGGGGCCGGACCCGGTAAGATTACGGGGTTCTATTGTAAATCTCACACTTTGCGCTCACTTGTGCATTGCAAAAACGTGATTTGAGTTTTTCCAGAAATCCCGTATTTGTTCGTACACAAATGAATTGAGCGGCCCCTCGGCACCTTACTGTGCATGGGGTTGTTTTCCGTTTTTACGCTTCAGTTTCAGGACTGCCCAAAATGACAGAGCACAGCCTCTGGCGTTTCTCGCGCGCGTTGCACCGTGCGATCAACGACCGGCATTTCGAGGATATCGAGACCCTGATCGACGAGGACATCGAATGGGCGATCTACGGCCCGATCGACATGTTTCCGTTCCTGGGTGCGCGTCAGGGCAAGGCAGCCGTGCTGCAGGTCATCCGCCAGCTCGCCGACAATTTCCACGTCCGCCGCTTCGAGCGCGAGAGCATCATGCTGGGTGTCGATTCGGCTTCCTCGATGCTGCGCTATTCGCTCACGGCGCTCGATTCCGACAAGCCGATCTCCTTACGCGTCGCGCAGTTCGCCCAGTTCAGGGCTGACCGGCTGATCAGCATGCGCGTGCTGGTCGACACGTTCGATCTGGTCGAGCAGGCGCTCGGCCGCGCCATTCATCTGCCAAGGATGACCAGCGTCGGCTGAGGGGGACACCAGCGGGCTCCCGCGAGTTCGGGACCGGTCGATTGATGCTCCCATGACACGTGCCGGCCTCCAGCCCCGCCGGTCGCCGTCATGGAGATGCTCGTCACCGGGCGCGCGCCATCTGCGCGCGGCCCGTTGGTTCGTCATTCTGCAGACCCGGCTGCTTCCAAACTGTCGCGGCATGCGCCATAATTTCGCAAAGTTGGGGCCGCATCTACTGCCCGAACTGGGCTCGCGGGCAAGGCAATGGAATTCACGACAGGTTTCGGCTGGACCAGGCTGCCGCTGGCGGCCGCGTTCATTTTGGGTTCGGTGCTGACGGCCGCAGCGCAGATCATTCCGCCCTTCTCCCCGCCCCCCGCCGCAACCACGCCTGACGACGACGAGGCCGAGGTCGCCGAGGCTCCCGACGTCAACGACGCCGACGTGCTCAAGGGCATCGACGTCGACAAGCTCGACTGGAGCCAGCTCGCGATCGACGCGGGCACGCTCAACGACCTCATCGCTGCCAAGAAGCGCGCGCAGGCCGCTGCCGTCAACGGCATGAACTGGTCGTCCAATGCCAACGCGAATGGCTCCTCTGCCGTCACCGTGAAGCAGTCGGTGTCCTCGTTCTGGGACACCCGGATCGGCGCCGACATGACGGTGGCGAAGGAGCCGACCACGATGTCGGAGCTGCTGGCGGAGAAGGCCGAAAATGGCGGCAACCTGCCGCAATCCTCCGGCAGCGCCTGGGCCGCCGCGACCGCGCCGGGCGCAGGCGCGATCTGGGACAAGACTGCGGTCGAGGCCCGCGTCGATCCCGGCAGCGAGCAGAGCAAGCTCGGGGCGTCGCTGACCAAGTCGGTGCCGCTGTCGGGCGACACGTCGCTGACGCTGCAGAACGGCTACAGCGTCAACCAGCAGGGCACCACGGCGCTGCCCGGCGTCGGCGGCCACATCACCCGCAATTACGAGACCGACCAGTCCGCCAAGGTCACGATCACCGACACCGGCACCAGCGTCTCGGCCGGACAGACCCTGTCGACCACCGATGACAAATGGCTGCGCAAGGTCGGCGCCGAGCAGAAGCTGTTCGACAACGTCACCGTCTCCGGCTCGGTCGGCGAAACCTCGCAAGGCGCGATCAACAAGAGCGTGACGGCCGGCTTCAAGAAGAGCTGGTGAGCCTTGTTCAGACTTCCCTAACCATACGCCACGGCAAAGCCCCCGAATGGTCCGCCCTTGCCGCATCTCGGCCCCGTTGCGGTCAAAATCCGACGCACAGATGCATCGGCCTGACACACATCGTCGTGCGGGGGACACTCGCGCTGCGCTCAACGCGAACAGGGGTAATAACGATGAACGCCATGCGTCCGGAAAAGACCGAGACCACCGAGACCGAGACGGTCGACAGCAATCTCGCCGCCGTGACCGAAGTCGAAGCCGGCATCCGCGATTTCGTCCGCAACGACATCGCCTATCTGCGCCGGCCGGCCTCCGCCACGACCACGGATTCGCCGCCGCTCGATCCGAGCGCGGAAGCCACCGTCACCAACGTCAACTCGCTGATCCAGCGCGTCGCCGGCACCTCGCTCGCCGAGATCGAGAATCTGATCTCCGAGCTCGAGAGCCTGCGCGACCTGCTCCATGCCGAAGGCCAGCGCGTCCAGCGCGAGATCTCGGGCTATGCCCAGCTCAGCCAGGCCGCGATGAAGTCGACCCGCATGATCGCCGACAACGTCGCCCAGTGGAAGCGCGCCGCCGACGGCCTGCGGAATAGCTGAGCATTCGAACGAAGCACACCGCCCGCCGCGTCCTGGAAGGGACGCGGCGGTTTTGATTCTGTCGCCACAGCCTCGATGTCATCGCCCGACTTGATCGGGCGATCCAGTATTCGAGAGGCGGCAGTGATAGGATTGAGGCGCCGCGGCGTACTGGATGCCCCGGTCAAGCCGGGCATGACAGCGGTGGGTGTGGCCGCTAGACTAAGGCATGACAGCGCAGGAAGCGGCACGGCCGGAGCGACGCCTTGAACCCGCCGCCCATCCCCGCCGACCAATGCCAGGCGCCCGTGCCGCTGACGGCCGGGCCTTGGGGATGTCTCAGATGGAAAGCATTCGGCCCGATACCACGGACCCGATCCCGCTGCGGCCCGCGCCGAGCCAATTCGGGACCATCATGTTGCGCTTTGTCGGGCTGCTTGCAGTCGCGATCGCGATTTTGGCGTTCGTCTATAGCCGCTGAGGCCGGCGGCCGCGCGCGGAGGCCACTTCGTGGCCCCGCGAAGTCAACAGGCTCTTAACGGCTGGCGTCGACCGTCGAGGCTTCTAGGGTGTAGGCGCCGTCGGCGTAACTCTTCACCACGATACCGGCCACCAGCATCACGGCCAGCGTCGCGGTAGCGAAGATAAATCCGACCAATTTCAGTGCGCCGCGGTCTGCCATCGTTCTCGTCCCCTGTCCTCTGCCCGGTTTGTTCAAATAGACAGCGACAGGTTCATAATTGGTTAGCAACTCGATGGTTCCGCATGCTGCTTCGCAGGGACCAGCCATCTCGGGGAGGCTTATGGCAGTCACCCCGAATCGCGTCCATAGCGCGCGGGCAACACTCGCGCGCTGATTTCGCCGTTCATCCTGGAACTGGCCTAAGCGCTCTTCCGCATCGGCACGAAGGCGCTGGCGGTGATGGAATAGACCTCCTCGCCGCGCTGGTTGGTGCCGGTGGTGCGGGCAGTCAGGATGCCCCAGCCCGGTCGCGAGGCGGAGCTGCGCTTGTCGATGACGATGTTGGAATAGCTGATGGTGTCGCCGGCGAGCACCGGCTTGATCCAGCGCAGGTCGCGAAAGCCCGGCGACGGCCCCCATACCGCGACCTCCTCGCCGCGCTCAACGGCTTCGCGCGCCAGGCGCTGGCCGTCGGCGACAAGCAGGCTCATACAGGCCGAACCGACATGCCAGCCGGAGGCGGCGAGCCCGCCGAACAGCGAGTTCTTGCCCTCGTCCTCGTCGAGGTGAAAGCGCTGCGGATCGAACTTCGCGGCGAAGGTCTTGATCGACTCCGCCGTGAAATCATAGCTGCCGATGTCGCGGCGCTGTCCGATCTCGATCTCTTCGAAGAACCGCATCAGACCGCTCCCGCGCGCCGCTCGATCAGGATCGGCGAGGTCATTTCGCCCAGCGCTTCGCCCTTGGCGTTGCGCACCGTGCATTTGAACTTGACGATGCCGAGGTGCGGCCGGCTCTTCGAGGTGCGCGCCTCGACCACGTCGACATCGAGCATGAGGTCGTCTCCCGGCCTCAGCGGCGAGAGCCAACGTACCTCGTCGACCCCCGGAGATCCCAGCGAGGCGGCGCGGGTAATGAAGCCGTCGGCCATCATCCGCATCATCAGCGAGCAGAGGTGCCAGCCCGAGCCCGACAGGCCACGCAGCATGCTCTTGCTCGCGGCCTCCTCGTCCAGATGCATCGGCTGCGGATCGAACTCGGCGGCAAACGCCAAGATCTCGTCGCGGGTGACATGGCGCGGGCCGAACGTTCCGTAGCGGCCGGGAGGGAAATCTTCGAAGGTCAGGGTCATCTTGGAAAAGCTTTGCGGGAAGGACAGATTGTGGCCGCACTTTGCGGCAATCTCAACCCGCCGGCCCGCATGGCTCGTGCTACATTCGGCGAGTCGGCCTGCCCTCATTGTCGGATCGGCGCGGCCGGGGGCACCATCTGCCCGGGGGAGAGAGATGTTTTCATTCAGCGATCTGTTTCAGTGGGACCGCTTCATCACGCCGACGATCATCAAGACCTTCTACTGGCTGGTGATCGGCGTGATCTGCCTGTTCGGCCTCTCCGGAATCTTCGCCGGCCTCACCGCGATGGCCATCAGCCCGTTTGCCGGTTTCCTGGTCGTGCTGGAATCGATTGCAGGCGTGGTCGTCGGCGTCGTGTTCTCGCGCATCGCCGCGGAATTGATCCTGATCGTGTTCCGCATCAACGAGCATCTCGGCGCGATCAGGGATCAGGGCGGCGGGATTCGGTGATAGCTCTCGTGTCCCGGACGCGGCGCGGCATGAAATGACGCGACGCAGAGCCGGGACCCATGGATCCGCGACCAAGATTCCCGGGCCCCGGCTCTGCAGCGCACCGCAAGGCCTGCGCTGCGTCCGGGGCACGAAATCGCGCTAGGTATCAAACCCAACATGGGCCGCCACTGAGACGGGCGCACCAGCCGCGACGTCGTTCTTCACCGCGTATTTACGTGCGGATGCGAGGCTCGGCGCGAGAGGCGGGCCGCCGCAAGGGTCAGGAGCGAATGTCGTGGGCAAGATCGAGAACCCGGTGCTGCGGGCCGGTGCGCTCCTGTTCTTCGCCTGTGTGCGCGCCTGGCTGACGGTGCGGTACGGCCGCCGGCTCCAACTCGGACCCGGGATCGTGTTCAAGGGTTGGCTGGTGCTCGGTCGCGGCGTCCGGGTGTCGATCGGTGCGAACTGCCGGATCGGCAAGCGCGTGCTCATCACCGGGCATGGTCAGGTGACGGTCGGCAATGACACCTTGCTCAACGGCTGCTGGATCGGCTGCGCGCAGCAGGTCGACATCGGGTCGTCTTGCCTGATCAGCGACTGCGACATCGTCGACACGGACTTTCACAATCTTCCCCCGCGGCTTCGGCACGCGCCTGCGGTTGGGCGGGCCGTCGCCCCGGTGCACATCGGGGACAATGTGTGGGTGGGTGCGCGCTCGATCGTGCTCAAGGGAGTGACGATCGGCGACCACTCGGTCGTGGGCGCCGGAGCGGTGGTGCGTGAGGACGTCGCCTCGCGCGTGGTCGTCGCCGGGAATCCGGCTGTTGTCGTCAAGCATTTCCGCGACGACGAATAAGCAGGCGCGGACGCGGTGGGGCGCGCGGTCAGGCGGCGGAGTGCGGTGAGGTTCGTCATTCCGGGGCGCGCGCAGCGCGAACCCGGAATCTATCGAGCGCCAGAGTGAATCGTGCAATGGATTCCGGGCTCGCGCCAGGAGGCGCGCCCCGGAATGACAGCAAGCTCTTACGTATTGAACCTGAAATGCATCACGTCGCCGTCGGCGACGACGTATTCCTTGCCTTCGAGCCGCAGCTTGCCGGCATCGCGGGCGCCGGCTTCGCCGCCCAGCGCGACGTAGTCGTCATACGCAATCGTCTCGGCGCGGATGAAGCCCTTTTCGAAATCGGTGTGGATCACGCCGGCCGCGCCGGGCGCCTTGGTGCCGCGATGGATGGTCCAGGCGCGCGCTTCCTTCGGTCCTACCGTGAAATAGGTGATGAGCTCGAGCAGCCGGTAGCCGGCGCGGATCAGACGATCGAGACCCGCTTCTTCCAGACCCAGCGTCTCCAGGAAGTCGGCACGCTCCTCACGCGAGATCGTCGCGATCTCGGATTCGATTTTTGCCGAGATGACGACGGCAACCGCGCCCTCCTTGGCCGCCTGCTCTTCGACCGCCTTGGAGAAGGCATTGCCTGATGCAGCCGAGCCCTCCTCGACGTTGCAGACGTAGAGGACCGGCTTCGACGACAGCAGGCCGAGCATCGAGAACGCCCGTTCCTCTTCGGCCTTGCGCTCGACCAGGCGCGCAGGCTTGCCGTCGCGCAGCAGCACCAGCGTGCGGTTGACGAGGTCGAGCTGCTCCTTGGCGTCCTTGTCGTTGCCCTTGGCCTTCTTGGTCAGATTGTCGACGCGTTTCTCGAGGCTGTCGAGGTCGGCGAGCATCAGTTCGGTCTCGATGGTCTCGATGTCGGCAAGCGGCGCGATCTTGCCCTCGACATGGGTGATGTCGGAATCCTCGAAGCAGCGCACGACATGCACGATGGCGTCGACCTCGCGAATGTTGGCGAGGAACTGGTTGCCGAGGCCTTCGCCCTTGGAAGCGCCGCGCACGAGGCCGGCGATGTCGACGAAGGTCAGCCGGGTCGGGATGATCTGCGCCGATTTGGCGATCGCCGCCAGCTTGTCGAGCCGCGGATCGGGCACCGCGACCTCGCCGACATTGGGCTCGATGGTGCAGAACGGATAGTTCGCGGCTTGCGCCGCGGCCGTCTCGGTCAGCGCGTTGAACAAGGTCGACTTGCCGACATTGGGCAATCCGACGATTCCGCATTTGAATCCCATCGTGTCCTCTAACGCAGTGCGTAGGGTGGGTTAGCCGTGCAGATGCCGAAGCGCATCTGCTCGGCGTAACCCACCAATTTTTCTGGTCGTGGCATGGTGGGTTACGCCTTGCACCTTCGCTTGTCGAAGCTTCGGCGGACGTGGTCCGGCTAACCCACCCTACTCCTTGTCGTCCTTGGTCAAAAATCCCTTCGCCTGCATCGCCAGATGCACTCTGTTGGCGAAGGTCGCGTCCGTGCCCTTGGCGATCAGTGCGGCATGCTCGGCCACCGCCTCGCAGAGCGTCGTCACCCAGTCGTTGTCGGCCTTGGCGAAGTCCGACAGCACGTGGCCATGCACGAGCTCCTTGACGCCGGGATGACCGATACCGAGCCTGACACGGCGGTACTCGTTGCCGATATGCGCCGAGATCGAGCGCAGGCCGTTGTGGCCGGCGATGCCGCCGCCGATCTTCACCCGCACCTTGCCCGGCGGCAGTTCGAGCTCGTCGTGAAACACCGTGGTATCAGCAGGCGCGATCTTGAAGAAGCTCGCCGCATCCTGAACGCTGCGGCCGGAGTCGTTCATGTAGGTCGTCGGCTTGAGCAGGATCACGCGCTCCGGTCCGAGCGAGCCTTCCGACGTCTCGCCCTGAAAGCGACGGCGCCATGGTGAAAAACCATGACGCCGCGCGATCTCGTCCACGGCCATGAAGCCGATATTGTGCCGGTTACGTGCGTATTTCGCGCCGGGATTGCCGAGCCCAACAAAGAGTCGCATGACGCGGCGCGCCCCTCGGCCGGCACGCGATCAAAGACCGCGCGCCAGCTGTTCTGAAGGATTACTTCTTCTTGTCGCCGCCGGCCGGAGCCTTGGCAGCAGCGGCCGGAGCAGCAGCACCCGCAGCCGGAGCCGCACCAGCAGCCGGAGCAGCAGCGCCCGCGGCCGGAGCCGCGCCACCGGCAGCCGCCGCAGCTGCGGCCTTCTGCTCTTCAGCGTAGCCTGACGGCGGCACGATGGTGACGAGGGTCGCGTCCTCGCGGGTCAGCGCCTTGACGCCGGCCGGAAGCTTGACGTCCGCCAGATGCAAGGAGTGACCGATTTCCAGCGAGCCGACATCGGCCTCGATGTACTGCGGAATGCTCTCGACACCGCATTCGAGTTCGATGGCGTGGGCGACGATGTTGACCGTGCCGCCGCGCTTCACGCCCGGGGACGTTTCCGCCTTCACGACATGCAGCGGGACGCTGATGCGGATGGTGGCGCCTTCGCCGAGGCGCATGAAATCGACGTGGATCGGGAAGTCCTTGACCGGGTCGAGGTGGTAGTCGCGCGGAATCACGCGGTGCTTCTTGCCCTCGAGATCGATGTCGACCAGCGTGGTCAGGAACCGGCCGGCGAGGATGCGCTGGCGCAGTTCACGATCTTCGATCGAGATCGTGACGGGGGGCTGGTTGTTGCCATAGATCACTCCGGGCACGCGCCCGGCGCGACGCTCAGCCCGGGCGGCCCCCTTGCCGCTCTTCGGACGCGCGGTCGCCTTCAATTCCTTGACGGTCGTCGCCATAGTCTAAGTCCTTGTTTTTGCAAAAGTTAATGGGCCGCAGCGCGGCCCATGGCATGGTTCGCAGCAAGCCTCCAGGGGTGCGGGGGCCGCGAACGTGGCGGGCTTTTACCCGGAAGATGCGGAAATGACAAGGAGAATGGGCTGTTGGCCGCCAGCGGGGTCCTACCCGGCTCTACCCGCCCAGCTTGGCCTCCAGCGCCGCGATGCGCGCCTTCAGGGCTTCGTTCTCCTCGCGCGCCAGGCGGGCCATGTCCTTCACCGCCTCGAACTCCTCGCGCTTGACCAGGTCCATGTCGCGCAGGAATTTTTCGGCCTGGTTGCGCAGCACCGTATCGAACTCCCGCTTGGCGCCCTGGGCAGCTCCGGCGGCGTCGTTCATCAAGCGGCCGATCTCGTCGAAAAACCGGTTGGTGGTCTGGGTCATGTCGGTCTCCTGATCGGTCTCTTGTCAGCCTACGATAAACTTTACGCGAACGCGCAAAAAGACAATGGCAATCCGCGGTGACGGGTTCAAGGGCCGCAGCAGCGGTATCCTTGTCATGCCGCGGTTTCCTTGCAATCGTATTCAACGTCCCTGCATAACCGGGAATCACAAGGCGGAACGCAAGACATGATCGAGCAGCAGATCGCTATTCCCACCAAGGACGGTCACACCGCGACCTTCATCGTCCATCCCGAGCGCGGCGGGCCGTTCCCGGTCATCCTGTTCTACATGGACGCGCCGGCGATCCGCGAGGAGCTGCGCGACATGGCGCGCCGGCTCTCGACCTCGGGCTATTACGTGATGCTGCCGAACCTCTATTACCGCTCCGGCGTCATGGAGCTCGGCGCGCTGCCGGCCGACCCGAATTCGCCGGAGCGCAAGCGCATGTTCCAGCTCATGGCCTCGCTCAACATTCCCATGATCATGGACGACACGCGCGCGCTGCTCACCTATGCCGAGGGCCAGACGGCCGCGAATACGAAAGTCATCGGCGCTGTCGGCTACTGCATGAGCGGCCGCTACGCCGTCAACGCCGCCACGCATTTCCCTGACAGCGTCAAGGCCGCCGCGTCGATTTACGGAACGCATCTGGCAACCAACGAGGACAACAGCCCGCATCTCGCCGCCGGCAAGACCCGGGCCGAGCTCTATTTCGCCTGTGCCGAGAGCGACATCTACGCTCCGCCGGAGGTCATTGCCAAAGTGGCCGACAGCATGAAGGGCGCAAAGGCCGAGGTCGAGATCTATCCCGGCACCCATCACGGCTTCGCCTTCCCCAGGCGTCCGGTCTATGACCGCGACGCCGCCGAGCGGCATTGGGAGCGGCTGCTCGCGCTCTATCGCCGCAATCTCGTGTGAATCTAGAAGGCCTTGATGCTTTTCCTGCTGATCGACTTCCCCAAGTTCAAGCCCATTGCCTTCGAGATCGGTCCGTTCGCGATCCGCTGGTACGCGCTCGGCTACATCTGTGGGATCACGTTTGGCTGGTTCTATGCGCGCTCGCTGTTGAAGAAGCAGCGCCTGTGGGGCGGGCCGGCGCCGATCTCGCTGGTGCAGATCGACGACTTCATCCTGTGGGTGACGCTCGGCATCATCGTCGGCGGACGCACCGGTTACGTGCTGTTCTACAATCTACCCTTCTTCGTCGAGCATCCGGCTGCCATCTTCAAATTGTGGGAAGGCGGCATGTCCTTCCACGGCGGCTTCCTCGGCTGTGTCGTGGCGGTGATGTGGTTCGCCCGAAAGAATGGCATCTCGATCCTGTCGCTCGGCGACATCACTTGCGGCGTTGCGCCGATCGGGATTTTCCTGGTGCGGCTGACCAACTTCATCAATGGCGAGCTGTGGGGCCGCCCAGCCGACCCCGGCCTGCCCTGGGCCATGATTTTCCCGACCGGCGGTGACGTGCCGCGCCATCCGAGCCAGCTTTATGAAGCCGGCATGGAGGGCCTCCTGCTGTTCATCGTGCTCGCGGTGATGATCCGGATGGGTGCCTTGAAGCGGCCGGGGCTGATCCTCGGCAGCTTCATCCTGATCTACGGCCTGACGCGGATCATCGGCGAGCATTTCCGGGAGCCGGACGTCCAACTCGGCTACCTCTGGGGCGGATTAACCATGGGCATGCTGTTGTCGATCCCGATGCTTATTGTCGGCGGCGTACTTATTGTACTGGCGGTGCGGCGCGGTGCGCCGCAGCCGGTCAAGACTGTTCAATAATTCATTTCGAGAAAGCACGCCGTGACTGACCAGTCGCTACTCAACGAGATCAAGGCGCTGATCAAATCCTCAGGCCCCATGCCGGTCTGGCGATACATGGAGACGTGCCTGATGCATCCGCGCTACGGCTATTACGTCTCGCGCGATCCGCTCGGGCGCGAGGGCGACTTCACCACCTCGCCCGAAGTCAGCCAGATGTTCGGCGAGCTCTTGGGGTTATGGACCGCCTCGGTCTGGAAGCAGATGGGCTCGCCGCAATCCCTGCGCCTGATCGAGCTCGGTCCCGGCCGCGGCACCATGATGGCGGACGCATTGCGCGCGCTTCGCGTGCTGCCGCCGCTCTATCAGGGGCTCAGCATTCATCTGGTCGAGGTCAATCCGGTGCTGCGCGAGCGGCAAAGTGCGACATTGTCGAGCGTGCGCAACAGCATCACCTGGCACGACAGCATCGACGACGTGCCTGATGGTCCGAGCGTCATCCTCGCCAACGAATATTTCGACGTGTTGCCGATCCACCAGATGGTGAAGCGCGAAAGCGGCTGGCACGAGCGCGTGATCGAGATCGATCCCAACGGCAAGCTTCAGTTCGGCGCGGCATCCGAGCCGACACCGCGCTTCGACGTGCTGCTGCCGCCTTTGGTGCGGGCGGCGCCTGTCGGTGCGGTGTTCGAATGGCGGCCCGATACCGAGATCATGAAGCTCGCCACCCGCGTGCGCGACCAGGACGGCGCCGCGCTGATCATCGATTACGGCCATCTGCGCAGCGATGCCGGGGACACCTTCCAGGCCATCGCGCGCCACACCTTCACCGATCCCTTGAAGGCGCCGGGCCAGGCCGACGTCACCGCCCATGTCGACTTCCAGGCGCTGGCGCGGGCAGCCGAAGACGTCGGCGCCCGTGTGCACGGGCCGGTGACGCAGGGCGATTTCCTCAAACGCGTCGGCATCGACACCCGCGCGGCCGCGCTGATGCAGAAGGCGACGCCCGAAGTTGCCACCGACATTTCCGTGGCGCTGAAGCGGCTGACCGACTCGGGGCGCAGCGGCATGGGGTCGATGTTCAAGGTGCTCGGCATCTCCGAACCAAGATTGACCGGCCTCGCCGGCCTCAGCGATCTCGAACAGGCCGGAGGCAATTGATGACCCTGACTTCGTCACTGCTGTCGGCAGTGCCCGGCCTGCGCCATTGCTTCTTCACGCGCGAAGGCGGCGTCTCCAGCGGCATCTATTCCGCGCTGAACGGTGGGCTCGGCTCCAACGACGATCAGGCCCTCGTCGCCGAGAACCGCCGTCGCATGGCCGAGCATGTCGGGGTCGCGGCCGACCGTTTCCTCAGCCTGCACCAGATCCACTCGCCCGACGTGCTCATCGCCGACGCGCCGTGGCCGAGCGGCCCGCGGCCGAAGGGCGATGCGATGGTCACCAAAATGCCGGGCATTGCGCTCGGCGTCTCCACAGCCGATTGCGGTCCGGTGCTGTTCGTCGATCCCAATGCGCGAATCATCGGCGGCGCCCATGCCGGCTGGAAAGGTGCGCTGACGGGCGTGCTGGAATCCACTGTCACGGCGATGGAGACGCTCGGGGCCACACGCAGCGGCATCATCGCCGCGATCGGGCCCTTGATCCGCCAGGACAGCTATGAGGTCGGCAACGAGTTCGTGGCGCGCTTCATCGAGGCCGACGCGGAAAATGCGATGTTCTTCATTCCATCGGCGCGCGAGGGCCATGCGATGTTCGACCTGGCCGGCTTCATCCGCAGGCGCCTTGAAGCCGCCGGCATTCTGATGATCGACGACCTTGGTCTGGACACCTACGCCGACGAACGCTTCTTCAGCTATCGCCGCTCCGTGCATCGCAAAGAGCCGGACTATGGGCGGCACATCCATGCGATCGCGCTGGAAGCGTGAACACAACAGAAACCCCGTGTCATTCCGGGGCGATGCGAGGCGTCGGACCCGGAAGGACAGCGGTGATCTGTGTCGTCCCTGCCCTAGACCTTAATCGATTTTAACGATATCGCTGCCCTCAATGAGGGAAGCGTCATCCAACTTGCGCCGTGCGGGCTCGCGCGTGCTGGCGGTCATGCTGCTTGCGGCAGCGACCGCGCTCGCCGGCTGCGCCGGCGGCAACGCGCCCGCCAATTCCTATGCGATGGCAACGCCGAGCGCAGGCTCCGGGGCGACGGTCGCTTTCGAATCCATCGACGGACCGCCGCCGCAGGTGTTCGACCGCATGGTCGGCGTGCTCGACAGCGAATCCAAACTGCGCAGCCTCTCGATCGTTTCCCGCGAGGGGACGGCTGCCTACCGCGTGCGCAGCTATCTCTCCGCCCAAGTGGTGCGCGGCAAGACTGTGATCGCCTGGGTCTGGGACGTCTACGACGCCAACCAGCAGCGGGCGCTGCGCCTCTCCGGTGAGGAACCGACCGCAGCCAAGGGCGGCAAGGATGCGACCCGTGATCCTTGGGCCGCCGCCGATGACCTCGTGCTGCGCAGGATTGCCCAGGCCGGATTCAGCGGACTTTCCAATATGATCAATGGGACTCCGGATGCGCCTGGCTCGGTTCCGAGTCTGCGCGGCCCCGCGGTCGCCAGCGTGACGCCTGAGGCTCCGGCAGGCCAAATGCCGGCCACGGCGCTTGGCTACGCCCAGCAATAACCACCGCGAAACCACGGGCCCAACTATTGGCCAAGCCGTTGGCCCGACTCAGGATTTTCAGAGGGAAAACGTAGCATCCCGGGTTGCCATTGCAGCCTCTCGCCTGATATTTCCTCGCCCGTCGTAACCGTGCTGCCAGTGGGTATTCTCAGATGTTGAACGTCGTATCCAGCAAAGCGCGGGAGGAAGCGTCCATGTCGGCCAAGAACGGCTCCATCAAGCTAGTCGCCGGCAACTCCAATCCGGCCCTCGCCCAGGCCATCGCGCAGGGCCTCAACGTGCCGCTGACCAAAGCGGTGGTCCGGCGCTTCGCCGACATGGAGATCTTCGTCGAGGTCCAGGAGAACATCCGCGGCTCGGATGCCTTCATCATCCAGTCGACCTCGTTTCCGGCGAACGACAATCTGATGGAGCTGCTGATCATCACCGACGCGCTGCGCCGCTCATCGGCACGCCGCATCACCGCAGTGATCCCCTATTTCGGCTATGCCAGGCAGGACCGCCGCTCCGGCTCGCGCACGCCGATCTCGGCCAAGCTCGTCGCCAATCTGATCACCCATGCAGGTGTCGACCGCGTCATGACGCTCGACCTGCATGCCGGCCAGATCCAGGGCTTCTTCGATATCCCGACCGACAATCTGTTCGCTGCCCCCGTGATGGTACGCGACATCCGCGAACGTTTCGACCTCGGCAAGGTGATGGTGGTGTCACCCGACGTCGGCGGCGTGGCCCGCGCCCGCGGCCTCGCCAAGCGCATCAACACCCCGCTGGCGATCGTCGACAAACGCCGCGAACGTCCGGGCGAGTCCGAAGTCATGAACGTGATCGGCGACGTCTCCGGCTACAGCTGCATCCTGGTCGACGACATCGTCGATTCCGGCGGCACATTGGTGAACGCAGCCGATGCGCTGATCGCCAAGGGGGCCAAGGAGGTCTACGCCTACATTACCCACGGCGTGCTCTCCGGCGGCGCGGCGGCCCGTATCGCCGGTTCGAAGCTGAAAGAGCTCGTCATCACCGACTCGATCCTGGCGACTGACGCGGTGACCAAGGCGCCGAACATCCGCACGCTTCCGATCGCCAGCCTGATCTCGGATGCGATCGCGCGCACCGCCGCGGAAGAGTCGGTCTCGAGCCTGTTCGACTGAACACGCTGACTTCGTAGGGTGGGTTAGCCGCGGAGATGCGCAACGCGCATCTGCTCGGCGTAACCCACCACGGTCTATCTCTATCCTCGTAAGCAGAAGTGGGGGTTACGCCAGCGGACTACGCTTCGCGTAGCCGCGGGCTAAAACCCACCCTACGGCACCTCGCGCTGGGGCACATCGCCCAGCACCCCAACGGGTTGTTGCCGGCTGCCGCCCATGACATCATCGTGACACTGAGTCATCCCCGCCTGGATACAAGATGCCGCGCCGGAAATTCGCTTGGGAGAAGCTATCGGACGAGCAGCTGCTCCAGCAGCGCCTCTCCAGCCTGAGGGTTACGGTCGAAGGCACCTGGCTCGAGGATTGCGTTGCTACGCTCCACGAAGAGCTCGAAGAGCGCGGCATCCGGCTGCGGCCGCATACTTGGATCTCGAGTGAATGGTTCAGTCCGGGAGACGTGCCGGGGATCGCCATTCCCTTCTATCTCGCGCATCCCCGCCTGATGAAGCTCGAGAAGAAGATGATGTTCGACGTCGAGGGCGGCACCTGGCGCGAATGCATGGCCATCCTCCGCCATGAGGCCGGCCATGCCATCCAGCATGGCTTCCAATTGCAGCGACGCCGGCGCTGGCAACAGCTGTTCGGGCCGTCGTCGAAACACTATCCACGCTACTACAGGCCCAATCCGGCGAGCCGGCGTTACGTCCAGCACCTGCGGCTCTGGTACGCGCAGAGCCACCCGGACGAGGATTTCGCCGAGACCTTTGCGGTGTGGCTGCGGCCGCGCTCGAACTGGCGGACGCGATATGCCGGCTGGCCGGCGCTGAAGAAGCTCGAATATGTCGACGAGCTAATGAGCGAGATCGCGGGCAAGCGGCCGCTGATCACGACGCGCGAGCGTGTCGATCCCCTCGGCAAGCTCAGCCAGACGCTCGAAGACCACTACAAGAAGAAGCAGGCGTTCTACGCTTTCACGCCACCGAAGACCTACGACCGCGACCTCTCGCGGCTGTTTTCCGCCGATCCACGGCATCATCGCTCGAAACCCGCTTCGAGCCTGATCAGGCGGCATCGCGCCCAGATCAGACAGCTGGTGGCGCGATGGACCGGTGAAAACCAGCTTACGCTCGATGCCGTACTTGATGACATGATCTCCCGCTGCCGCGAGCTCGATTTGCGCGCGGTGGGATCCGAACAGAAGCTCGTTCTCGATTTCACTGTCCTCGTGACCGCCAAGACGATGCACGCCCTGTTCGGCCCGTCTCGGCGCAAATGGATCGCGCTATGAGACGGCTCCGTATTCTCGTGCTGATGCATCCGGACTTCATGCCTCCGGCCTCCTCCGACGGATACACGCCACAGGAAATCAACAACTGGAAAACGGAATACGACGTCGTCAGCACCTTGCGCGCGGCCGGCCATGAGGTCCGTCCGCTCGGCGCGCAGGAAGAGATCAGGCCGATCCGCGAAGCGATCGAGGAGTTCAAGCCGCACGTGGTCTTCACGCTGCTGGAGGAATTCCACTACAACGTGGCCTACGACCAGCACATCGCCAGCTATCTCGAACTGATGAAGGTGCCTTATACCGGCTGCAATCCGCGCGGCCTGATCCTGGCGCGCGGCAAGGACCTGTCCAAGACGCTGGTGCATCACCGTCGCATCGCGGCACCCGCCTTCGCCGTCTTCCCGATGCGCCGCAAGGTGAAACGACCAAAACATCTTGCCCTGCCGCTGATCGTCAAGGCTCTCAACATGGATGGGTCCGTCGGCATCTCGCAGGCCTCAATCGTCGACACCGACGAGAAGCTGGCGGAGCGGGTCGCCTTCATCCACGAGCGGGTGGAGACCGCCGCGATCGCCGAGCAATTCATCGAGGGACGCGAACTCTATGTCGGCGTGCTCGGCAACAACCGGCTGCGCGTGCTGCCGGTCTGGGAACTGAAATTCGGCAGCATGGGCGGGCGCAGCTCGCGGCACATCGCCACCGAAAAGGCCAAGCACGACACGGACTATCAGGAACGCCTAGGCATCGTCGACGGACCGGCGAAGGACCTCGCGCCCGAAGTCACCGCGCGCATCCAGCGCGCCGCGAAACGCATCTATCGGGCGCTTGGCCTCGATGGCTACGCACGCATCGACTTCCGTCTCGCCGCCGACGGCACGCCGTATTTCATCGAAGCCAATCCCAACCCCGAGATCGCAAAGAGCCAGGAATTCGCCACGGCGGCCCAGCACGACGGGCTGAAGTACAAGGATCTGCTGAACAGGATCCTGACGCTCGGCATCAGCCGGGCCAAGGCGGGCGTGTCATTGGGGTGAGCCGGGGCGGCTCGCACCGATATCGCCGGGTGGATTAGCACAGCGTAATCCACCTCTTTCATTTCCGCAGCCGCAGACGTGGTGGATTACGCCGAGCAGATGCGCTTTGCGCATCTGCAGGGCTAGAGACCTACGAGCTAACCTGCCTCGGCCTTCGCGCTCACCACGCCGGCAAACGACTTGAAGAATTCACCCGCAAGCTTCGTCGCGGTCGAGTTGATCAGCCGGGCGCCGAGCTGGGCGAGCTTGCCGCCGATCTGGGCGTCGACATCGTAGTGCAGCACCGTGACATCGGCGCCTTCCGATTCCAGCCGCACGACTGCGCCGCCCTTGGCAAAACCGGCGACGCCGCCGGAGCCCTCGCCGGAGATGCGATAGGAATTGGGCGGATCGAGATCGGACAGGGTCACCTTGCCGCTGAAGGTCGCCTTCACCGGGCCGACCTTGAAGACGACAGTGGCCGTCATCTCGTTCGGCGCTGTCACCTCGAGCGACTGGCAGCCGGGGATGCACTGCTTCAAGACAGCTGGATCGTTCAACGCCGCCCATACCTGCTCGCGTGTGGCGGGGATACGCTGGCTGTCGTTCATCTGCATGATCGGTCACTCTCTGCTTGCTGTTTGAATGGCCGCGCGCTGACTGCGCCGCCGTTCCACGGTGATCTCGGCAAGGATCGACATCGCAATCTCTTCCGGCGTGATGGCGCCGAGATCGAGCCCCGCCGGCGCCTTGAAATCGTCGATCGCCGCAGTGCTGGCGCCTTCCGATATCAGCTTGGCGCGCAGCGAGGCCATCTTGCGGCGGCTGCCGACGAAGGCGTGATAACAGGCCTTGGTTGCGATCGCGGCACGCAAGGCAGCTTCGTCGCCCTTCCCCTGCGTCGAGACCACGACAAAGCGCTTGGCGTCATTGAGCTCGCCGAGCCCGTAGCCATCGATGATCGCATCGGCGTCCGGCGACCCCATGAGCTCCGCGGCGGGTGCGGCCAGCGTGACGTGATAGCCGAGAACGCGTGCCTGTGCCGCAAGCGACAGCGCCACCGGACTTGCTCCGAGAATGACGAGCGAAGGATGCGGCAGCACCGGCTCGACGAAAATGTCCATCGTGCCCTTGCTGGGGCACATGTTGCTGGCGAAGCGGATGCCGTCACGGCTCTCGCCGGCGCTGACGCCGAGTTCGGCCAGCAGGTTTTCCGGCTGCACCGACACCATGCGCGGCTCGCCGTCGGCCAGCGCCTCGCGCGCCGCCTTCAGCACCGCGCCCTTGGCGCAGCCGCCGCCGATCCAACCCGCGACGATGGTGCCGTCGGCCGCGATGATCGCCTTGGCGCCAGCCTTCGCCGCGGTCACCGACACCGTTCGCACCACCGTCGCGAGCACGAAGGCACGCTCGGCGGCCTTCATCTGCGCGACGATATCCAGCACCTCGGCATGAGCGGTCATCGACATGTCCCTCAGAGTTTTGCCAGATAGGGCTCGAGCGCGCGCAAGCTTTGCAGCGAATTCGCGGGCGCATAGAGATCGACGTGTGGCAGCGCCGCCTTGATGCCCCGCGCCTCCGGCGCATAGCCCTCCCACGCCATCATGGGGTTCAGCCAAACGATGCGGCGGCAACGCCGATGCAACGCCGCCATCTCCCGGCCGAGCAACGCGGCGTCACCGGTCTCGTAACCGTCAGACACGATCATGACGCAGCTGCGCGAATGGATGACGCGCGACGCATGCCAGCGGTTGAAGGTCTGCAGGCTCTCGCCGATCCTGGTGCCGCCGCCCGCGCCTTGCGCCATGATCGATAGCCGGTCCAGCGCACGGCTCGCATCGCTCTCCTTCATCGCATCGGAGACGTAAGCGAGGCGCGTGTGGAACAAAAACGCCTCGGCCTCGCGAAACTGATCGAGCACGCCGTGGATGAAGCGCAGGAATACCGATGTGTACATGCTCATCGAGCCCGAGGCATCGAGCAACACGATCAGCCGCAGCGGCTTGTCCTTACGCTGTCGTTTCACCAGGCTGATCGGCACGCCGCCATGGCTGATGTTGCGATGAATGGTGCGGCGGAGATCGAGCCGGTAGCCGCGCCGGCGCGCCAGATCCCGCCGCGTCAGCCGCGTGCGCATGGCCCTCGCGAGCTGCGCGGCGGCTTCGTGCGCCTGGGTGACCTGGTCGGGATCGCTGAGCTTTCGGAAATCGACCTCCGCCAGATTCTCTGCGCGCGAGGCGCCCTCCATGCGACCTTCGCCGGAGCGGCCTTCAGGCACATCGTCGGATGACGGAAGCTGGTCAGTGACGGGCTGGCCGCCGCCCTGCTCGGCCGATTTGTCTTGCAGGCTCTTCAGCGACGGATTGCTGGCGCCCGGCGTCGAACCAATCGTTCGAGACCGCGAGCGTACGCGCTTGCCCAGCCAGAACGCATCGAACAGCCCGTCGAACTTGTCCCAATCGGATTTGCGTGCCGAGAGCAGGTGCTTGAACGCCGCACGCAACAGGCCCGGCTTCGCCGCGTAACCCACCGATATCAGCGTCGCGGCATCCTGCCCCTCGGCCAGCCCGACGCGAAAGCCGGCGTCGCGCAGCGTGCGCAGGAAGGCAGCGAGCCGCGCTGACACGAAGCGCGAGACCTCATTGAGGTCATCATAGTCCGGGCTGGACCCACAGCAGCTCATGCGACCTTCCCCAGCAGGCGCTGCGTCACCTCGGGCGTGACGCGGGCGCGGTCCTCGTGGGTCTTCAAAAGACAAACCAGCGTCTCATGCACGGTCTCCGGCGCATCACGGAGATCGCGAACATCGAGCCCGACGAGCGCCGCCGCCCAATCGAGCGTCTCGGCGACACCGGGGACTTTTCGTAGCTCTTCCTTCCGCACGCCCTCGACCATGCGCGCGATCTGGAGCGACAGCGACGGGCTGGCGCCGGCGAGCCGCGCCAGGATGATGCGGGTCTCGCGGTCGACGTCGGGATAGTCGACATAGTGATAGAGGCAGCGCCGGCGTAGCGCGTCGGAGAGCTCGCGCGTGCCGTTCGAGGTCAGCACGACATGCGGGATCGTGATTGCGGGGATGGTGCCGAGCTCGGGGATCGAGACCTGGAAATCGGACAAAAGCTCCAGCAGGAACGCCTCGAACTCGTCGTCGGCACGGTCGATCTCGTCGATCAGCAGCACCGGCGCCTGCGGCCGACGGATCGCGGCGAGCAAGGGACGCTCCAGCAGGTACTTTTCCGAGAACACCTGGTCCTCGATGCTGTCCGAGCCGCGATGGGCCTGGATCGCCAGCAACTGGCGCTGGTAGTTCCACTCATAGAGCGCGGACGACTGGTCGAGGCCTTCGTAGCATTGCAACCGGATCAGCTCGGTCGCATGCACCTTGGCCAGCGCCTTCGCCACCTCGGTCTTGCCGACGCCCGCCTCGCCCTCGAGCAGCAGCGGACGTCGCAACATCTGCATCAACGAGATCGCGGTCGCGAGGTCCGCATCGGCGATGTAGCCCGATGCGGCCAGCGCTTGCGCGATCTCGTCTCGGCCTTTCATTGTCAGGCCACCGCGCCCAGAGCCTTCGCCGCCTTCCAGTTGCGCCAGAAATCATGCGGCATCTGGATGTGCGTGCTCCCGAGGAACGAGAACGCGTCGTTGACGGCGTTGGAGAAGGCCGGCACGCCGCCGACATTCGGGCTCTCACCGACGCCCTTGGCGCCAATCGGATGATGCGGCGACGGGGTGACGGTGAAGTCGGTCTCCCAATGGGGTGTCTCCACCGCGGTCGGCATGAAGAAATCCATGAACGAGCCGGTGACGACGTTGCCGGTGTCGTCGTAGCGGATCTCCTGGCCCATCGCGATCGCGAAGGCCTCGGTGAGGCCGCCATGCACCTGCCCCTCGATAATCATCGGGTTGATGCGGGTGCCGCAATCGTCGAGCGCGTAGAAGCGCCGGACCTTGTACACACCGGTGTCGACATCGATGTCCATCACGCAGAGATAGGCGCCGAACGGATAGGTCATGTTGGGCGGATCGTAGTAGCTGACCGCCTCCAGCCCCGGCTCCATGCCCGGGGGCACCGAGTTGTAGGCCGCCCAGCAAATATCCTTCATCGACATGAATTTTTCCGGCAGGCCCTTGACCCTGAAACCGTCGATGTCGAATTCGAGATCGTCCTCGTGGACCTCGAGCTTGTAGGCCGCGATCATCTGCGCCTTGGCCTTGATCTTTCGCGCAGCCATGGCGATCGCGGCACCCGCCACCGGCGTCGAGCGCGAACCGTAGGTGCCGAGCCCGTAGGGCGCGGTGTCGGTGTTGCCCTCTTCCACCATGATGTTGTCGGCGGGAATGCCGATCTCGGTCGCGATGATCTGGGCCCAAGTGGTCTCGTGGCCCTGGCCCTGGCTCTTGGTGCCCATGCGCGCGATGCCGGCGCCGGTGGGGTGCATGCGGATCTCGCAGGAGTCGAACATCGCGATGCCCAGGATGTCGCAATTCTTCGACGGCCCGGCACCGACGATCTCGGTGAAGAAGGAGACCCCTAAGCCCATGATCTCGCGGGTCTCGCCCCGCGCGAACGCAGCCCGCTTCTCCGCCTGCTCCTTGCGGAGAGCGGCGTAGCCGGTCGTCTCCATCATCTTGCGCATGGCAGTGTGGTAGTCGCCGGAATCGTATTCCCAGCCCAGCGCCGAGTGATAGGGAAACTGCTCCGGCTTGATGAAGTTCTTGAGCCTCAGTTCAGCCGGGTCCATGTTGAGCTTCTGCGCCAGGATATCCATGGCGCGCTCGATGCAATAGGCCGCCTCCGTGACGCGGAACGAGCAACGGTAGGCGACGCCACCGGGCGCCTTGTTGGTGTAGACGCCGTCCACCGCCAGATGCGCGGTCGGGAAGTCGTAGGAACCGGTGACGATGTTGAAGAAGCCCGCCGGCCATTTCGACGGATCGGCGCAGGCGTCGAACGCGCCGTGATCGGCGAGCACGTGCACGCGAAGGCCCGTGACCTTGCCGTCCTTGGTCGCCGCGATTTCGGTCGTCATGTGATAATCGCGCGCGAACGAGGTCGCGGTGAGGTTCTCGATGCGGTCCTCGACCCATTTCACCGGCTTGCCCGTCACGATGGACGCCACGGCCGCGCAGATGTAGCCGGGATAAGCACCGACCTTGTTGCCGAAACCACCGCCGATGTCGGGCGCGATGACGTGGATCTTCTGCTCCGGCAGCTTTGCGATCAGCGACACCACGGTGCGGATCACATGCGGGGCCTGGAAGGTGCCGTAGATCGTCAGCTCGCCCTTGATCTTGTCGAAGGAACAGACGCACTGGCAGGTTTCCAGCGGCGACGGATGGGTGCGGTGATAGGAGATCATCTCCTTGATCGTCACCTCCGCCTTGTTGAATGCGGAGTCGGTCAACTCCTTGTCGCCCACCGTCCACTCGAAGATGTGATTGTGGTGCTTGCGCGGGCCGTGCGCGCCTGATGTCTTGCCGGCGAGGTCTTCGCGCAGCACCGGCGCGTCCTTATCCATCGACTTGAAGGGATCGACCAGCGGCGGCAGCGGCTCGTATTCGACGATCACCTTGTTGATGCCGTCATCGGCCGCGTAGCGGTCGGTGGCGACGACGAAGGCGACCTCCTGGTTCTGGAACAGCACCTTGCCGTCGGCCAGCACCATTTGCACGTCGCCGGCCAAGGTCGGCATCCAGGCGAGGTTGACGGTCTTCAGCGTCTCGGCGGTGATGACCGCGAGCACCCCAGGCACTTTCAGTGCCTCGCTGTCGTCGATCTTCTTGACGCGCGCATGCGGATGCGGCGAGCGGACGAAGTCGCCATGGAGCATGCCCGGCAGCTTGACGTCGTCGACGTAATTGCCCTTGCCTTGCGTGAAGCGGATATCCTCGACGCGCTTACGCTTGCAGCCCATGCCTTCGAGTGCGGCGGAGCGTTGTTCCCGCGTGGGAGTCATGTCGTTCATTCTGCGGCCTCCCGGAATTCCACGCCGTTGATTTTGGCGCTCGCGTATTGAATGGCTTTGACGATGTTCTGGTAGCCCGTGCATCTGCAGATGTTGCCTGATATGCCCATCCGGATTTCCTGCTCGCTCGGCGAGGGATTTTCTTTCAGCAGCCGATGCGCGCGCATGATCATGCCGGGCGTGCAGAAGCCGCATTGCAGGCCGTGCATCATGCGGAACCCTTCCTGCAGGGCCGACAGCGTGCCGTCGGCATTGGCCATGCCTTCGACCGTGGTGATGTCGCTACCATCAGCCTGCACGGCGAACATGGTGCAGGACTTCACCGACATGCCGTCGATATCGACGGTGCAGGCGCCGCAATGCGTGGTCTCGCAGCCGATATGGGTGCCGGTCATCCCGAGGTTCTCGCGGATGAAATGCACCAGCAGCGTACGCGGCTCGACGAGGCCTTCGACCTCGGCGCCGTTCACCTTCATGGTGACGTGTGTTTTGGCCATTGTTTCCCTCCCCTTACTTCGCTCGGCTGGCGGCGCGCTGCAGCGCCCGCGTCACCATGATGCCGCCGACATGTTTTCGGTATTCGACGGGCCCGCGGGCATCCGCGGCCGGCGCCATGATCGCTTCGGCTGCCGCGGCCGCCTTCTTCAAGGTCGCGGCGTCGAGGCTCGTGCCGATCACGGCCTTGGCCGCGTCAGCGGCCAGCAGCGGCGTCTCGTGGACATTGGTGAGGCCGATCGTGCAGGTCGCGACCTTGCCGCCGGACATGGTCAGCACGACAGCTGCGGCCGCCGTGGCATAGTCGCCGACCTTGCGCTTGAGCTTTTCATAGGCGTAGCCGTGGCCGGCCGCCGGCACGGGGACCGAGACCGAGGTGAGGATCTCGCCCGGCTCGAGCGCGGTGAAATAAGCGCCCTGATAGAAATCGGCCGCCGCGACGTCGCGCCCGCCGCCGGCACCTTCGAGGCGATAGGTGGCGCCCAGCGTCATCATCAGCGCCGGCATGTCGTTGCCGGGATCGCCGTTGGCGACATTGCCGCCGATCGTGCCGCGGTACCGCACCTGCGGATCTGCGATCAAAAGCGCCGCCTCGTGCAGGATCGGCATCGCCTTGGCGACGTCCTCGGAGGCCAGCAGTTCGTGCTGGGTGGTCATCGCACCGATGACGAGATTGTTGCCGGAGCGGCTGATGCCCTTGAGGGCGGCGATGCCGTGCAGGTCGATCAGATGGGTGGGGCTGGCGAGCCGAAGCTTCATCATCGGCACCAGGCTGTGCCCGCCGGCCAGCGGCCGCGCATCCTCTCCGAGGTCGGATAGAAGTTTGACGGCGTCGGCGACACTGGCCGGCCGGTGATAGCTGAATGAGCCCGGGATCATCATCTCCTCCCCTGATCGTCTCTGCGCGTGACGGCGCGGACATTGGGGGGACGGTCTCTCCGGACCGGACGGCCCGCAATCATTCGGGCACAAAGAGGGGCTTTTTGCACGAATTGCGGATAAGGACGCACGAATTGCGTCAGGGGAAACGACCTATGGCGTCGCTAAGCCTGCCGCCGGTTCGCCAGCCCCAGCCTTGCCTTGACCTCGGCGATCTTGGCGCGGCTGACCGGCACCCGGTGCGGCGACGGGCCGTCGAGCTCGAGCACGGCGCCGTCGCCCTCTTTCCGGACCAGGGCGACGTGGGGAATCGCGACGATATGGCTGCGGTGCACCCGCAGGAACAGCGAGGGATCGAGCTGCGCCTCGGCCTCCGAGATCGACCACGGGCACATCCGCTCGCGCGTGCCGTCGTGAACGCGGGTATAGTGCGCGTCGGCGCGGACGCTGCGAACGTTCGCAGTGTCGATGAAGTGGGTGCCGTCGGCACTTTCGACCGGCAGCCGGGGAACCGGCGCGCGCAATGGCTGACCGAGGCCGCCGAGCGGGGCGACGGGTCGTGGTGATGTGGCGGGCACGGCAATCGGTTCGGCCGGTGCAACCGGCGGAGCAACCGGATCGGCGGCAGCGGAGGCCGAGGTCTGCCGCCGCTGATCGGGAACGAGCGAAAGCAGGAAGCCTGCTGCGATGACGAAGCACAGCACCGCGACAATGATCGACAGGATTTGCTGCGACGCGGCAAGGCCGACGCCGGCATGGTGGTGCGCGGCACCCGTCAGCGGCTCAAAATGCATGCCCATCATCGCAGTGTAGTGCATGCCTGACACCGCGACGCCGAAGACGATCGAGCTGACGATCAGGCGCACGCCCTCCTGCTGCGCCAGAAACGCGCGCAGGCCGCCATAGGCGGTGACGATGGCGACCAGAATCGAGAGCAGCACCATCGAGGGGTCGTGCACGATGCCGAACGAGCCGGCCAACCCATGAATGCCGACATAATGCATGCTGGCGATGCCGACGCCGAGCAGCACGGCCGACGAGGCCACGCGCTTCAGCGTCGGCTCGCCGATCGAGACGAAGAAAAGCGAGATGCCGACCACCAACGCGCAGATCAGGAAAGAGATGATGGTGGGGAGGACCAGATAGACCGTATCTGGCGGCAGCGGTGCCGCCAACATGCCGACGAAATGCATGGTCCAGATGCCGACGGCCAGAAATGCGGCCGCGCCCGCGAGCAGAACGCGGTTACTGACGCCGGGCGTGTTGCGGATGCGAGCGGCAAGCGCAAAGCCGGTATAGCCACCCAGACTCGCGATCGCCACCGAGAGCGCGACGAGAAAGGGATCGTGTCCTTCGAACATGATCTTGTCGGCCGCCCGTCTCCACGGCACGGCCTCCTCCCGCCGCCGACTTTATAGGGACGGCGGCGGGATTGACAATCAGCGGCGTGTGAAGGCGCCTCTCACGCAATTCCCGCCGCGACCTGGCCGCGCAGGCGCTCCAGGCCGAGCAGCGTCTCGGCACAGGCGGCCGCGACCTCGACGCCCTTGATCGCAAAGTGCCTGCGGAAGAAATCGTAATGCACTTCGGTCTCGTGGAATTGCTGCGGCGTCAACACGGCGGAAAACACCGGCACCTCGGTGCGGAGCTGCACGTCCATCAGCGCCTTGATCACGGTGTCGGCGACGAATTCGTGGCGATAGATGCCACCGTCAACGACCAGGCCAGCCGCAACGATCGCGGTGTATCGCCGCGTCTTGGCGAGGACCTGCGCGTGCAACGGGATCTCGAACGAGCCCGGCACCTCGAACACATCGACATGAGTGAGATGGCGCGCCTCGGCTTCTTTCATGAAGGCGATGCGGGCTTCCGCGACCACGTCACGGTGCCAGCAGGCCTGCACGAAGGCCACCCGCTGCGGTTTTGCAAAACGCGGATGCTCGGTCGCCGTTGGAACCGGCGGCTTGGTTTGGGAAGTGTCTGTCTGGGGATCTTGCAACATCTGATTCATGGCTTTCCTTCAAGGGACCAGAATCAGGGCACACGGAACGACAAACAGCCGCATCTTGCGATGCGTCTGCCACCGACCGTTCTCTTTCATCCGGACTTTAACCGTCGGCTTCGGAGTTGCACCGAATCTGCTGACCCTTCCCGTCAGTCAAAGACTTCTGGGAAGGCGCTCGCGGGCTTAGGCCTTTCGGCCCTTACCGCCGGTGGGGACTTTCACCCCGCCCTGAGAACATCGGCCGCCCGGGATTGAGCGACCTGAACGGAAATATGGCGCCGGTCCGGGGCCGCAAGCAAGCCTGTTCCGCAGCAAAAACCGCATGGTCCCATGCCGCCAGGGCGGTGCGGCCCTCGCACGGCGGAATTAACGATTGGATTCCGGTTTGTTCTCAATCGTTAACAATTGTGGCCGAGATGAGCTGTGGACGAACGAGTCATGGCTTGTGGACGGACTCGCGACCCAGTTGCGCAGATTCCGCAAATCACATCAGTTGATCCGCGACAAGCCCGCGCTGATCCCGGGACCTCAACAGCGACTCTCAGGGGTCGCCTTGAGCGAAATTGAGGGAGCGCGCGCCGGACCAACCGCGTGCGTATCAAAGACAACAAGAAGGCAAGAGGTCGAGACGGCATGTCCCTGCTCGAAGGTACCATCGATTCCCGAAATCACCCGCTTGCGGTGGTCGAGGATATCGCTGCCAGCAACAACTGGCCGTTCGAACGCTCCGGCGAGGACGAGCTGACCATTGTCTCGAAGGGACAATGGACCGACTACCAGATCTCCTTCACCTGGATGGGTGAGATCGAGGCGCTGCATCTGGCCTGCGCTTTCGACATGAAGATTCCGGCCGCGCGGCGGGGCGAGGTGCAGAAGCTCGTTGCCGCGGTCAACGAGCAATTGTGGATCGGCCATTTCGACCTCTGGACCAACACCGGCATGATCATGCACCGTCAGGCCCTGGTGCTGCCGGGTGGCCTCACCGCCTCGACCGCGCAATGCGAAGCCATGCTCGCCGGCGCGATCCATGCCTGCGAGCGCTACTACCCGGCGTTCCAGTTCGTGGTGTGGGCAGGCAAGACCACCGCACAAGCCATGGACGCGGCGATGTTCGATACGGTGGGCGAGGCGTAGGGCTGCCCCTAATGTGGTGAGGGACGGACAACTCGTTCCTCATCGTCGTCCTGGCGAAGGCCAGGACCCATACCGCGTGATTTCTCCGTTTTGCGCGACGCTTGTTGCTCTGCCCTCCATCTACTAGAACCAGCCGGGGCAATGGGTCCTGGCTTTCGCCAGGACGACGGCGGATTTTGTGGCAACAACGATGGCAAACAGCACTCTCCAAAACATCACCGGCACCATCCTGCTTGCCGGCGCCGGCAAGATGGGCGGCGCGATGCTGACCGGGTGGCTGGCCGGCGGGCTCGATCCGCGCCGTGTCGCCGTGGTCGATCCGCACATCTCGCCCGATATCTCTGCGCTGGCCGCCAGGGGCGTTGCGCTCAATCCCGACGTGATGGCGGCAGGCTTTGTCGAAACGCTGGTCGTTGCCGTGAAGCCACAGATGTTTCGCGAGGCCGGCGCGACGCTGAAACCGTTCGTCTCGGACAAGACGTTGGTGCTCTCGATCATGGCGGGAACCACGATCGCCGCGCTCGAGGAGGTCTGTGGCGGCGCCGTGGTGCGCGCGATGCCGAACACGCCGGCTGCGATCGGCCGCGGCATCACGGTCGCAGTCGCCGCGAAGAACGCCAGCGCCGCGCAGCGCACGGTCGCCGACGCACTGCTGCGCGCCACCGGCCCGGTCGAGTGGGTCGAGAACGAAGGCCTGATGGATGCGGTGACCGCCGTGTCGGGCTCGGGCCCGGCCTATGTGTTCCTGCTCGCCGAAGAGCTCGCGCGCGCCGGCGTGGAAGCGGGATTGCCCGAAGCACTCGCGACCAAGCTTGCGCGCGAGACGGTCGCGGGCTCCGGCGAGCTGCTGCACCAGTCGGATCTTCCCTCCGCCACGCTGCGCCAGAACGTCACCTCGCCCGGCGGCACCACCGCAGCAGCGCTTGGTGTGCTGATGGGCGAGCCGGGCCTGCGCGATCTGATGATCCGCGCGATCGCGGCGGCGACGAAGCGGTCGAAAGAGCTTGCGAAGTAACCAGGTGCCCAGGGTGGGTTAGGCGAAGCCGTGACCCACCTCTCCTATTTTCCGCGGAGGTAGAAGCGGTGGATTACGCCTTCGGCTAATTCACCCTACGGCATCGCGCCCTTGGCTATGCGCCCAGCCGCTTGTTGAACATCTCGACATTGACGAGACCGCGCGCATGGCGGCCTTCGCCGAGCTTGCGCGTGCCTTCGAACGCTTCGACCTCGAAGCGGATGACGCGGCGCTCGACGGCGATTACTTTCGCCGTGGTTCGTACCGTCGCGCCAACCAAAGCTGCCGCGAGATGGCGAATATCAACCTCGGTACCAACAGTGACCCAGCCCGGCTGCAGCGCGATGCGGATCGCATCGCCCGACGTCATCTCCATTTCGAGGATCATCATCGGGGTCGCGTAGACCATGGGCATGCCGGGCACGAAATGCCCGACCGTACGCTCGGCCGGCACCACCAGCGTGCGCTCGGCGCTCATACCGATCTTGATGAAATCGCGTGCGTCCATGGGGGCCAACCTCGTCGTCCTGGACAAGCGAGCAAAGCGAGCGCCGATCCAGGACCCATTACCCCGACTGCTTGTCGTTCGCGCGGTCTAAACCACGACTGCCGCAACAACTGCCGCTTGGGGTAATGGGTCCTGGCTTTCGCCAGGACGACAGTTGCGTTTGCAGTTACAGCCTTACTTATTTCTTCGCCGCCGCGCGCTCCACGAACGTCTTGCCGCCCTTCATCTTGTGGCGGAGTGGGGCTTCGTTGATCTGGATGACGACGGCATCGGCGTCGACGCCGAGATTCTTCACCAGTGCCTGCGTGATGTCGCGCATCATGCCGGCCTTCTGCTCGTCGGTGCGGCCTTCGGCCATGCTGACGGTGATCTCAGGCATTGTCTTCTCCCTGCTGCTGTCGCCATGGCCGGGCTTGTCCCGGCCATCCACGTTCGCTCCCATCAAACAGGACGTGGATGCCCCGGACAAGCCCGCGCATGACAGCGTTAGCGAATGGCTAGCCCCAGCTCACGTCATGGCGCGCGAGGACCTCGCGGACTTTGGCAACGAGATCGGCCTCGCTGCAGGAGAATTGGGCGGGGCGCGTCTCCCGCCATTCCTGGTTGGAGGCGATCGCGGCGGCGGCCTTGGCGCCTTCGATGAGATCCTTGATCTGGAGCTCACCGCGGGCCTTTTCATCCGAGCCCTGGATGATCACGCAAGGCGAGTTGCGGCGATCGGCATATTTGAGCTGGTTGCCCATGTTCTTGGGATTGCCGAGATAAAGCTCGGCGCGGATGCCCGCGCTGCGCAAGTTGGCAACCATCTTCTGGTAGTCGGCGACGCGGTCGCGGTCGAACACGGTGACGACGACGGGGCCAACTTCTCGCCGCGTATCAAGCTTGCCGAGCAAAGTCAGCGCTGCCTGGAGCCGCGACACGCCAATCGAGAAACCGGTCGCCGGCACCGGCTCGCCGCGGAAGCGGGAGACGAGACCATCATAACGACCGCCGCCACCGACCGAGCCGAAGCGCACCGGACGGCCCTTCTCGTCCTTGGTGTCGAGCAGCAGTTCGACCTCGTAGACGGGACCTGTGTAATATTCGAGACCGCGCACGACGGAGGGGTCGATCTTGATGCGGTCCGCACCGTAACCCGACGCGGTCACGAGCTTGGCGATCTCTTCGAGCTCGCTGACGCCGGCCTGACCGACTTCACTCTTGGCAAGGTAGGTTTCCGCAGCCGCAATGGCTTCTTTCCAATCCTCGCGCGGCCTGGTGATGGCCAGAACGACGTCAGCCTCCGCCGCGCTGAGGTTGGCGCCCTTGGTGAAGTCGCCCTTGCCTTCCTCGCCGCCGTCCCATCGTCCGGGGCCGAGTAGCTTGCGCACTTCGTCAGCGGAAAATTTGTCGAGCTTGTCGATCGCGCGCAGCACGATCAGCCGGCGGCCTGCATTCTCCTCACCCGCGAGCCCGATGGCTTCGAGAACGCCGTCGAGCACCTTGCGGTTATTGACCTTCACGACGTACTGGCCGCGCGCAACGCCCAGCGCTTCCATCGTATCCGCCGCCATCATGCAGATCTCGGCATCCGCCGCCGGCGTCGCCGAACCGACCGTGTCGGCGTCGAATTGCATGAACTGGCGGAAACGGCCGGGGCCGGGCTTCTCGTTGCGGAAGACGTAGCCGACGCGGTAGCTGCGATAGGGCAGGACGAGACCGTCGGTGCCGTAGCGCTCGCCGACGTAACGCGCCAGCGGCGCGGTCAGGTCGTAGCGCAAGCTGATCCACTGCTCGTCATCGTCCTGGAACGAGAACACGCCCTCGTTCGGGCGATCCTGGTCGGGCAGGAACTTGCCGAGCGCGTCGGTGTATTCCATCGCCGGCGTCTCCACCGGCTCGAAACCGTAGAGCTCGTAGACGGCGCGGATCTTCTCGACCATCTCGCGCGTCGCCCGGATCGCTGAGGGGTCGCGATCCTCGAGCCCGCGCGGCAGCCGCGCCTTCAGTTTCTGGGGTTTTTTGGGTTTTTCGGCCATGCGGGCGTTTACCAGCCGACGCGCGATGCGGCAACTGCCGCCTGATGGCGTTCCCCGGATGCTGCGCAGCGCGCCGCATCTTGGCGGCGTGGTGCGCTGCTGATCCGGGGGCCCGGCAACTTGCATTCCGGGTCCCGGCTCACGCTTCGCGCGTCCGGGACAGGAGAGATCAAAACACCTTGCGGATCCAGTTGTGCGGATCGTTGGTGCGGCCGTACTGGATGTCGACGAGCTGCTTGCGCAGGCCCATGGCAACGGGGCCGGCGACGCCGCCCGAGATCTCGAAGTCGCCGCTCACCGAGCGCACCTTGCCGATCGGCGAGATCACGGCGGCGGTGCCGCAGGCGAACGCTTCCTTCAGTCGGCCCGAGGCCGCATCCTTGCGCCACTGGTCGAGCGAGTACGGCTCCTCGCGCACGGTCTTTCCAGCGTCGCGGGCGAGCGCGATGATGGAGTCGCGGGTGATGCCGGGCAGGATGGTGCCGAGCGGCGGTGTCGAGAGCGAGCCGTCGTCGAACACGAAGAACACGTTCATGCCGCCGAGCTCCTCGATGTAGCGGCGCTCGACCGCATCGAGGAACACGACCTGATCGCAGCCATGCTGGATCGCCTCGGCCTGCGCCCGCAGGCTCGCCGCGTAATTGCCGCCGCATTTGACGGCGCCAGTGCCCCCGACGGCAGCGCGCGTGTAATTCTCCGAGACCCAGATCGAGACAGGCGCGGGGCCGCCCTTGAAGTAGGAACCAACGGGCGAAGCGATCACCGCAAAGATGTATTCAGACGAGGGCTTGACGCCGAGGAAGGTCTCGCTCGCGATCATGAAGGGCCGCAGGTAAAGGCTGCCCTCGCCGCCCGGCATCCAGGCACGATCGATGCGCACGACCTGCTCGACCGCCTCGATGAAGACGTCCTCCGGCAATTGCGCCATCGCCATGCGATCGGCGGAATCCTTGAAGCGGCGTGCATTGGCATCGGGCCGGAACAGGTTCACGCCGCCGTCGTCACGCTTGTAGGCCTTCAGACCTTCGAAAATCTCCTGGGCGTAGTGCAGGACCGCGCCGGCCGGATCGATCTGGAAGTTGGCGCGCGCCTCGATCTTCGCCTCGTACCAGCCGCCCTTGGCCTGGTTGTAGCGAACGATCGCCATGTGATCGGTGAAGACGCGTCCGAAACCGGGGTCCACCAGCTTGGCGACGCGGTCCTTCTCGGGCGTTGGATTGGTTGCGGGCTGGATGTCGAATTTCATGCTCATGTCCTTGCCTCCCGCTGCCGGTGGCGGCGCTGTTTCTCGCGCCCCCCTGCCCGTTTTCGGGCCGGCTGGCTTGATGTGGTTTCTGGCCGAACCACCGCCAGCCTTGTTACGGCCGGTTTCCGTGGCCAGCATGTCCTCGGCAGGACATGCTTTTGCGGAAGGCGGAAGTCCAGTATGTTTTGCCGAAATGCCGCTCGACAATCGCACGGTAGATCTGATCCGGCCGTCGCCGCCTGTCCGGCTTCTCTCCGGCCGCTGTCAGAAAGCCACCCGATGCGAAACGATCTAAAATTTCGTACGGGCTGATCGTTTTGTAACATTGAACCCAAGATACGTCAATATGCCTGACATAAATTTCGCAACTCCCTCTCAAGACGTTGCCGAGCCGCGGCCGGCAGCAGGTGAAGGAGGCAATTTGCGCTGGGATATCATCGAGCTGCTGTTCTTCGCCTATCGCGACTTCGTCGGGGATCCCGACCAGGAGCTGGAGGCTTTCGGCTTCGGCCGCGCTCATCACCGGGTCATGCATTTCGTCTACCGCTATCCGGGCCTGAAGGTCGCCGACCTGCTCGACGTGCTCCGGATTACCAAGCAATCGCTCGGCCGGGTGCTCAAGCAACTGCTGGACGAGGGCTATATCGTGCAGAAGACCGGTGACAATGATCGGCGCCAGCGCCTGCTCTACGCCACGCCCAAGGGCGAGGCGCTGGTGCAGAAGCTCGCCGGCCTTCAGACCACGCGGATCACCAAGGCGCTTGCCGAGATGGCACCTGATGATGCCGAGACGGTCAAGCGCTTCCTGCGCGCAATGATCGACCGCGACGATCCGGACAAGGTGCTGGAGACGATCTTCGCCACCAATCAAGCCTCGAAGGAGTGACGGTGCCGCTCGCTGCCACGCTCGCCCGCCCGCCGGCGCAACCCGCCGACGACGCCCCGCATCTGCTGCTGGTCGACGACGACCGCCGCATCCGCGATCTGCTCTCGCGGTTTCTCGCGGCCGAAGGTTATCGCGTCACCACCGCCGCCAGCGCGGGCGATGCTCGCGCGAAACTGCTCGGACTGCATTTCGACCTGCTGATCCTCGACGTGATGATGCCCGGCGAAACCGGCTTCGATCTCGCCCGCTTCATCCGCACATCCTCCTCGGTGCCGATCTTGATGCTGACCGCGCGCCATGAGGCCGAGGCCCGCATCGAGGGCCTGCAGATCGGCGCCGACGATTATGTCGCAAAGCCGTTCGAGCCGCGCGAGCTGGCGCTGCGCATCAACAACATCCTCAAGCGCGCCGCACCGCCGGTCCAGGCCGCCGCGGTGGAGAAGATCGCGTTCGGCCCGTACGTCTATCACCTGGATCGCGGCGAGTTGCGCCAGGGCGAGGAGGTCATTCACCTCACCGACCGCGAGCGCGAGATGCTGCGCATTCTTTCGGAGACGCCGGGCGAGACCGTGCCGCGCAGCGCGCTGACGGGCAACGGTAGCGTCAACGAGCGCGCCGTTGACGTGCAGATCAACCGTCTCAGGCGCAAGATCGAGACCGATCCCGCCAATCCGCTGTTCCTGCAAGCCGTGCGCGGCATCGGCTACCGGCTGGTAGCCTCGCCATAGACCAGTGAAGCGCGCTAGATGAGCACGATCGACACCGGCCTGACGCTGCTGAAAAGTGCAGCCGGGCGCGTCTCTGCCGTCAATGGCTGGATGGGCAATGCGTTCAAGGGCTGGATGCCGACCGGCCTGTATGCGCGCGCATTGCTGATCATGATCGTGCCGATGGTGATCCTGCAATCGGTCGTCGCCTTCGTGTTCATGGAGCGGCACTGGAACACGGTGACGCGCCGGCTGTCGGCTGCGGTGGTGCAGGACATCGCCGCGCTGATCGACGTCTACAAGGGCTATCCGCAGGACAAGGATCGCGACCAGATCCGCCGCATCGCGCAGCAACGTCTCGGCCTCGTGGTGGACTTCCTGCCGGCCGGCGACATGCCGCCGCCGGGACCAAAACCGTTCTTCTCGCTGCTCGACCAGACGCTGTCGGTGCAGCTCGGCCGCCAGATCGGACGCTCGTTCTGGATCGATACGGTCGGTCGTTCCAACCTCGTCGAGATCCGCATCCAGCTCGACGATGCCGTGATGCGGGTGTTCGCACAGCGCAGCGCGGCTTACGCCTCGAACTCGGAGATTTTCCTGTTCTGGATGGTCGGCACGTCCTCGATCCTGCTGATCGTGTCGGTGCTGTTCCTGCGCAACCAGATCAAGCCGATCCTGCGGCTTGCGGACGCTGCGGAAAGTTTCGGCAAGGGCCGCGAGGCACCGAACTTCAGGCCGCGGGGCGCGCGCGAGGTGCGGCGCGCGGCGGGCGCCTTCCTCGAGATGAAGTCGCGCATCGAACGTGCGATGGAGCAGCGCACCGCGATGCTCGCGGGCGTCAGCCACGATCTGCGCACCATCCTGACCCGCTTCAAGCTCGAGCTGGAGCTGATCGGCGACAGTCCCGAGCTCGAGGGCATGCGCAAGGACGTCGACGAGATGTCGATGATGCTGGAGGATTACCTCGCCTTTGCCCGCGGCGATTCCGGCGAGCAGTCGCAACCGACCGACATGGCGCAGGCGCTCGAAGAATTGCGCAGCGACGCAGAACGCCACGGCCACATCGCGACCGTGACATTCACCGGGCTGCCCGTGGTGACGGTGAAGCCGGCCTCGTTCAAGCGCTGCCTCGCCAACCTCGTCACCAATGCCGCGCGCTACGGCAAGGCGATCGCCATCTCCGGCCAGCGCGACCACCGCTATCTGATCGTCACGGTGGACGACGACGGCCCCGGCATTCCCTCCCATTTGCGCGAGGAAGTATTCAAGCCATTCCTGCGGCTCGACAACGCCCGCAACCAGGACGAAGGCGGCACAGGCCTCGGGCTCGCCATCGCGCGCGACATCGCCCGTTCGCATGGCGGCGACATCACGCTCGGTGACAGCCCGATGGGCGGGTTACGCGCGAGCGTGCGGATACCGGTGTAGCTGTTCTTCACCTCTCCCCGTAAGAACGGGGCGAGGGAGCCCACCGACTTCCGTGCGACGACTGCACCTCTATTTCGGCAGCAGTGCCTTCAGCTTGTCGACGTCGCGCACGTTCATCTTGAAGCCGCCGGGCATCACGATGTCGCCGGGCTTCTGGTCCGGCTTGCAGGCGCCGAGCCATTTCGCTTCCAGCGTCATGGTGGTGTCGCGCCCCGCGGTGCCGGCGGCGCCGCCCTGGGCATGCGAGGAGGTCTTCACGGTGTAGGCCGAGTTGAAATCGCCTGATATCTCGGCATGCGAGGTCGTGGACATGCCGGCGACACTGCATTCGGAGTCGCTGACATAGCCGGTGGCCGTCTTCTTGACGTCCTGCTTGGAGCAGACTTGCTTGGCCATCGGCGAGATGTTGTTGCTCATCTCCTTGTCGACGGCCTCGTCGGTGCAATGCTGCATGGTCATCTCCGGCATCGCCGAGCCTGATCTGACCATCTTCATTTCCCAGAGACCGGCCCTGCGCACCGGCAGATCGTCGGCAAGGGCGCCACGCGCCGACAACACGAGGCAAACGGCTGATCCGAGCAAAGCGAGCTTGCGCGTCATGCGAGACTCCCGGCTGAGATGGCCAAGCTTTTTCTTCGGCGTGACCTTGTCGGCGTTCCGAAACGCCTCAATAGAGCGTGCGGATCGGCCGGTCGGCGGCGCCATAGGGCACCCAGCGGCAGGAAAACGAGATGTAGCCGCCTTCATAGGCCTGCACCGCGAGGAATTTCACCACCTTGCCGTAGCGCGCGCAATGATCGACCGCGACCTGACGCGCATCGACCTGCGTCGCCATCGAATAGGCGATGATGCCGCCGGTGTCGTTGCCCTTGAAGGGCGGCACCGGCAGGATATCGGCGCGCGCCGACTGGCTCGCCATCATCCCCGAGACAACCAGGCCGGCAAGAAGGCCCGCGGCCGCAATGATTCGCATTCCCGTCACTCCGATTGGTTGGCGCCAGCTTACGGTGCCGGCGCGGCGGTGAAAAGAACGGAAGGCCTCCCGGATGCGACGTTGTGATCAACTCCTGGCCGAGTGTTGCCGCGCTGCACTTGACCTCCTCCGGCCTTCGCGGCACCGTCCGACCCTCGCAGATCATGCTGTCTGGATTGCCCATGCGCGCCCCCTCCCTGAAATCGCTCCGCTTTGCCGCCGTTCTCGGCCTGACGTTCGGGGCGCTGTCGTTCGGCGAAGCCAAGGCAGCCAATCCGCTGGAGCTGAACTTCTGGCTGAGCGGGCCGCGTTACGATGGCAATGTCGCCGAATGCGACAAGGCGCTGCCGACGATTGCGACCCAGTTCGAGGAGAAGGAAGGTTCGTTCTGGAATTCGCCGTTGAAGATCACAGGCTTCGCGGCGGTTCACGAGACTGCCTTCCGCCCCTGGGCATCGGACAACATTCCGCGCCGCTACTGCACCGGCGAGGCCATGCTGACTGACGGCAAGGTGCGCCGCGTGCACTTCTCGATCATCGAGGATGGCGGCTTTGCCGGCTACGGCCAGGGCGTCGAATGGTGCGTGGTCGGGCTCGACCGCAACTGGGCCTACAATCCGTCCTGCCGCGCCGCCAAGCCCTGAACGGAAAAGCCCTGAGCCGAAGCGTCTGATTCGGCCCGACCAAGCAACTGGGCATCGGTTGCTTGAATTTTGTTCTTGAAATGTTCTTGTTGGCTGCTAGGCTGATTGCACAGTCTGGTTGAGGGGCGTCGCCATGTTTGATTTTAGATTGCAGTCATTCTCCCGTCTCGTGATCTCGCTGACCCTTGTCTCGCTGACCCTTGCCGCCGGACTGACCTCGCTGGCCGGCGGCGCAAAGGCGCAGGACAAGCGGCAGAACGCGCCCGGCGAATTCGATTACTATGTGCTGTCACTGTCGTGGTCGCCGTCCTTCTGCGAGGAAGTAGCAGAGCGCGGTCGCAGCGGCGGGCGCTCCAACATCCAGTGCGAGGGACGGCCCTATTCCTTTGTGGTGCACGGGCTATGGCCGCAATATGAGAGCGGCTTTCCGGAATATTGCCAGCGGCCCTCACCGCGGCTGAGTCGCAACATCGTCTCCTCGATGCTCGATTTGATGCCGGCGCCGGGCCTGATCTTCAACGAGTGGGACAAGCATGGCACCTGCTCCGGGCTCGACGGCCGCAACTATTTCGAGACGATCCGCAAAGCGCGCGCTGCGATCAAGATTCCGGCCGAATATCTTGACCTGTCGGAGACCAAGACCGTGGCGCCGGGCGACGTCGAAGAAGCTTTCATCAAGGCCAATCCCGGCCTGAGCAACGGAGCCGTCTCGGTGACCTGCAACCGGACCCGGCTTTCCGAGGTCCGCATCTGCCTCAGCAAGGACCTGCAATTCCGCGCCTGCGAGGAGCTCGAACGCCGCAGCTGCCGCCGCGACCAGGTGACGATGCCGCCAATCAGGGGCGGTTAGCCCCGTCATTGCGAGCGCAGCGAAGCAATCTAGACCGTCTCCGCGGAACGATTCTGGATTGCTTCGCTGCGCTCGCAATGACAAGGGGTGAGATCACACCCGACAACGTGGTCCGCCCCATGAACTACCGTCATGCCTTTCACGCCGGCAACTTTGCCGATGTCATCAAGCACATCGTGCTGACGCGCATCCTTACTTATTTGCAGGACAAGCCGGCCGCCTTCCGGGTTCTCGACACCCATGCGGGTGCTGGCCTGTACGATCTCGACAGCGACGAAGCGCGCCGCAGCGGCGAGTGGCTGACCGGAATCGCGCGACTGATGCAGGCGCGCCTCTCGAACGAGACAGTGGCGCTGACCAAGCCCTATTTGGACATCGTTCGCGCCTTCAATCCGAAGGGCGAGCTCAAAGTCTATCCGGGCTCGCCTCTGATCGCCCGCGGCCTGATGCGGCCACAGGACCGGCTCGTGGCCTGCGAACTGGAACCGAAGGCGCGCAAGGCGCTGATCGACGTGCTGCGGCGGGACGAGCAGGCGCGCGTCGTCGATCTCGACGGCTGGATGGCGCTGCCGGCTTTCGTGCCGCCGAAGGAGCGGCGCGGGCTCGTGCTGATCGACCCGCCCTTCGAGGCGAAGGACGAGTTCGAAAGGCTGGGTGAAGCCTTCTCCACGGCCTTCGCGAAATGGCCGACCGGTATCTATGTAATCTGGTACCCCGCCAAATCCAGGCGCGCCACCGACACGCTGGCGCAACTCGTGGCGCGCACGGCAGCCGCAGCAAAGACTCCGGGCAAATGTCTCCGCCTCGAATTCAGCGTCGCGCCGCAGCTTGATGGCGCGGCCCTCACCTCGACCGGACTTCTGATCGTCAATCCGCCCTACACGCTGCAGAGCGAGCTCAAGACAATCCTGCCCGAGCTGGAAATGCCGCTCGGCCAAGGTGGAGCTGCCAGATTCCGATTGGAGGTGCCAAAGGCCTAAACCGCCGGCATTCTTGGGAAAAATATGCAGTAGCGGTAGTCAATCTGCAAAGAACCGTATTATGCTGTTTCCGTGACTGGCTTTACGTTCCGCTTCCGCGAATGGTTGCGGCGGAGTGAAGGCCTAAGAAAGATCCCGTCGGACCGAAGGGTCCGCCCAAGGATGGCCAGCTCTCCCGGGCTTCGTAATGCCCGGTCATGTCGCGGCGCGCGTCTGCGTTGCGACGGAGGAGCAATGAGGGGGAGTTTCCCGATGGCCAATACGGGAACGGTCAAGTTCTTCAACGGCGAGCGCGGCTACGGCTTTATCAAGCCGGACGATGGCGGTCGCGATGTCTTCGTTCACATCACTGCAGTGGAGCGGGCGGGACTGAAGGACCTTGCCGAAGGACAGCGTATCACATTCGAAGTCGAACCGGACAAGAAGGGGAAGGGGCCGAAGGCGGTCAATCTCGTGATCCTTTCGTAGCGGACCTGCCCCAAAAGACCTGACAAAAAAAGTCCCGGCCGCGCGCGGCCGGGAGGCTATGGTCCGGTATTTTCTTATTTCGCTATCAGAAGTGATAGTTCACGCCTGCGCGGACGACGCTGGCGCTATAGCCGTTTGACACGCCCGTAATTGCGAACTGGCTCGACGACAGATCGACGTAAAGATATTCGAGCTTCACGCTCCAGTTTGGCGCAAGGCCGACTTCCGCGCCGACGCCGGCGGTCCAGCCGGCCGTGGTGTGCGACTCGGTCCAGCCGAAAGTCTGCGCGCGCAACTCGCCGAAGGCGAGGCCCGCGGTGCCATAGACCAACACGTTGCTGATGGCGTAGCCGGCGCGGCCGCGCAGCGTGCCGAACCAGGGATTGGAGAACTTCCACGGCGCGAAGGTGTCATCGGCACCGGCGGCCTGGATGTCGCCCTCGACGCCGAAGACCCAGGGGCCATTCTGGAAATTGTAGCCCGCCTGCGCGCCGCCGACGAAGCCGGAGGGCTTTGCGGGATTGTTGCTCACCGAGCCCCATTCATAACCGAGATTGGCACCGAGATACGGGCCGGCCCAGCTATAGGCATTGAGCGGCTGATTGACCGTATAGGGCGCCCGCTGCCCGTAATTGAGATCGGCGGCCTCTGCCGAAGCCGTCCAGCCGGCTGCAACCAACATGGTCGCGCCCACAACCAGCCTCTTCATTCCACACTCCAACGCAACTGCCGTAACTGGACGCGCTGCCCGCACCGCCGCGCGAGGGCACAACCGCATGGTTACGGAACCACCACTTTTTCGCGTAAGATTTATCGAGAGTTTTAAGTTAAAGGGCTGTTAAGACCCGTTACCGCGCTGTTAACAGACTTAAGGAAGCGTTACCGGGAACTGCATGCGCCATCCTGTGCGTGCGGCACGGCCGGAACTTCAAATCGGTCTCCCCAGCGCCTAAATTCGCACCATGGTTCACGATTCCCCCGACAAGCCGGGCGAGGCACGCGCGCGCAAAGCGCCGCAAGCCGCGACAGACGCCCCGCCCCAGGAAGCGGTGCTGCCGGACCTCGATCCCGCCACCGGCGGCGACGACGAGGACGACGCGCGGCTGCCCGATATTCTGGAAGAGAGCGGCGCGATCGGCGACGAGCCGCTGGCGTCGGGTCACGAGGCGATCGAACGCGCGGTCCGGCTCGCGCCCACCTCGCCCGGCGTCTATCGCATGCTCAGTGCGAATGCCGACGTGCTCTATGTCGGCAAGGCCAAGAACGTCAAAAAGCGCCTGTCGAACTACGCACGCCAGAGCGCGCCGCTGCCGGCGCGCATCCTGCGCATGATCGCAGCCACGGTGACTGTGGAGATCGTCTCGACCACGACCGAGACCGAAGCGCTGCTGCTGGAAGCCAATCTGATCAAGCAGCTGCGGCCGCGCTTCAACGTGCAGCTGCGCGACGACAAGTCGTTTCCCTATATCCTGATCACCGGAGACCATTGGGCACCGCAGATCATCAAGCATCGCGGCGCGCAGACCCGCCCCGGGCGCTATTTCGGCCCGTTCGCCTCCGCCGGTGCGGTCAACCGCACCATTACGGCCTTGCAGCGCGCGTTCCTGATCCGCTCCTGCACGGATTCCTTCTTCGAGAGCCGCACCCGGCCCTGCCTGCTCTACCAGATCCGCCGCTGCGCCGGCCCCTGCACCCGCGAGATCGATTTCGGCGGCTACGCGACGCTGGTGCGCGAAGCGACCGACTTCCTGTCCGGCAAGAGCCATGCGGTGAAGCAGGAGCTTGCCGCCGAGATGGAGAAAGCCTCGGGCGAGCTCGAATTCGAGAGCGCGGCGCTCTATCGTGATCGCCTCGCCGCGCTGTCGGCCATCCAGTCGCAGCAGGGCATCAATCCGCGCACAGTGGAAGAGGCCGACGTGTTCGCCATCCACCAGGAGGGCGGTTTCTCCTGCGTCGAAGTGTTCTTCTTCCGCACCGGCCAGAACTGGGGCAACCGCGCTTATTTTCCGCGGGCGGAGAAGACCTATACGCCCGAGGAGGTGCTCGGGTCCTTCCTCGCCCAGTTCTACGACGACAAGCCGCCGCCGAAGACCATCCTGCTCTCGCACGAGATCGAGGAGAGCGACCTGCTCGCCGACGCGCTGTCGGTCAAGGCGGGCCACAAGATCGAGGTGACAGCGCCCAAGCGCGGCGAGAAGAAGGAGCTCGTGACCCACGCGCTGACCAATGCGCGCGAGGCGCTCGGCCGCAAGCTCGCGGATACTGCTACCCAGAGCCGGCTGCTCGACGCCATGGCGTCGACGCTGAACCTGCCGCATGCGCCCAAGCGCATCGAGGTTTACGACAACAGCCATATCCAGGGCACCAACGCGGTCGGCGCGATGATCGTCGCCGGCCCGGATGGCTTCGTCAAAAATCAATACCGCAAGTTCAACATCAAATCGGAAGGGATCACGCCGGGCGACGACTTCGCCATGATGCGCGAGGTGCTGGAGCGCCGCTTCAAGCGCCTGATCAACCCGCCCGAGGAGAGCGCGAACAAAACCAAGGACGATGATTTCCCGCAATGGCCCGACCTCGTCATCATCGACGGCGGCCGCGGCCAGCTCAACGCCGTCCGGGAGATCTTTGCCAATCTTGGCCTGACTCAGGTCTCCTTGATGTCGGTCGCCAAGGGCCCGGACCGGGACGCCGGCCGCGAGACCCTGTTCATGCCGGAGCGCGAGGCGATCAAGCTGGAGCCGCGCGACCCCGTGCTCTATTTCATCCAGCGCCTGCGGGACGAGGCCCACCGCTTCGTCATCGGCTCGCACCGCAAGCTGCGCAAGAAGGACATCCGCGAGGCCGGTTTGCAGGAGATTCCGGGCATCGGCCCGTCGCGCAAACGGGCCTTGCTGCACCATTTCGGAACCCTGAAGGAGATCGAACGGGCCTCGATCGCCGATCTCGGCAAGGTTCCTGGGGTGAGCGCCGAGAGCGCCCGCAGGATATTCGACTATTTCCATCCCCAGCCGGGGTGAACTAAAGGGGCGGTAGTCATATGGTCGTCGCATCCTGTACCCCAATTGGGACGGACGGTTGACCTTCAGGCTCGAGCGGTATTGGTAGGACGGATGAACATCGCCACGACACGAGGGACGACCAGCCGCGCGATGTCCCTCCCGAACATCCTGACCTATGGCCGGATCGCCGCGATCCCGGTCGTGGTCGGATGCATCTACGCGCAGTCGATCATGGACTATCCGTTGTGGCTGCGCTGGGTCGCGGTCGCGATCTTCATCGGCGCCGCGGTCACCGATTATCTCGACGGCTATTACGCCCGCATCTGGAATCAGCAATCGGCGTTCGGCCGGATGCTCGACCCGATCGCCGACAAGCTGCTGGTCGCCTCGTGCCTGCTGATGTTGGCCGCCGACGGCATCATCCATGGCTGGTCGCTGTGGGCCGCCATCGTGATCCTGTGCCGCGAAATCCTGGTCTCGGGCCTGCGCGAATATCTGGCGGCGTTGCGCGTCAGCGTCCCCGTGACCAAGCTCGCCAAGTGGAAGACCACCGTTCAGCTCGTCGCCATCGGCTTCCTGCTCGCCGGTCCCGCCGGCGACGAGGTCGTCCCCGTGGTCTCGCTGATCGGCCTCGTCCTGCTGTGGGCCTCGGCGATCCTGACGATGTACACCGGCTACGACTATTTCCGCGCCGGCATCCACCACCTCATCAAGGAGGATGAGGGATGAAGGTGAAGTATTTCGCCTGGGTGCGCGAGCGCGTCGGCAAGGCCGAGGAATTCATCGAGCCGCCCGCGACCGTGCGCACCGTCGAGGAGCTGATTGCCTGGCTGTCCGGCCGGGGCGAGGCCTACGCCTATGCCTTCGAAAAGCCGAAGGTGATCCGGACCGCGATCGACCACGCCCATGTCAAGGCGGACGCCGCGATCGCGGGCGCCCGCGAGATCGCGTTCTTCCCGCCGATGACGGGCGGCTAGGCCATGACCTCCGCGACCACCACCACCTGCCCCGTCGCCATTCGCATCCAGGAAGACGATTTCGACATCGCGCGCGAGATTGCGGTCCTGACCAAAAGCCGCACCGACATCGGTGCGGTCGTCAGCTTCTCCGGCATCTGCCGCGCAGACGAGGACAGTTCGAAGATCGCAGCGCTGACGCTCGAACATTACCCCGGCATGGCGGAAGAAGAGATCAAGCGCCACGTCGACGAGGCCATGTCGCGCTGGCCGCTCAACGGTGTCACGGTCATCCATCGCGTCGGGCGGTTCGAGCCCGGCCAGAACATCGTGCTGGTTGTTACCGCCTCGCAGCATCGCCGCGCGGCGTTCGAGGCGGCCGAATTCCTGATGGATTATCTCAAGACCAGCGCCCCATTCTGGAAGAAGGAAGAGAGCGCCACCGGCACCGGCTGGGTCGAGGCCCATGCCCGTGACGACGAGGCCGCTGCACGCTGGACCAAATCCTGATGGCAAAAGCATCCAAGGCGCCTGCGCGTAGCCGCGCCGCGCCAAAACTCGCGAAGGTCGGCCGTGGCGAGCTGCTGACGCTGCTCGACTACGTCCGCTATGCGGTCAGCCGCTTCAACGACGCGAAACTCGCCTTCGCCCATGGCACGACCGATCCGGTCGCCGAGGCCGCCTTCCTGGTCTGCGAGGCCCTGCATCTGCATCCCGACCAGTTCGAGAGCTTTGCCCAAGCCCGCATCACCGCGGCGGAAGGCGAGAGTCTGCTCGATCTCATCCACCGGCGCGTCACCACGCGCAAACCGGCTGCCTACCTCGTCAACAAGATCTACATGCGCGGCCTGCCGTTCTATGTCGACGAGCGCGTCATCGTTCCGCGCTCCTTCATCGGCGAGCTCCTGGATTCGCATTTCGGCGGCGACGGCGAGGTGGGCTCGCTGATCGACGATCCCGCCGCCGTCGAGCGCGTGCTCGACCTCTGCACCGGATCGGGGTGTCTTGCGATCCTCGCTGCGTATCACTTCCCGAACGCAGTGGTCGATGCGGTCGACATCTCGAAGGGCGCGCTTGAAGTTGCCGCCCGCAATGTCGGCGACCATGGCCTCGATGAGCGGATCACGCTCCATCGCGGCGATCTGTTCGCGCCGCTTGGCGAGGCCAGATACGATCTGATCATCACCAACCCGCCATATGTCGACGCGGAAGGCATGGCGGCGTTGCCGCCGGAATGCCGGGCCGAGCCGAAGCTCGCCTTCGACGGCGGCGTCGACGGTCTCGACGTCGTCAGGCGCATCCTGCGCGATGCGCCCGATCATTTGACGCCGGATGGCGGCTTGATCTGCGAGATCGGCCGGGGCCGCGAGCTGGTCGACGAGGCCTTTCCGGAACTCCCCCTGCTCTGGCTCGATACCGAGGATTCCGAGGGCGAGGTGTTCTGGATCGCGGCCGCCGATCTCGGCTGATCGCGCGCACGCCGCGGAACAAGTCAAATTCCGCAACGTTCATCTCCCGACGAAATTCTCGCTCTCGGAGGATGTCCGCATGCTCGCGCCATCGGGCGAATTGCTGCGCGCCGGCATGGCGCTGAAACTCAACCATCTCAAGCGCGCCGCGCGTTCTTACTTGCGTGATCGCGCCAGCCAGACCACTGGGCGGGCCAAGTCCTATGCGGTTGCGGCGGGATTATTCGCGGTGGCCGGGCTGTTCGTGATCGCGGCCTTCTTTGTCGGCCTGATCGCGCTGTATCGCTGGGTCGCCATCACCTACGGGCAATTCTGGGGTTTTGGCGCCGTGGCAGCGGTGTTGCTGGTGTTGGCGGCAATCTGCGCCGGGGTGGCGATGGCGCAAATGAACCGCCGGACCAGGCCGATCGTGCCACTCGCCAGCCGGATACGCGTGGCGATTGCGACGCCACGGATTCCGCGCGGAACAGTCAAGCAAGCGGTGAAGGAAGTGGCGACGACGATTCCGCTCGTGCCGCTCGCGCCGGGCGAACACGGCCATGGCGGCGATACATCGTCAAATCGCAGCAGCCGGCCCGTGCAGCTTGGCCTGATGCTTGCGGCCCTCACCCTGGTGGGCGTCACCGCGGCGCGTCGGCGGCGCCCCGCCCGCAGACAGGATGCATGATGCCGGCGCGGCAGTCCGAGCAGCTCGACAGCTGGCTGCTGGTCGCCGCCACGGCCGTGTTTGTGCTAACGGCCGAGCGCTATTTTCAGGACACCGGGCTGATCCGACCCGGACCGCCGCAAGACCTTCGCAACAAGGAAGCAAATTCACCGGAAACGCACCCGGCAAGCGCGGCCATGCAGCCCGGCCATGGCCGCGGCTCGACCAGCCCATTCAAAATTCCCTGGGCCGGCTGGAAGGATATTTTCTGGCGCACCTATCAGCGCATCGACGACGATCGCCTGCTCGCGACGGCCGGCGGCGTGGTGTTCTTCGGACTCCTCGCGATCTTTCCCGCCGTCACCGCGCTGGTCTCGTCCTACGGACTGTTCGCCGATCCCTCGACCATCAGCGGCAATCTCCAGACGCTCGCTACGATGCTGCCGGAGGGTTCGTTCCAGATCGTCGCGGATCAGGTCGCGCGCGTGGTTTCCAAGGGAAACACCGCGCTGGGCGCCACCTTCCTGTTCGGCCTCGTGCTGGCGATCTGGAGCGCCAATGCCGGGGTCAAATCCATCTTCGACGCCCTCAACGTCGCCTATGAGGAGCGCGAGAAGCGCGGCTTCGTCAAGCTGAACCTGATCTCTCTGTCGTTCACGGTCGGCGGCATCCTCGCGCTCTTGCTGATGGTGGCCGCCGTCGTCGCCTTCCCGCTCGCCCTCGATCACCTCGGCCTTGCTCCGGAGAGCAAGCTGATCGTGGCGCTGGCGCGCTGGCCGCTGCTGCTCGTCATCCTCCTGGCAGCGCTCGCCGTCCTCTACCGCTTCGCGCCGAGCCGCGATGCGCCGCGCTGGCAATGGCTGAGCATCGGCGCGGTGACCGCGGCCCTGCTCTGGATCGCAGGCTCCGCGCTGCTGTCCTGGTATCTGTCGGCCTTCGCCAATTACAGCGCAACCTACGGCTCGCTCGGGGCTGCGATAGGATTGATGACGTGGATGTGGATGTCGGCGATAGCCATCATGTTCGGTGCCGAGCTGAACTCGGAGATCGAACGGCAAACCCTGCGGGATACGACGACCGGACGGCCCAATCCGCTCGGCAGCCGCGAGGCTGTCTCGGCCGACACGGTCGGCGCCGCCGCACCGTCCTGACTGACGCCAGACGCGCCTGCGCCCCGCTATCCCCTCGAATCAACAATGATGTTAGGGTCGTGCGTGCTTGGGGAGCACGAGGCGCGACGGGTACGAATGGCGACCCGTGTTTTCCCGGGTGAGGCAGTCAGCTCTTGAGGCGTAACGCGCGGCATGATTCGCATTTCGACGATCTTCATCGCCATCTGCATGGTTCTGGTCGCGGCATCGCTCGGGCTCGTGCTCTATTCGGTCGCCGGCATCAACGGAACCGAATCCGCGATCGTGGCGCTGACCGCGCTGACCTTCCTGATCCTCTACAACGCGGTCTCGATGCGGCTGCGCGACCGCAGCGATGTCGGCGGCCAGATCGCCGACCTGTCGCGCGGCACCGCCGACCTCGCCCGCCAGGTGGCAGAGTTCGGCCGCCGGTTAGCTGCGATCGAAGGCCGTATCGCCTCGTCCAACTCGACCAATTCCGATCGGGTCCAGTCGGTGGTCGGCGAGATCAACGAGCTCGGCGGGCTGGTCAGGCAGCTTGCCGCCACAGTGTCGACCCATGAGGACCTGCTGGCCGGTCACGCACCGGCACCGGCCCCCGCTCCGGTCGCAAGCCCGGCGGTGGACGTGCCGATCGACCTGATCGCGCCGTTCGATGAGCGGCCGGCCGCTCCTCCCCCGCTTCCCGCAGCGCCGCCGCGGCCGACGCCGCCGGTGGTCCCGCCCCCGACCGGCAGCGCCGTTCATGCCGTCAACGGCCGCAACCAGACCCAGATGCTGGCGACGTTACGTAGCGCCATCGACGAGAACCGCATCGACATCTTCCTTCAGCCGATGGTGACGCTGCCGCAGCGCAAGGTCCGGTTCTACGAGGCCGTGACTCGGGTGCGCGACGAGCGCGATCAGCTGATCGCCGCCGAGGAGTTCATCAGCCTCGCCGAGGCCTCCGGGTTGATCGGGCGGATCGACAATATGGTGTTGCTGCGCTGCGTCCAGGTGCTGCGCCGGCTGATGGTGCGCAACAAGGACGTCGGCGTGTTCTGCAACGTCGCGGCTTCGACGCTCGGCAATTCCACCACCTTCGCGCAATGCCTCGACTTCCTCGAGGCCAACCGCGCGCTGGCGGCGTCGCTGGTGCTTGAGTTCAAGCAGTCGACCTTCCGCGCGCTCGGTCCGGCCGAGACCGAAAATCTGGCGGCGCTGGCGCAGCGCGGCTTCCGCTTCTCGATCGATCATGTCACGGACCTCAGGATCGAGCCGCGCGAGCTCGCCGACCGCGGTGTACGCTTCATCAAGGTTCCGGCGTCGCTCCTGCTCGACCCGAAGCAGGCCTCGACCTCGGACATTCACCCCTCCGACCTGTCCGACCTGCTCGGCCGCTTCGGCATCGATTTGATCGCGGAGCGGATCGAAGGCGAGCGCGCAGTGGTCGACCTGCTCGACTATGACGTGCGGTTCGGCCAGGGCTTTCTGTTCGCGCCGCCGCGGCCATTGCGGCCCGAAGGGGCATCTGCTACCGGCGGGGCCTCGCCGAACCCGGCGCAAGAGATTCAGGGATCCAATGGCCCCGGTACATCGAGCCCAGGCACAACGTCAGGCACGACAGCGGGCGCAACATCAGCTGCGCCGCCTGCCTCCCCGTCACAGCGCATCACCGGCAACGCGGCGCTCGCGCGCCGCATCTGATCGGCCACTCACGTCATGACCACGCTGCATTTTGCCCAAAGCCTGCGCGAACTCGTGGGTGGAGTCGATGTCGTGCTCAGCGACATCTGGGGCGTGGTCCATAACGGCCTGGAATCCTTCCCCGAGGCCTGCGAGGCGCTGCACACCTATCGCAGCCACGGCGGTACGGTGATCCTGATCACCAACGCACCGCGCCCGGCCGACTCCGTGCAGCGGCAATTGCGCAAGCTCGGCGTCGCCGACGAGACCTACGACGCCATCGTTTCCTCCGGCGATCTGACGCGGCTCTATGTCGCCGAGCATCCCGGCCGCAAGATGTTCTGGCTCGGCCCCGAGCGCGACAATTCGATCTATCGCGGCCTCGATGCGACGACTGCGCCGCTGGAAGAGGCCGACTACATCGTCTGCACCGGACTCTACGACGACGAGACCGAAACCGCGGAAGACTATCGCGGCATGATGTTGAAGGCACGCGAGCGCAAGCTGACGCTGGTCTGCGCCAACCCCGATATCGTGGTCGAGCGCGGCGACCGGCTGATCTATTGCGCCGGCGCGATCGCCGAACTGTATCGTGAGCTCGGCGGCGAGGTGATCTTCTACGGCAAGCCGCACCGGCCGATCTATGAGCGCGCGATGGCGCTTGCCGGCGAACGCCAGGGCCACCCGATCGACCGGAAGAAAGTGCTGGCGATCGGCGATTCCGTCCGCACGGATCTCACCGGCGCGCGCGAATTCGGCATCGATTGCCTGTTCGTCACCCGCGGCATCCACGCCGAGGAGTTCGAGGGCCTCGACCAGCTCGATCCAAAGTCGGTGCTGGAATTGTTCGGGCACCCGCCGAAGGCGCTGATGCGCGAATTGAAGTGGTGAGCTCAGAAATGCAGAAAAGCCCGGGACGTTCGTCCCGGGCTTTCCCAATTCAGCTGATGGCTTTGACGCGCGCTTATGCGCTCGCCATATCCGGGAAGACTGCCTCGAT